>JAGFIW010000233.1 GCA_024103195.1 Saprospiraceae bacterium | reverse complement strand
TACGCCTCCCCCAGTTTGAGGGGCCTTTCGACCTGTTGCTGTTTTTTATCGAGCGCGACGAACTGGATATTTACAATATCCCGATCTCGCAAATCACCGATGATTTCCTCCGCTATATCCACCACCTCGAATCGCTCGACGTGGACCTCGCCAGCGAATTCATCCTGGTCGCCGCCCAGCTCATGAGCATCAAAGCCAGAATGCTCCTGCCCCGCAAACAAATCGATGAGACCGGCCGGGAAATCGACCCCCGACAGGAACTGGTGGATCGTTTGTTGGAGTATAAACGGTACAAGGATGTCCTGGACGAAATGCGGCAGCTCGAGGAGGACCGCCAGTTCCGTTCCGCACGCGGATTTGCTTCGGAAGAATTGCGGCAGCTGGCTACCAAAGCCCTGGTCGATGTGGAGCTGGAGTCGCTTTCTCTCTTCCGGTTGCTGCAGGCTTTCGAAAAGGTCATGCAACGGTTTGAAGAAAACCGGCGCAAACAAGCGGTCCACCAGGTGGTCCGCTGGCCCTATACCATCCGCGACCAGCAGCAGTATATCCTGTCGCTCCTGATGCCCGGGGTCAAGGTGGGATTCGAGGATCTTTTCCGGGATTGTGAAAACCGGATTCACGCCATTGTCACATTCCTTGCCCTCCTCGAACTTCTCAACCAGCAAGCCCTTCAGATTGCCGGGGGCGAAGGGATGAACCGTTTCTGGCTTTCTGCCAACGAAGAAGGGGATGACACGCCCGACCTCCGGGAAGACGAACTAACGGACAGTGAGCCGCATGATGTAGACGGCGATTCCCTGGGTGAAGAGGAATGATACCGGCGCTGGTTACTCGAACAGATCCTTGTAGGGATCTTCGGTCATAGCTCCCGCTGGTTCCACCCGGCGCTTGCGGGTCTGGAGTGTGGATTCGAGTTCTTCAAAATCCACAAATTCCCCTTGCTGGGAGGTGCGAATGGAGCGTTCGATGCGGGCAATTTTTCGGTTGAGCAAGGCCCGGAAGAACAGGACGGTAAATACCACCGGGTACAGCAAAGCGCTGAGCGCGGTCAGTACCAGTCCCTGCAGGACGTTTTGCCGCAGCATGTTCCACAACCACTTGAAAAAGCCAAGGACGGTCGGATAATGCAGGATCAGTGCGCCGACCAGAAAGAAAATGGCGGCTTTGGCCAGAAGCCAGAAAAGGCCTTTGGCGACGTAAAATAATCCCACCATCATGACGGCCATCAGGAGGATGCCCGTCAGATTGGCAAAGGGATTGAGTCGGTTGCGTTCAAAAAAGAGGGTCATGGGGTGGTGTTTTCGGACAAAGCGTCTTACAAAATAACGCCCTTCCGCTGAAAATGTCCACTCCCGAAGGCATTATTAAGATATAATTTACATATAAGGGAAAAATGATACGTAAGATGATCACAAGGCGGCGGCAAAATGCATCTCGACAAGCTCCCTGTATCGCCCTCCTTCTTTCTGCATGAGTTCATCGTGGGTGCCGGTTTCAAGGAGATGGCCTTTCTCCAGGACGAGGATCTGATCGGCATTCCGAATGGTCGAAAGGCGGTGGGCGATAATAATGGACGTGCGGCGGGCAATCAGTGTTTCAATGGCATGCTGTATGACGGCTTCGGTCTCGGAGTCAATGGACGAAGTGGCTTCATCGAGGATCAGGATGTCGGGGTTGAAGACGAGGGCACGGACAAAGGAAATGAGTTGCCTCTGACCCATTGAAAGCGTGGCGCCGCGCTCCCGCACTTCAAAATCATAACCTCCCGGCAGACGATGGATGAAGGCATCGGCGCCGATTTGGCGGGCTGCCTCTTCGACCGCTTCCCGGGAAATGGAGGGATCATTCAGGGAGATGTTGTCATAGATGCTTCCCGAAAAAAGGAAGACGTCCTGCAGGACCATGCCTATATGCCGCCGGAGATGATAAAGTTCGTAATCCTGGATGGGATGGCCGTCGATCAGCACGGTACCTCCGTCAATTTCGTAAAAGCGGTTCAGAATATTGATGATGGTCGATTTGCCTGACCCGGTGCTGCCGACGATCGCGAGGGTTTGACCGCGTTGCATGGCAAAGCTGAGATCGTGAAGGATGGTGTGCGTGCCGTCGTAAGAAAACCGCACCCGGTCGAATACGATATCGCCGTGCAATTTGTCGGGTTGCCGTTTTCCCTGGTTGGGGATGAACTGGTGGTTGTCCAGAAGGGCAAAGACCCTTTCCGCAGCCACCAGTCCCATTTGCAGCGTGTTGAATTTGTCGGCCAGCATCCGTATGGGCCGGAAGAGCATGTTGAGATAGATGGGAAAAGCAATGAGGGCCCCCAGTGTGACCTCTCCTCCAATGGCCGACTGGGCGCCCCACCAGACCATCAGGGCCAGTGAGGTGGCGGAGATGATTTCCACGGCCGGGAAAAAAAGAGCGTAAGCCGTGATCGAATCGAGGTTGGCCCGGGTATAGGCACGGTTGATATTTCTGAATTTCTCCTTCTCCCGGCGCTCCGCCGTGAAAAGTTGCACCACGCGCATTCCGCTGATATGCTCCTGCAGGAAGGCATTCATTTGCTGGATCTGATGCCGCACCTTTTGGAAGGCAGCTTTGACTTTCTCCTTGAAAATCCAGGAAGCGATGACCAGGAGCGGCATGGTCAGCAGGCAGATCAGCGTGAGTTTCCAACTCGTCAGGAACATGATCGCTAAAACCGTGAAAACGGTCAACAAGTCGGCGAGAATGGTAATGGTGCCCTGAGAGAAAACGTCATTGATCGTTTGGATGTCGTTGATGGTGCGGGTGGTGGAGGTGCCGATCGGGGTGGTATCGAAATACCGGAGCTGGAGATGGGTGACATGATCGAACACCCTGATGCGGAGATCCCGGATGACTCTTTGGCCGAGCAGGCTCGTGATGAATATGAAGGAGTATCGGAAAAGCACCTCCGCGACCAGAAGGGCCGCGATCAACAAGGTCATGGTCAGCAACCCTTTCGGATCGGGGACCAGGATGTGGTGGTCCACCATCCGCTGGATCAGCAGGGGGCGGGAAGTAGCCAACGGTGCCAGCACCACGGCAAGCACCAGCGACCGCACGAACAAACCCCGGTGAGGGGCGGCCAGGGAAAGCACCCGGGCGAAGAGGGAGAAGTTGAACCTGCCGGAGGCCATGGAGGCACAAAGGTAGGGCAATCCGCTGCCAAATGCCTCCGTGCATTTGGTTTACAACCCCTCGTCGGCGAAGGACACATACCCCGAGTGGGTGATGATGATGTGATCGACGATCGAGATTTCCAGTACCTGGCCGGCTTGCCGGAGTTTGCGGGTCAACGCGATGTCCGGATCACTGGGTTTGAGCTGCCCGCTGGGGTGATTGTGCGACAGGATAATACCGGTGGCACGTGCGTCGAGGGCTTTGCGGAATACCAGTTTGGGATCCACGACGGTACTGGTGATGCCACCGGCGCTGATCTGTTCGACGGCGAGGACCTTGTTGGCCCGGTTGAGGAGCAGAAGCCAGAATTCCTCGCGATCGAGATCGGCCATCAGGGGGGCGAGCAGCTCGTAGGCATCGCGGGAGGAGACAATGGCAGGCAGGGATCTGGCCTCGCTCATTTGCCGGCGCCGGCCCAGTTCCAGAGCAGCCAGGACAGCTACCGCTTTCGCTTCGCCAATGCCCCGGATGGCCATCAGCTCCGCGGAAGTAGCCCGCGACAGCTCCGGGATGTTGTCGTGAAATCGGCGAAGCAATTGTCGGGCCAAGCCCAGGGCGGTTTCTTCCCGCGTGCCGGATCCCAGCAGAATGGCGATGAGTTCGGCGTCGGAGAGAGCCCGGGGCCCTTTCAACAGCAACTTCTCTCGGGGGCGGTCATCTTCGGCCCAGGACTTGATGGGCAGGGAAGGGGAAACGGGATAGGCCATAACCATAAGGATGTGCAGTGACACTCCCTGTGGTTGGCCGTCCAAAGTTAATACGGTTGGCTGAAATCCGCCGGCTCTATTTTCAGACCCTGGCCAGGGCCTGGTCGAGATCTTCCAACAGGTCACCGGCGTCCTCCACACCGACGCTGAGGCGGATGAGACTATCGGTCAATCCGTTGGCGATCCGTTCTTCGCGCGGGATGGAGGCATGCGTCATGGATGCCGGATGGCCGATCAGCGATTCGACACCTCCCAGCGATTCAGCCAGCGAAAACAACCGGGTACCCGAAAGGACCTTCCAGGCCTGGTCAGGACGGTCGTCCTTCAGATCGAAAGACACCATACCGCCGAAATCGCGCATCTGGCGAGCTGCCACCTCATGTTGGGGATGATCGGACAATCCCGGATGGAGCACACGTCCCACCTTGGGGTGGTCCCTGAGGAACTGCACCACGGCCCTGGCGTTATCACAGGCACGCTGTACACGCAGGTGGAGGGTTTTGATACCTCTCAGGACCAGGAAACAGTCCATGGGGCCCGGCACGGCACCCGACGCATTCTGGACGAAGTGCAGTCGCTCCGACAGTTCGGAGTGCCGGGCTACCACCGCGCCGAGGACCAGGTCCGAATGACCACCGAGATATTTGGTAGCGCTGTGCATGACCAGGTCGGCCCCAAGGTCCAGAGGAGTCTGCAGGTAGGGACTGGCGAAAGTGTTGTCCACACAGGTCATGATCCCTTTGCTCCGGGCCAGATCACATACGGCACGGATGTCGACAATCTGCAGCAGGGGGTTGGTAGGGGTTTCAATCCAGATCAGGCGTGTGGCCGGTGTCAACGCCGCCTCGAGGGCGCGGAGATCATGCATGGGGACAAACCGCGAGGCCAGTCCGAAGGGTTCGAAAATCCGGCGGAGCAACCGGTACGAACCGCCGTACAGGTCATTCGAGGCCACTACTTCATCGCCCGCTTTCAGAAGCTTGAGGATGGCGTCCATGGCAGCGAGACCCGAACCGAAACAAATGCCGTCATGACCGTTCTCCAGGGCCGCCAGGTTTTGTTCCAGAACCCGACGGGTCGGATTGCCCGTCCGGGCATATTCATACCCTTTGTGCTGCCCCGGGCCTTCCTGGACATAAGTCGACGTCTGGTAGATGGGCGTCATGATGGCCCCGGAGGATGGATCGGGCTCGATCCCGGCATGGATGACTTTTGTGTTGAATTTCATGAGGGACTGAAAAGGGTCTTCGGACAATCAGGATTTTGTACGGCGTGCGACCGCCTTCCTGACGGCGGCCATAATGGCAGGCGTGGTTAGCCCGTATTTCTCCAGGAGTTCTTCGGGTTTGCCGCTTTCGCCAAACCGGTCATCTACCGCCACATATTCCTGTGGGCAGGGCCAGTGCCGGGCCAGGCATTGCGCCACGCTGTCGCCGAGTCCTCCGATCCGGTTGTGCTCCTCGCAGGTGACGACACAGCCAGTTCGGCGCACGGAACCGATGATCGCTTCCTCATCGAGCGGTTTGATGGTGTGGATGTTGATCAGGTCGCAGGAAATGCCCTCTGCGGCCAGCGCACGGGCCGCTTCGACAGCCAGCCAAACCAAATGGCCGGTGGCCAACACAGTGACATCCGAACCATAGCGGAGGGGCAGGGCCTTGCCGATCCGGAAAGGCTGATCTTCGGGTATGAAAACGGGCCAGTTGGGACGGCCGAAACGCAAGTACACCGGGCCGCTGTGGTCGGCAATGGCCATCGTCGCGGCCCTGGTCTGGTTGTAATCACAGGGATTGATCACGGTCATGCCGGGCAGCATTTTCATCATCCCGATATCTTCCAGGATCTGGTGTGTGGCACCGTCCTCCCCCAGGGTGAGGCCGGCATGAGAAGCGCATATCTTCACATTCTTGTGGGAATAAGCAATGCTCTGCCGGATCTGATCATACACCCGGCCCGTTGAGAAATTGGCAAATGTCCCCGTATAAGGGATCTTGCCGGAGGTGGCAAGACCGGCGGCGATCCCCATCATGTTGGCCTCGGCGATGCCGACCTGGAAAAACCGGTCCGGGAATCGGGCCTGGAAATCATCCATTTTGAGCGACCCCGTCAGATCGGCGCAAAGGGCCACCACGTCGGCATGTCGGGTGCCGGCTTCCAAAAGCCCGGCACCAAACCCGTCCCGGGTGGCTTTCTTGCCCATGACTTCCAGGCGGTCGAAGAGGTCGGTTTTCAATGATGCAGTCTCCATGGATCAGTAGTCTCCGAGGGTTTCTTCCAGCTGGGCGAGTGCCGATGCGGTTTGTTCGGCATTGGGAGCCACCCCGTGCCATTTGTGCGACCCCTCCATAAAGTCGACGCCTTTGCCCATTTCGGTCTTCATCAGGATGACCACGGGTTTTCCCTGGCCGCAACGCCGGCGGGCATCGCCCAGTGTATCCAGGATTTGGGGCATGTCATGGCCATCCATGGATAGCACCTCCCACCCGAAAGCGCGCCATTTGGCAGGCAGGTCGCCCAGGGAAATGACGTCTTCGTTGGCCCCGTCAATCTGCTGGCCGTTCCAGTCCACCGTCACCAGGAGATTGTCCACCCGGTGATGGGCGGCGAACATCGCCGCTTCCCAGATTTGCCCTTCCTGGAGTTCACCGTCCCCGGTCAGGCAATAGACCAAATGCGGATCGCCGTTCAATTTTTTGGCGAGGGCAGCGCCGATCGCGACACTGAGACCCTGGCCGAGCGATCCGGAGGCCACCCGTATACCGGGCAAGCCCTCGTGCGTGGCGGGGTGGCCCTGCAGCCGGCTGTTGATCTGGCGGAAGGTGCCGAGCTCGGACAAGGGGAAATACCCGCAGCGCGCCAGGATACTGTACCAGAGGGGAGAAATGTGTCCGTTGGACAAAAAGAAAACATCCTCGTCCCGGCCGTCCATGTGGAATCCCGGCTTGCGTTCCATCACACCCAGGTAAAGGGCCGTAAGAAAATCGGCACATCCCAGGGACCCGCCCGGATGACCGCTTTTGGCCTGTGCCACCATGCGAATGATGTCCCGCCGCACTTGGGTGGCGGTGCGTACAAGCGAGGTTGGATCGGCCATCTTCAGAGGTGTTGGTAGGTGGGGCGAAGGTAGGGCAAAACACCCAGATCGCCTGCCGGTTGCCCATAAAGTTGTGACGGGCCGACCGGTCAGAGAATCAGCAATGGCGCTGTGGTGGTGAAGAGCTGACGCTTGACCATGGATTCGTGGAAAAGAGGTTCGAAAAGGCCTCTTTTCCGCTTGATCATGGCCAGCCAGGCACGGGGATGCCCGGCGAGATAGGTGTCCAGTCCCGCCTTGAGGTCACCGGGTACCGGCAGTGCAGTGATCGCTATTTGTTCGGCAGTAAAAATGCGCGCGGTCTCCGGATCGGGGTCGGGTTTGTGCGGAGCGTGCAGGTGGACCAATTGCAGAGGACACCGGATTTTGGCCGACCATTCCGTCAGCGTTTGACAGACATGGGGATCCAGCGGGTCGCCATCCCAGGCAAAAATCAGCGCGGCGGGCGCAGCAATTTCTGCTTCCGGAGGGACAGCCAGCATCGGACAGGAGAGTTTGTTGAGCAGACTGGTGGCGGTGCGCCCCATGAAAATTTCCCGGATGGCGCTGTCACCCTGGGTACCCAACACCACCAATCCGACGGGCAACCGCGCCTCCAGATGACGGATGACTTCTTCCGTGTATCCGGGCAGAATACGGGTTTCGTCGATATAAGGGATATATCGTTCCTCAATGCGTCCGATAAACTCCTCCATGTCCTCCTCGGCCGCTTTGCGGATGTAAAGGTCCATGTTGATGAAACGGCCGGCCCTCGAAGGCGATTTGAAGGTGTGCAGCAGCATCACCCGGGAGTCGGTATGCTGTGCCAGATGAAGACCCACCCGGGTGGCGTGGAGAGCGTTTAGGGAGTAATCGGTAGCGATCAGGATCATGACCGCAAGATAGGTCCTGTAGGGATTTGGTGAATCACTTGGTCAGCACCAACGGCCAGTTGACGGTATCAATAAAGTCATTGAGCGTGTGGTGATCGTCTTTGTGCAGCACCAGGGTGGGGATACCGGCATGCCTGACCAGGTCGCGTGTGACCGAGTGTTGCATCAGTTTTTCCCAAAAGGACTTGTGGTGCGTAACAGCCACCAGCAGATCAATTTCGTTTTCCAGAATGTAGGCGTTCAGCTCGTCGACGACTTTCTGGCCGTTGATCATTTCCACGATATAGGAAAGGTCTCCAAACGCACCGGCACCCAGGGTGTCGAAGATGCGCTCGATCACGTTTTCGTCCGGGGCTCCGTGGGTGTCATGGATATGGACGAAATGCAGGGTGCCCTCCAACTTGCGGGTAAACCGCACCACCTGGTGGATCATTTCCTCTTCGATGGCATCACCTCCACTGCTGTAGAGGATATTGCGAAGGGGCTGAAGGGTGGCATCCACCGGAATCAGCCAAACCGGACAATAGGCCTCTTGCGCCACTTTGGAAGAAACGGTACCCAGCCAGGTGCCGATGCGATCGCCTTCTCCACGCGTCCCCATGACGATGAGGCTGTAGTCGTCCTCGTCGCTGAGTTTGATGATTTCTTCGGCTGCAAATCCGATACTCACCTCATTGCGGACGCGGGAACGGTCAATGCCTTCGACACTTTTCCGCATGTCCTCCGACCAATGCTCCAGCTTTTCCATCCACATCTCCTGCAATTTGGCCATCGAGTCGTACAGGAAGGGGGACTGGACATCGAGGTCCGGCTGGAAGGCATAAAAGAAATGAACGCCGTAATCCCCCCTCTTTGCCAATTCCAGGGCGTAGCGCGCAGCGTGTGTGGCCGCGGTGGAAAAATCCGTCGGAACCAGGTACCATTTCATGGGGGGCTGGAGTTTTGGGTTTAAAGGGTCGATTTGACCGGGTCTTCGGTCACGAGAGCGCTGATGATGTCATGGGTGGTCAGAATTCCCACCAATTCGCCGTTGTCCACGACAGGAAGCGCATGGAAACGGTTGATCTTGAAGACCTCCAGGGCCACATTGATCCGGTCGCTGGATTCGACCTTGGCCATCCGGGTAGTCATGAGATCCTTGGCTTTGTAATTGCGCAAGCGGGCGGCATCCAGCAAATCGCTTTCCGGGGTGTGCGTAAATCCCCGCAGGAAATGCAGCAGATCCGATTTGGAAATGATGCCTTCGATCTGCCGGATGCGGACTACCGGCACATGGTGGATGTTGTATTTGTCGAAAATCTCCTTGACGGTCTCGAGACTGTCTTCGGCGCTTACGGAGATCACTTGTTTGGTCATATATTCGCTGACCGGGGCCTGGAAGTTCATAAGGTGGGGTTTGATTGATGAGGCAAAAAAAAGGCTTTCCTTTGCAGTGGCAGATGATCAAAATCACCAGCAATTATGACATTGACTAGCGGCCCAGGGCCCAAAAGCGAATCCTCGGGCCATTCAAGCGTTGACAATCAGTTGTTTGCAAGCGGGCAGGCCGTGATTTTGGAGGCCATTTTTTCGTCGGCCGTCGATTGCATGATCGTTATTGATCACCGGGGATTCATCCGGATGATCAACGGCGCCACCGTCCGGCTCTTCGGCTATGACCACGATGAATTGGTAGGGCGGAATGTCAGTATTCTCATGCCGCCTCACCATGCCGAGCGGCATGATGACTATATCGGTTCCTATATCCGGACCGGAGAGGCCAGGATCATCGGCAAGGGAAGGGATGAATACGGCCGGCGAAAGGACGGCTCCCTGTTTCCCATGCGTCTTTCCGTAGCCCGGGTCGAAGAGGAGAGCGGCGTTTTCTTTGCCGGCGTCATCCACGACACCACCGATCTCCGCGCCGCCGAAGCCGAGATCGAACGCATGAACCGCGAGCTGGAGCGAAAAGTCATGCAGCGCACCCTCGAACTCGAAGAGAAAAATGCCCAGCTCATCGAGATCAACGATGCGCTCAACAGGGAGATCAGCGAGCGGCAACAGATCGAATCCATCCTTCGCCAGAATGAAAAAGAACTCCAGGCCGCCCTGGAAAAGGAAAAAGAACTCAATGAACTCAAGAGCCGGTTTGTGTCCATGGCCTCCCATGAATTTCGCACCCCACTCAGTACCGTACTTTCTTCCGCCGGCCTGATTGCCCGGTATCCGGATGAGGGTCAGCAGCCGCAGCGCTTGCGCCATATCGAGCGCATTAAAGCTTCCGTCAGCATGCTCACCGGTATCCTGGACGACTTTCTGTCCATGGCCAAGCTCGAGGAAGGGCGCATCTCTGTCCAACCCGAATCATTCGAGCTATCCGATCTGGTCGCGGAGGTGACCGAAGAACTGCGACCCAATCTCAAAGCCGGCCAATCCATTCGTTGTGAAGACGGGTGTGCCGGCATCCAGCCCTTTCAGGACCGCACCCTGATCAAACATTTGCTGTACAACCTGTTGTCCAACGCCATCAAGTATTCCGGCGAGGGTCAACCCATTTATACCCGCTGTACCCCGTCCGATCAGGCTTTTGTCATCGAAGTGGAAGACGAGGGGATCGGTATCCCCCCTCAGGACCAGCAATATTTATTCACCCGTTTTTTCAGGGCCAAGAATGCCATCAACATTCAGGGTACAGGCCTCGGACTCAATATCGTCCGGCATTATGTATCGCTCCTGGGGGGAGAAATCTCCTTCCGTTCGGCAGTAGGCCAGGGCACCGTATTCACCGTGACCATTCCCCTCGAGGCACCGGTCCGCTGACCCTGCCTTGTCAATTGACCGGGAAGCCATACCTTCGACAGGCGTTAGACAGCATGAAAAAGATCCTCATTATCGAAGACAATCCCGATGTCAGGGAGAACCTTGCCGAAATCCTCACCCTTTCCAAATACGAGGTGCTGGCGGCAGAGAATGGCAAAGTCGGCGTCGAACTCGCCGTTGGTCATCATCCGGACCTGATCCTCTGTGATGTCATGATGCCCGAACTCGACGGTTTCGGTGTTTTGCACATCCTTTCCAAAAACCCGGACACGGCCTCCATCCCCTTCATATTCCTGACGGCCAAAACCGAAAAAAGCGATATCCGGAAAGGCATGAACCTCGGGGCGGACGATTATATCTCCAAACCATTTGACGACGTGGAATTGCTCGAAGCGATCGAAACCCGGTTGCGCAAAAGCGAAAAGATCCAGCGCGAATTCAGCCGGGATGCTTCCGGCGTGCAGGCGTTTATCGACGAGGCAAGAGGCTACTCCAATCTCCTGGACATTTCCCACGAACAGGGTGTCCGCATCCTCAAAGCCAAGGAATCCCTCTATCACGAAGGTTCTTATCCCCGCGCCGTGTATCTGGTCGAAAAGGGCCGGATCAAAGTATTCAAGGCCAGTGAGGACGGTCGTGAACTCATCGTTCAGGTAGCCGTCAAAGGCGATTTTATCGGCTACATGGAAATGCTGAATGAAACCACCTATACCACTTCCGCCATGGCCCTTGACGACGCCGAGGTCTATTACATAGCGCGGGAGGATTTTCTGCGGCTTCTCCACCAAAACCGCGATGTAGCGGCCAGGTTGATCCGCATGCTAGCCAGCAACCTCGCCGAGCAGGAACAAAACCTGATCCGCATCGCCTACAATTCCGTGCGCAAACGCGTGGCCGATGCGCTGCTCGATCTGAGCGACAAATACACCCAGGAAGGCAGGCAGGAGCCCATTTCGATGATGCGCCAGGATCTGGCCCAAATCATCGGAACGGCCAAAGAAACACTCATCCGGACTCTCAGCGATTTCCGCGAAGAAGGCCTGATCCGGATCGAGGACAACGCCATCCACATCCAGAACCGCGACAAACTGCGCAACCTGCCCAACTGATCAGACCTTCATCGCCCCGGCGCGGATTTCCTCCACGATTTCCGGATTGAGCAGGGTGGAAGTGTCTCCCATACCCGAGAAGTCGGCCGCGGCAATTTTGCGAAGGATGCGCCGCATGATCTTGCCAGACCGCGTTTTGGGCAGACCGGACACGATCTGGATCCTGTCGGGTTTGGCGATGGGTCCGATTTCTTTGGTGACCACCGCCAGCACTTCCTTGCGGAAGGCAGCCGTATCCGGGACGGGATGCCGTGTGATCACATACGCGTAGATGCCCTGTCCTTTGATATCATGGGGATAGCCCACCACGGCCGATTCGACGACCTCCGGGTGCAGGTTGATGGCATTCTCGACCTCGGCGGTCCCGATACGGTGCCCGGACACATTGATGACGTCGTCCACCCGGCCGATGATGCGGTACTGCCCGTCGGCATCCCGGCGGGCGCCGTCACCGCTGAAATACAGGCCGGGAAACTGGGAAAAATAAGTGGTGCGGCACCTTTCATGATCGCCGTATGTCGTGCGCAGGATGCCCGGCCAGGGAAACCGGAAACAGAGCATGCCCTCTGCGACAGGGCCTTCGAGCAAACGGCCTTCATTGTCCACCAGACAGGGCTGGATGCCGGGAAGGGGAAAGGTGGCATAGCCGGGTTTCATGGGTGTGGCGCCGGGTATCGGGGAGATCAGGATCCCGCCCGTCTCGGTTTGCCACCACGTGTCCACAATGGGGACCTTTTCACGGCCGACATGCCGGTGATACCAGTGCCAGGCTTCCTCGTTGATCGGTTCGCCTACCGAACCCAGCACTTTCAGGCTGGAGAGGTCATGCCCTTCCACCCACTCGTCACCCAGCGCCATCAAAGCCCGGATGGCCGTCGGGGCCGTGTAAAACTGATGGACACCGTGTTTGTCAATGATGTCCCAGAACCGGGCCGGGGTGGGAAACGTAGGCACGCCTTCAAACATGACGACCGATGCACCGGCCAGAAGAGGTCCGTAAACGATATAACTGTGGCCGGTGATCCAACCGATGTCCGCCGTACAGAAATACAGGTCCCCCTGGCGATATTGAAACACCTGGAGGAAGGTGTACCATACGTACACCATGTATCCCCCGCAGGTATGGACCACCCCTTTGGGTTTGCCTGTCGAGCCCGAGGTGTACAGAATGAACAGCATGTCTTCGGCATCCATGATTTCGGCCGGACAGTCGCCTTCCTGCCTGTCCACCAGGTCATGCCACCACAGATCGCGTCCGGCTGTCATGGAGACGGGATCTCCCGTATGACGGAGGATGAGGACGTGTTCCACGGAAGGGCAGCCGGAGGCCAGCGCTTCGTCCACCACCTCCTTGACCGGGATGGCTTTGGCACCTCTTTGATTGGTGTCCGAGCAGATGACCAGGCGGCATTGGGCGTCCTGGATCCGGTCGGCCAACGCATTGGCCGAAAAGCCGGCAAAAACGACACTATGGACGGCGCCGATACGGGCACAGGCGAGTACGCCGATGGCCAGTTCGGGGACCATAGGCATGTAAAAACAGACCCGGTCCCCTTTCCGCACGCCGAGCTCCTTCAGGGCGTTGGCAGCCCGGCACACTTCGGTATGCAAAGCGCGGTAAGTATAGCGCCGCGTGGGATCCGATGGATCGTTGGGCTCCCACAGAATGGCCGTTTGGTCTCCTCGGGTTTCCAGGTGACGGTCCAGGCAATTCTCCGTGATATTAAGCCGGGCCCCTTCAAACCACCGGATCTCCGGGCGGTCAAAATTCCAGGATAGCACCCGGGACCAGGGCTTGTGCCAACGGAAAGTGGAGGCCAGCTCCGCCCAAAACCCTTCAGGGTCGCGAACGCTGCGATCGTAGGCTTCGCGAAAGGCTTCCGGGGTGGTGAGGAGAGGGGTGTCAGACATGGGTATGTGTTGTTGGTGAAAAAAATGGGATGTGCCGGTGTTCAGTCACCGGGAAATCCTCCGAACCTGAAAACCAGCCCTCCGGTCATGCTGCTGAAATTGTCGGGCCCCAGCCCGGCCGGCAGTCCGCGGACGCCAAAGGTGGCCCGGTATCCAAAGGTGGCTGCCAGGCGAAACCAGCGCGTGACATTGACCTCGACGCCGATGCCGGGGTGCACGAATGTCATGTTGCTGCTCCACGATGCTGCGTCATCATCCCGGTGGGCGGGCTGGACATCAGCGCCCCCCCAGCCCGCGCGCAAATCCAGCCAAGGGTGCACCAGCTTTCGGGTCCGCGGGGTGTACCCCAGCCAAACCCCTCCAGCCCCGAAGGAGATTTCATATGGTCGGCCGTCAATGGTACGACGCCCGTGCCCGGCGCCGATCCCGAAGCCACCAATAAAAAATTCGCCCATCACCAAAGCGCCACCGCCCCCCATTCCCAGCCCGGTAATGGCGGTCAATTCACTCCACTCCATGATCGGTCCGCCAAATCCACCGGCCCCTGACTTGCCGGTCAGGGTTTCCGTTTGGGCATGACCGGCGACGCCGGCAAGGAGCAAAACGAGTATTGTCAGGATGGATTTGAAGGGCATGGTCAAAGGTTTGGGTACAGGGCAAATTTCGAAAAGACGGGAAGAATGGCGGATGACCCTGGTCACCCGCCGAGGTAATCCGGTCGGCACGGGCGCAACCGGACAGCCCCCGGGGGCGTACAACCCCGGAGCAGGCCTTCCATCGTGAATGCCCCTATATTTGCCCGGCTTTTTTAACGATCAATCACCACCATGTCCGTCCAGCCCGAAGATCTGTTCAGGAACATCGTTTCCCATTGTAAGGAATACGGATTCATCTATCCCTCCAGCGAGATCTACGACGGTCTGAGCGCCGTATATGATTACGGACCCTACGGGGTGGAGTTGAAAAACAACATCAAAGACTACTGGTGGCAGGCCATGGTGCGCATGCACGAGAATATTGTGGGTATCGATGCGGCCATATTCATGCACCCCAGGACCTGGAAGGCCTCAGGTCACGTGGACGCTTTCAATGATCCCCTCGTGGACAACAAGGATTCCAAAAAACGCTACAGGGCCGATCAGCTGATCGAGGAAGCCATAGAAAAGATCCAGGCTAAAGTGGACAAGGAAGTGGACAAAGCCGCCAAGCGGTTTGGCGACCAGTTTGACGAGGCCATGTTCCGCCAGACCAACCCGCGGGTCCTGGAATACCAGCAAAAAGCGGATGAAACGGAACAGCGGCTGGCTACCTGCATGTCGGCCAACGACATGGAGGGACTGGGCAGATTGATCGCCGACCTGGACATCGCCGATCCGGTGAGCGGCAGTCGCAACTGGACGGAAGTACGCCAATTCAACCTCATGTTCTCCACCCAGATGGGTAATATCGCCGGAGAGGAAGGCAAGCTTTACCTGCGGCCGGAAACCGCCCAGGGGATTTTTGTCAACTTTCTCAATGTCCAGAAAACCACACGGCAGAAAATTCCCTTCGGAATTGCCCAGATCGGCAAGGCATTCCGGAATGAGATCGTCGCCCGGCAATTCATTTTCCGCATGAGGGAGTTCGAACAAATGGAAATGCAGTTTTTTGTGCGTCCCGGCACGGAAATGGATTTTTACCGGTACTGGAAGGAGCAGCGCATGCAATGGCATCTCGCCCTCGGTACACCGCCCGGCAAACTCCGGTTCAAAGACCACGACAACCTGGCCCATTATGCCAATGCCGCCGTGGATATCCAGTTTGAATTTCCTTTCGGATTCCGCGAATTGGAAGGCATCCACAGCCGTACGGATTTCGACCTGTCCAGCCACCAGGAATTGTCAGGGCGCAAACTGCAGTATTTTGATCCCGAACTCAACGAGAATTACATTCCCTATGTCGTGGAAACATCCATCGGTTGTGACCGGATGTTCCTCGCCATGATGAGTCATGCCTATACCGAGGAGACCGTACCCGATGCCGAAGGACAGGATGCCATCCGTACCGTCCTCAAACTCCCGCCCCCTCTGGCCCCGGTCAAATGTGCCATTCTGCCCCTCGTCAAAAACAAGGAGGATCTGACCGCCAAAGCCCGCGGGATATTCGATCAGCTCAAGGCGCATTTTCCCTGTCAGTACGATGAAAAGGACGCCATAGGCCGGCGTTACCGCCGTCAGGATGCCATCGGCACCCCCTACTGCGTGACGGTTGATTTTCAGACGCTGGATGACGGTACCGTTACCTTGCGCGATCGCGACACGCTCCGGCAGGATCGCCTGCCGGTGGCTGAGGTGGAGAATCGCGTCAAAAGCCTGACCAACATGGCCCTTCTTCTCGGCAGGGCTGGTTGACCTGCTCCCTGCCAATGAAAAGGCCTGACGCTCATCGAACGTCAGGCCTTTTTGATGGGGTAAAAAGTCTGGTCAGTCCGTCACGGTGATCTGCCGGGCAAATTGCCCGTTTTCCCAGCGGAACTGCAGGAGGTAGGATCCCGCAGGAATGCGGCCCAGGTCAAGCGTTGACATGGCCGCGCTGTCCAGGACCGTACGACCATCCAGTGTCAACAGGGACATCCGCGTGCCGGCGGGCCATTCCCATCCGCTGAGGTACAGCACATCCCGGACGGGATTGGGGTAAAGTTGCAACCGGGCATCCGCCTCCCGAACGGCTTCGGTGTCGGAGGGCAGGGCAGTGGTACGGGCGAAAATGCCGCGGGCGGGAAATCCGATCGCTGTACCGGCAAAGGCGTAATGCTGCTTGCCGTTGTCCGTAAAGGCCACCACGCTGTTGAACAATCCCTGGTTCGGAATCGGGTAGGTATGGGTCAGCGCCAGGCTGCTGTTGACGAGCAAACCCCAGGGGTTTTCGGTGAATCCGCTTTCGGAACGCAAGCCGCCGATCAGGATTTCCTGCTGGCTGATCACCTGGAGGTCGCGGGCAAAATCATCGCCGCTGCCACCATAAGTGGCCTGCGATTTCAGCGCTCCGTTCAGGTGGTTGACCTTGCCGACAAAGAGTTGGGTCTGGCTGCCTTCCAGTTTGGATCCCGCAATGACGAGATCGCCGTCAGGGAGCCTGCCGATGGCGCGGGCGGCTTGTTCCGTGGCAGAGGACACCGGAAAGAATTCCTGGGACCAGATCTCCAACAAGCTGTTGTTGGTGCCCACCAGCCGCATTTGCGAGGTCACCGGCGCCGTCGTCTGGGAGGACTTGCCGGCAAATACAAAACCTGTTCCGGGGATCTCCACCACATCGTAGGCGACTTCGTGAAGGGTCTTCAACCCGAAAAATTGCAGGGTTTGCGTATTGAGGGCATTGTCCAGCAGGTACGCAAACATGGCATTCCCGGAGACGTTGCCCTGCGTGATGGTCCGCGTGCCGGCCACCACATAGCGATCGCCGCTGACTGCGCGGATCCGGTAGGCGTCGGCATCCAGATTGGTGGGCCCCAGCAATTTGGAGGCACCCGTTTTGTCTCCGGTAGCCGACAGTTCCTGGATGAGGATCTTGCGGCCCGTATCGTTGGCGCGGCAGTCGGTACAATAACCGATGGCAATGAATTGGGTGCCGTTGAGGATGATGTCCCGAAAAGATTGCTCGGTGCCGTAGGTATGGGACTTCTCCCAGATCACGTTGCCACACCCGTCCAGTTTCATGACCACGGCATCGGCATTTTTCTGACCGGCCAGAATGAAGTGGTTGTCCGGCGTCCGGATGACCCGGTTGATTTCCATCAAATCGAAATCACCGCCCAGCAGGGTAATCTTGTTCTCGCAATCCTGGGCAATGACAGGGGAAAGGCTGGCTAGCAGCCCGAAAAGGAACAGGGGGAAACGCATGGTGTTTTGGATTATTGGGTTGTTCAGGTCGAAGCGGAGTTCAAAAATCGCTCCAAAGTTATTACCTGCGGGTGTTCACAAGGGTCATTTCATCCACGATATGACGCGCGCCGGCAAATTTGTCGATGATGAACAGGATGTATCTCGCATCCACCATGATGTTGCGGCAGATGGAGGGATCAAAGTTCAGGTCACTCATGGTCCCTTCCCATACCCGGTCAAAATTGAGCCCGATCAAATGGCCGTCGGCATCCATGGCCGGACTGCCCGAATTGCCCCCGGTCGTATGGTTGGAGCCGATAAAACATACGGGCATCCGGTCGCCCTCACCGTAAGGACCGTAGTCCTTCCGTTCTTCCAATTCCCGAAGCCGGGCCGGGACGTCAAATTCGTAATCACCGGGAACGTATTTTTCGATCACCCCGCTCAGCCAGGTCTGGCATTCGTAACGGGGCCTTCCCTCCGGTTGATAACCCTCCACCTGGCCGAAGGTGACCCGCAGAGTGCCGTTGGCGTCGGGATAATAGGGCTGGTCGGGGAATGCCTCCATCTGAGCTGCCATGTAACGCCGCATCCGCTGGTCCATTTCGTCCTGCCATCGGGCCAGGGGCTGACCCACCTCGCGCTTGTAATGCGATTGGAGCTGTTCATAAAGTCCAATGACCGGATCGGCTTGGACGGCATTGGTCAATGCCTCGGGGGAGAGGTCCAGCAAGGCCAGGGTCCGCGCGGCATCCGCCAGGGTGCCGCTGTAGAGCGTGGAGGCCATTTGCACCGCGCCATCCCCGGCGAAGGACTGGAATATGATCGGGTGGGCCAGTCGCGGGTCACCCTCTTGCGCATATAGCTGCATCAAAGCGACAAAGACCTCCTTGTCGAGGTCGGGGCGATAGTCTTTGTAAAACCCCGCGAGGGCCGATCGGACACGGGGCAAATAGTCCGCGTACCCCTTTTCCCCATTCTCGGCATAGCGAGCGGCCAGCGTTTGCAGCCAACGGGCCGGTGTAAAGATTTCCACCGTCCTGAGGATGATCTCGTTGTGGTATTGGGCCGCCACCTCATAAGGGGTAACGGTGGCCACGATGCTGTCGAGCTCCTCCAGCAATGAATGGTACCGGGGGTCGGATTCCACTCTTTCGCGAAACTCGGCTTCCAGGGACTTCTTTTTCCAAACGGCTCGGGTCTGGGTCAGCCCCTGGTTTTCTCCGATCCATTTCTTCCACGCATTGGCTATGCGGGCATATTTGGAAGCGTATTGAAGCCGCGTTTTCTCGTCGGCCCGCATCGCGCGGTCGAGGATATGAAGGGCGGTATCGCGGATGGCGATGCGCGGCGGATTGACCGATTCAAGGGTCATGGCCACGGCCGAGGCAGGGAGATACTGTTGAGTGCGGCCGGGGAATCCGTATACCAGCGTAAAATCGCCCTCCTTCACGCCACCCAGGGATACCGGCAGATGGTGGACCGGGTCATAAGGCCGGTTGTCCGGACTGTAATCGGCTGGCCGGTTGTCGGGTCCGGCATAAATGCGGAACAGGGAGAAATCACCCGTATGACGGGGCCATACCCAGTTGTCCGTGTCCGCTCCGAATTTGCCGATGGATTCGGGCGGGGTGCCTACGAGGCGCACGTCGCGGTAAGTCAGCGTGACAAAAAGCAGGTATTGGTTGCCGTAATAGATAGGTCGGAAGAAAATGTCCTCGTCGGCTTCCCTCCGGACCGAAGGGGCATGGTCGTTCAGGTTCCGGTCGATCGTGGACTGGCGTTCCGCTTCGGACATGTCAGCCGTCACACCGGCAAGGGCAATATCCGTCACATCCTCGATGCGGCGGATGAAGGTGACCGTCAGGCCCGGGTTGGGCAGTTCGTCCGCTTTGGTCCCGGCCCAAAACCCGTCGCGCAGCAGGTGGCGTTCGACGGTACTGTGGGCCTGGATCTGGCCGTACCCGCAATGGTGGTTGGTCAATACCAGTCCTTCCTTGCTGATCACACTGCCCGTACACCCGCCCCCGAAATGAAGGACCGCATCCTTCAGGCTCGTGTTGTTGACGGAATAAATGTCCTCTGCCGACATCCGCATGCCGGTTTCCCGCATCCTGCCTTCCAGTTGTTGGAGCAGGTGAGGGAGCCACATACCCTCATGGGCCTGGAGGGAAACAGGGCTGAAGACAGGAAAGAGGAATACAAAAAGCAGCAGTCGCAGAATCCGCATGGCAACGATTTGGATGAGGGAAAGACCCGATGGGGTTTGGCCGGGTAACCGGGCAAAAATAGTCAATCCCCGCCGTTTTCCGGCCGTACGGCAGGGAGTCCCCGCTGCGGCGGGAGACGCCGCCGGTAATCCGCATTGACGAGATATACCCCTCCGGGGATGAGCAGGGCCGCGATCCCCACCCGGGCGTCCAGTCGCTCATTCAGGAAAGCCCTGCCGGCCTCGGCCGCGGGCCTTTGCCCCTGGCAGGTCATGCTGGGCGGAGAGGTGCTGGCCACAGGGAAAGTGATGGTAAATTAATGCCAAGCATCATGAGATCCAGACTTTTATCGGCAGGATTGAGAGATGCCTGGCACCGGGAAACTCCGCCGCACACGGTCTGGATGGAAGGACGAGGACCAAAACAGAAAAATGGCTGCATGTTATCGGTATTGCAGCGATCTTTGCAGGAGCGGGATAGTGACAAGGGTAATAGTGTCCCCGCCGCTGCAAGGTACCGAGGAATGGCCTCAAGGAATGTATTACCTCACAATAAGCAACTTGGATTTCGAAAATCAGATTTCCAGACGAATTTCGATTGTGCGGTAGAATAATTATTATGGATATCATAAGAAAAAACCCTGTTCGAGGAATTTCGGGATACCAATGGATTGCTGCCATGCTTTTATGCATGGCAGCAATTGGGATAGCCTCCGCCCAAAAGCATGATTATATCTGGACGATGGGTCATAAAACATCTCCTGAAGTGGATACTACTGGGATTGGTGGATTTATTCAGTATGACTTTAACCATGATCCGCCCTTGGTGGATTTTGACTATGTGCTCAACAGCGATTCTTCTTTTCTGATTTTCATTCAATATAATTCCGTGGCGATGTGTGATAGTGGTGGGGTGTTGCAGTTCTTCTCGCCGGGTGGGTATATATATAACCACCTGTATAAGAGAATGGAAGGAGGAGAGTGGATTCTTTCACCAAGTGCAGTTACTGGCGGAACTCAGCAAATGCTGTCCATTCCAGTGCCGGGTGATCCCTATCGGTATTTTTTGATGCAGGATTCCGTGGCTTATTACTGGGTGGATAACAAATATAAGGTGGCTGCAAGGGATGTATATTATTCCATCATCGACATGAGCGAGAATGCCGGAGCCGGGAAAGTGATCAACACCTGGTTGGATCCGGATGTGGATACCATGGAGGTCGGTAGAATAACAGCAGTCAAACACGCTAATGGAAGAGATTGGTGGGTGATCAACAAAGCATTTGTGAATGCGTATTATATCTATTTGCTGGATACGAATGGATTTCATCTTGCCCATATCCAAGCCATGGGAGAGGAGTTTGTGGCTGGAACGGGATGGCAATTGTTTACTCCTGATGGTAGCAAATTGATACGCTATGTGGCGACCGTTGAAGGTAGTCGGTTGTTTATAGTTGATTTTGACCGTTGTACAGGATATTTTGGATCGTACAAATACAAAATATATACACCCTGGAAATTCGGAGGCTGCGCGGTATCCCCTTCGGGCAGATATTTGTATCGCATATATAACGACGCTCTTTACCAGCATGACCTGTGGGAACAAGATCCATTTGGAGCAGTCATCAAGATCGCGGATTATGATGGATTTGTCGATATATATCCTACTTATCCTTATGTAGGCGCACTGGCGCCCGATGGAAAAATTTATTGGAACAGCAGAAATGGTTCCATCTATTTTCATGTCATAGAGGATCCGGATATGCCGGGAGTGGAATGTAACTACAAGCAGCATGCGGTTGACTTTGGTGTGTCTATTGCGATCACGATGCCCAACTACCCCAACTACCGACTCGGTCCCCTGGATGGGAGTCCCTGTGATACATTGGGTATGGACAACATGCCGTTAGCCGAGTTTCGCGCGCGTACG
Organism: Saprospiraceae bacterium; assembly: GCA_024103195.1. Classification (GTDB taxonomy): domain Bacteria; phylum Bacteroidota; class Bacteroidia; order Chitinophagales; family Saprospiraceae; genus JAGNXB01. The sequence goes on along the minus strand of JAGFIW010000233.1, from coordinate 67 downwards.
GACAGTACCCTGACAGTGAAATTTATTGACCGCTCGGCCTATGAGCCTGAAGAGTGGTACTGGACCT
>JAGFIW010000181.1 GCA_024103195.1 Saprospiraceae bacterium | reverse complement strand
CGGTCGATGCATGGGCGCGATGAGCCGCACCAAAGGCGTCATTGACATACACCGTCCCGAGGGCCGCCATCCGGCGGGCCAATTCCGCATCCCCTTTCTCTTCCCCGGCATGAAAGCGCGTGTTTTCGAGCAACAAGACTTCTCCGGGTCTCATCGCTGCGGCTGGGGCTTCCGCTTCGGGTCCGACACAGTCGGGCGCGAATCCGACCGGACGTCCGAGAAGACCGGACAAATGGTCCACCAGATGCCGAAGGGTAAAAGACTGGGTGTCGGGACGGCCGTCCGGAAGGGGTTTCCTGAGGGGGCGCCCCCAATGAGATAACAGGATGACCGCTGCGCCTTCGGCCAGCAAATGCCGGATGGTGGGCAAGGCCGCCCGGATCCGGGTGTCATCCGTGATCTTGTGAGTCTCATCCATGGGCACATTGAAGTCCACACGGACCAGGACTTTTTCGCCGTTGACCTTCAGGTCCTTCATACAGGGGCAGGTTTGTGGCAAAGTTATCGTGTCCGGCAGCAACCGTCAGGCGCCCAGGCATCTTATCGCCATGTCCGCTAAACGCGTGGCGTATCCCGTTTCGTTGTCGTACCAGGCCACTACACGCGCCAGGTCATCCTGGAGATGGGTCAGCGATCCATCCACAATGGCGGAATGGGGATTGCCCACGATATCGCTGCTGACCAAAGGGGCTTCGGTATACTGAATGATACCTTTCAGCGGTCCCTTTGCCGCCTCCCGGAAGGCTTCATTGATCTGCACAATGCTGCCGACCCGTTCCAGGCGGACATGGAGGTCAATCAGGGATCCCGTGATGACCGGCACCCGGAACGCCATGGCATTCAGTTTGCCGGAGGCGGGAGGATACACGGATGACAGGGCGCGTGCCGCACCGGTGCTGGTGGGCACGATGTTCATCGCGGCAGCCCGGGCCCGTCGGAGGTCGTCATGCGGGGCGTCCTGAAGTCGCTGGTCGGCCGTGTAGGCGTGCGTGGTGGTCACATTGCCATAGAGGATGCCGAAATGTTCGTCCAACACCTTGACCACCGGCGCCAGACAATTGGTCGTACAGGACGCATTGGAGAGCAGGGCGATATCCGGGGTCAGCCCATGATCATTGACGCCCAGGACGAACATGGGGACATCCCCCCCCTTGGGAGGCGCACTGAGCAAAACCTTCCGGGCTCCGGCCCGGAGATGCCTTTCCATGGATTCGGCATGGGTGAACACGCCCGTGCACTCCAACACCAGGTCGATCCCCATCTCTCCCCAGGGCAGTTTTTCCGGTTCACGAACCGCCAGGATGCGCGTCTTTCGGTTTCCGGCGTGCAACATGTCGCCTTCCAGCCGAAGCGGGAGGTCAAATCGTCCATGGGCGGTGTCATACTGCAGCAGATGGGCCATGACGGCCGGATCGGCCAGATCGTTGACGGCTGCAACCTCCGCCGCATCGCTTCGGGTCAGTATCCGGTACACCAGCCTGCCGATACGCCCGAATCCGTTGATGGCAATTCGCTTCATTCCTCCCGAGTCGTAAGGGCGAAGGTAAGGCCTTGCGGCCACCCGGATCGGCCGACCGGCCACCGTCACCGGAAAATTTTTCCAGGCGTTTTGGGCAATTGTATAAAGGTCGTATATTTGCCCTGCTTTTGAAGAAAGCCTTTTCAAGGCCCGTTCGTCTAGGGGTTAGGACGCAAGATTTTCATTCTTGTAACACGGGTTCGATTCCCGTACGGGCTACCAGGCCGCTCCCTTCGGAGCGGCTTTTTTTATGCACCACGGTGCGGGTTTTCACAAGGCTTTGACAGATCCTCCTCGGCCAGGATCACATTCATTCGTCCTGCCGGAAGGCGGTTCATGCTTTCCACGAAAAAAATGCTAACTTTAGGGGTTTAATTATAATCCCTGATGACGCGGTATTTCTTTGTACTGGGTTTGATCTTCTGCCTCGTGCCTTTACGGGCCCAGCAACTTCTTACTCCGGGGCCCGTTCCGGTCGTGACCTGCACCCCTCCCGATACGGAGGCTGCCCGCACGGAGGATGCCCGCTCCGGCCGGGTTCCCCGGTTTGCCCTTCCCACCGGACAGTCCGTTTCCGCGGCCGAAGAAGGGGTTTGGACCGCTTTGCCCAATGGCGGTTACGTATGGCGGGTAGCCGTCACTTCACCCGGCGCTCATTCGTTGATCCTTCTGGTTTCCGACATTTCCCTGGATCCCGGGGCTTACCTGCTCGTCCGGGACCGCGAAGGCCGTCAGGTGGAATCCTATTTTCCCCGCCGTGACCGTTCCGGTGCGCCATTGACCATCGGCCCTGTCGCCGGCGATCGCATCGAACTCGAATATTTTCACCCCGAGGCTCCCGCCGCCCTGCACATTGACGATGTTTATCACGGATTTACCCCGGATTTCCGCGCCCTCCCCACCCCGGAGCCCTCGCCGGAGCAAGCGCTTCAATCCCAATGCCTGGGATTCGGCTGCTCATTGCCCTGCCAGGTCAATGTCAACTGCCTGCAGACACCGGCCATACAGCGCTCCCGGCAAAGCGTGGTTCGCATCCTGATGATCTTTCAGGAAGGCGCTTCCTGGTGTTCCGGCGCCCTCGTCAACAACCAGCGCCAGGATGGAATACCCTACATTCTCAGCGCTTTTCATTGCCAATATGGCTATAACCCCAACTACCCGTTCTGGGCGTATTTTTTCCGGTACGAGACCCAGGGATGTCCCAACCCGGTGACGGAACCGAACGCCTTCAAAGTGACTGGCTCCCAACTCCGGGCCAAGTGGTCGGACAGCGATTTTCTGCTCCTCGAGATCACCGCAGGATTGCCCCAGGTCACAGACCTCACTTATGCCGGGTGGAATCGCACGGACCAATACAAGCCCTTCCCCACCTACTTCCTGCATCATCCCAGTGCCGACATCCTCAAGGTATCCGTGGATTCACAGGCCGCTACCATCTGGCTCACCCAGGTACAATGGAGCAACGGCATCACCACGCCGGGCAATCACCATTACCGCATGTACTTCGACCTCGGATCTTCCGAACCCGGCAGCTCCGGAGGTCCGCTCTTCGATATGAACGGCCACATCATCGGCCAGTTGAACGGCGGGTCGGCCACCTGCCAGTCCAATGCCCTCTGGTTCGGCCGGTTCCAGCGGTCATGGAACGGAGGAGGTACCAAGGAAACCCGCCTGCGCGACTGGCTGGACCCCGATCAAACCGGGATCACATCTCTCAATGAAATGTTGACGGAAGGTCTGACCAGTGTCCGTGTGTCCGGGAAGGTGCTGACCCCGACCGGAACGCCTGTTCCCGGCGCGCAGATCCACCTCAGCGGCAATTCCGTGCAAACCGTCATCTCCGATGCCACGGGCCATTTTGAATTCCCGGAAGTGGAGGCCGGATACTCCTATGTCCTGACCGCCAACCGCGAAGGTCCACACGCGCAAGGCATCAGTGTGTCTGACTTGGTCCTGTTCAACAAGTACCTCGTCGGGAGCAGCGGTCTTCCGACCCTTTATTCCAGCATCGCTGCCGACGTCAACGCCAGCGGCACCCTCTCCATTGGCGACCTGATCCTGATCCGCCGCATCCTGATCGGCGATATCTCTTCCTTCCCGAATGTCCCATCCTGGGCCATGTTCCGATCCGGACTGCCCGTCACCGGCGCCTGGGAAATCAACAACCTGCTCGACGACCTGGACAATGTCCAGTTTATCGGGGTCAAAATGGGAGATATCAACCACTCTGTCCAACCCTGAATCAAGGTCAGGCATCCGTCAGGGCCACCACCAAGTGTTTCTGCCTCCAAACCCGGAGCCAAGGCCTTCGCCTGTGGATGCCCATCTCCGAACTTTTGACGCTGCCCCCATCAAAAAGCCCGGCCGGATGGTTCCGGGCCGGGCTTTTTGCACGTCAATCCGTCTCTGCGGCAGGAATCAATCCCGTCCCGTTTTGACCAGCGGCAGGGTGACTGCCTGGGGATGAACATCGAGATGGAGGAAATACATACCGGGTCCAAGGTCCTGTCCCAGCCATTGGCCGGAAGTCAATTGTCCTTCCCGGACGAGCCGTCCGGCAGCGTCGCGAAGCTGGAAGGGGATGCGTTCACCGTCCATGCCCTCCGGTACGGCCACCTGAAATCCGTCTCTGGACGGGTTGGGGAAGATCCGGAAGCCTCCTGCCACAGAGGAAGGCTGTTCGGTACTGACGACGCCCTCCTCCGTCACACGGAATCCGTCCAAACCGCATTCCACAATATGGCCGGAGCCGATCTGATCCTCGGCGTCGAAACGCACACGGAGGGTATCCCATTCCTGCAGATAGTCGGAAACCAGAATGGAGTCCTCCACCCAGGCATGGGTGGAACCGGTATATGCCCTGACCTGCACTTCGGTACCGTTTCCGATGAGCCAGACCTTCAGGGTGTCATTGGGCACACCGTTGCCGCCGGTATTGACAAACCAGTAATGAAAACGGACCATGGGATCCTGATAATCCATGAGATGCATTCCGGGGGAGAGCAGGGCGGATTTGCCGTCATCGAGATCGTGGTCACCCGCCGAGCTGCCCGCCAACAGACCAGTGGCATAACAACTTCTGCTCCAGCCATTGTCCAGTGCCGGGGCCGGATTGACCGGTAACCCCCCCAACTGGGTCTCTTCGGGGACCCCCCATTGCCAATGACCGCGGGAAGCATTGCCAGACACCGTCCAATCGTAGTCGAACAGGAATTCATCCCAATAGGCTTTTTCCAGCTCCACGGTCTGTGTGGCCGGACCGAGCAGATTGACGGACTGGGTCTGATAGGCGTAACCCCAGGCACCCCCGGTCAGGTCGTAAGCACCGAGGAAGATGTCGTCAAAGGCATATTCGCCCACCACATTGGACAACGTGTCAAAGAAAATGGCATCGTCTCCTACCGACTGGTACAGGACATGGGCATTCGCCACCGGCATCCCCGTCGCCGCCTCCTGAACCAGGCCCGATACGGTGGTGGTCTGGAAGGGCAACATTTCAATCACGATCTCCATCACCTCCCCACTGGTCAGATCCACCTCCAGGTTGGCAGGTTGGTAGCCCGTTCGCTCGGCATGCACCATCAATAGACCGGACTGGTTGCTTCCGGTTTTGAAGCTCCCGTCGGGTCCGCTGGTTTCCTCATTGGGCTGACCGCCCGCGATGACAATGGTGGCGCCCTGAAGTGGCGCTTTCGTCACGGCATCTATGACCGTTCCTTCGAGATAGGAAGCGCGGGAATAGTTGACATCGAAGACCCACAGGCATGTGTTGATATCCGAAGCGAGCAGTCGGCCGCTGGGCAGATACGGGTAGGCGCCCCAACACCCCTGGAACCCCTGCTGGGTCCCCAGATAGGTATCGTAATTGGCCACCTGGACGAGATTGTCCGGCTTGTGGGAATCCACCACGATGACCCCGTCGGTGTACCAGGAAACGACATTGTATCCCTGGTAATAATGGGTATTGTGGGGAATGACGCCCGTCAGACGGGTATCCGTGGGCTGGAACCGGTCGGTCATGAATATGTTGGCGTGGTCGCTGATATCGTAGGCATCGAGGAAGGCATTGGGCCGTTCATCGGTGGTAAAGAGGTAATTGCCGTCATCCGACAACCACACATTGTGGGTAAAATTGAAGGAGGTCTGCCGGGTGGCGAGCGTGATGGGGTCTTCCTTGTCCGTCACATCGGTGATATAAAACCCGGCTGACAGGTTGGCGCTGTAAACCGTATCTCCCCGCGTGTAATTGTCGTGGGAATAGACGGGCTCCACGTGCCCGACCAGGTTGGGAAACCCGGGTGTGGAGTGGACGTCGAAAATGATGACGCCTCCGCTGTTGAGCGGGGAGCATCCGGACAAATAGGCATATCCGTTTTCGTCGATGTAAATGTTGTGGCAGCGCTGCATGACGGCCGTAGTGCCGTTCACGGTGAGTTCGGGTTTCCAGTACCGCCAGGTCACGGTATCGGGCAGGCCGGACATGTCGATGATCAGAAGCCCGTCATTGCCGGCATCGGCGGTGACATAGGCAAAATGGCCCCATGTTTTCATGTCCCGCCATGTGGAAAAGGAACCGGGGATATAGGCGATCTCTTCCGGTTGGGTCGGGTCAGCCAGGCTGAGTATGGCCGTTGCCTGACGGGTGCCCAGAATCGCGTATTCTGTCCCTTCATCATCGACATAGCCCCAGATGTCGTTGCAGCCCTCCGTGTAGGGTACATTGGACAGTAACGCCATGTTCCAGTTGGTCTGGGCCATGGAAGTGTAGGACCAGGCCAGGCAGGCCAGTGTCCAAAGGATGATTTTCATGCGCATGATGGTGTGGAAAGGGTAAATTGAGCAGCCAAAGATACGGAATTTCCGGTTGACAGGAAACATGCCCTCCCCGCATATCACGAGATCCGTCGTCTTACCGCCAAAAGAACGAACTTTGGGTCATGAAGAACATCCTGGACCTGATGGGTCGCGTGTTCATTTCGGTCATTTTTCTTTTTGACGCCTACGACTCAGTCCGGTATTTCAAGGAGACCAAAGTGCAAATGACGGAACACGGGCTGATCTGGCAACAGGACCTGTTGCTGGGAGCGGCCATATTCACGCTCCTTCTGGGAGGCACCCTGATCCTCATCGGATACCGGACCACCTTCGGAGCCTTGCTCCTTTTGCTGTATTGGGTACCGGTCACTTTGCTCGTGCATGATTTCTGGAACAAACCGCATGGAGAATTGCGCCTGGATTCCATATTGTTCATGAAGAACCTGGCCATCACGGGGGGGCTTCTGATCATCCTGGTCAACGGGAGCGGGCGGTACAGCGTCAGACGGCTGCTGGCCACTACCCGGGTCCGTTAGACAGGAAAATGCTCCTGAGGATTAAGGAGATTGCCACATTTGTGACAAAAGGCAGCATCGGGTACATGCCCCTCTTCCATGCAAAATGGACAGGTCTGAGTAGTGGTGTCCACGCGGTGGGAGCGCCCGAACTCCGAAGTGACGATACCGGTGGGTACGGCAATGATGGAATAACCGAGGATCATCACCACGGAGGCAATCATCTGACCGAGCGAGGTGACCGGCGTGATGTCGCCATAGCCCACTGTCGTCAGGGTGATGATGGCCCAGTAAATGGCCCGGGGAATGCTGTCAAATCCCTCGTTGACCTGCCCTTCCACTACGTACATGAGTGTGCCGAGCAGGACGACCAGTAAACTGATGGTCATGAGAAAGACGGTGATCTTCCGGCGGCTGTTGCGCAATGCGATGAGGATCAGGTAACTGTCCTTGACATATTTGGCCATTTTCATGACCCTGAAAATCCGGAGCAACCGGAGGATCCGGATGATTTGCAGGTAATGGGTAACCGGGAAAAGCAGGCTCAGGTAGGCAGGCAGGAGAGAAAGCAGATCGATGACACCAAAGAAACTGGTCGCGTACCTGACCGGCTTCTCCACGATCCAGAGCCTGAGGATGTATTCGAGGGTGAACAGGATCGTCACTGTCCATTCAATCCACAGGAAGAGAGTGGCATAACGGTCGTGCAAGGGCTGCACGCTTTCCAGGATGACCGCAAAGAAACTGACTAGGATGGCTGCCAGCAACAGGAGATCAAAAAGCTTCCCTTCGGGCGTATCCGCTTCGAAGATGATTTCGTGCAGGCGGTTTTTCAGTCCGGGAAGCGAAGGGTTTCTGGTCGTCATGGCCGATGGCTAAGGTAAGCTGACTGTCCGGATTGTGCCCTATCCCCAATTTCATACCTTTGGCGCAAAGCCCCAATACCGTGATACGCGCTGTGATCGTCGACGACGAATTGTACGGCCGGGAGAACCTGAAAACCCTGCTGTCCAAATATTGCCCGGAGGTGGACGTCATTGCCGAAGCCGCCTCGGTGGAGGAAGGTGTGCGGGTATTGCGCGATCCGGAATTACAACCGGATGTCGCTTTTCTGGATATCAACCTGCAGGACGGTCTCGTCTTCCAGTTGCTCAACGAGTTGGAGGAAAGGCCCTTCGAAATCATTTTCGTGACCGCTTACGAGCAGTTCGCGGTAAAGGCTTTCAAATACAGCGCCATCGACTACGTCCTCAAACCCATCGAACCGGATGCGCTGCGGAAGGCGGTCTCCCAGATCCGGCCCGGCCGCCTCAACCGCATCGCCCAGCGGCTGGAGGTGTTGCAGAGCGCCATGGCGCAGCCACAAAAGGTGGAGAAACTGACCGTCTCGGCAGCCGACGGGATTTACTTCCTCAATCTCAAGGACATCGTGCGGTTTGAAGCCGATGACAACTACACCCAGATCTTCATGCACAACGGCGACCGTCTGATGGCCTCCAAAAACATCAAGATCTACGAGGAATTGCTCTCCCACCTCCATTTCTTCCGGGTCCACAAGCGACACATGATCAACATGAATTTCATCCGCAAATTCGTCAAGGGCGACGGGGGTTTTGTGGTCATGGAAGACGGCAAGGAAATCGATGTGAGTCGCAGGCGGAGGGCCGAATTCCTCGAAAAGATCGGGAAGATGCAGGAAGAACTCTAGGGCACCTCTAAGCGAATGGTTTTTATCTTTTCGTTGTCAGGGAACTATATTCTACAAAACTGTCTTATATTTGCTGACCAACCCACTGAAATGACGAAGTTCATCCATTCCGTGATCAACCTTTTCGTCATGAAAAAGAAGAAGGACCAGAGTCTTGAAAGGCTCAAATCCGAATTGCAGGTCCTTTCCAAAGAAGAGATGCACCGCATCCGCGGAGGCAGCCGGGAGCCGAGGTTCAACCCCAAGTGGTTCCATCGTTGTGAGGGGCGAATGCCCCAGTAAGCACGCCATTTTTCCCGGGGACCGCGCCAGGCTTTGTCCATGGCGGGGACGTATCGTATCTTTACCTCATGAGTCCCGAAGCCCTGCCGGAGGTCAGGAAAGAAACCGAATTGCAAAACCGTTGGGTGGAGGCTCCGGCAGGTGCCGAACGACATCGCTGGGCCGATGAATTATTGTCCTGTCTGTTGTACACCCGCCCTCTCGAGGCCGACCGCTTTCTGGCGGAATCCGGGGGCAACGGGGGGCTTTCTCCTTTTGCTGTTTGGAAGGCAAAGGCGGTGATCGCCAGCCGCAAAGGGGATTACGCGCAGGCCCATTACGCCCTCTCCGAATCCTTGTCCGCCGCCGAATTTGACGGTCCTCCCGGCCAGGCCGCCGACATCCTGCTGGAATGGGCCGGCGTAGAAATGAATCGCGGGCGCTATACCGAAGCGGAAGCCCTTCTGGACAAAGCCTCCCGACAACTCAAATCATATCCCCGACCCGCCCTGCAATACCGCCTCCACATCCGCCAGGGCTGGCTGCACCTCCACCTCCGGCAAGGACCTCAGGCGCTGACGGCCTTCAGCCAGGCCGAACGGCTCCTCACCGTCCTCGGCCCTCCCTTGTCCTGGGAGGATATTGATCATATGTCTTTGCTCTACAGCGGATTGGGAGAGGTGCACACCGCCTCCGGCGACCGCGAAACCGCCCGGCAGTATTATCATCGCGTGGTGGATCTTTGCCGGCATTACGGACTCGTCACCCGACTGGACTGGCACTACCTTCATGCCGGGACGTCCAGCATGGCCCTCGAACGCTGGGAGGAAGCTGCTATCGCCTTTCGCCAGTCCATCCAGGCTTCCAGCGGCGATCTCACCGGCGCCGAACCCGCCGCCTGGGCCAACCTCGGATTCACCCTGCTGCAATTACAGGACGACAAAGGCGCCGCCCAAGCTCTCGACAAAGCCGAGCAAGGCTTCATGGGCGCCCAACCCGACAAACGCAACCTCGCCACAGTTTACAATTGGAAGGCCCGACTGGCCATGCGGCAAGGCAACCATCAGCAGGTCATGGGCCTTTTCATTCGCGCTACCGATTATGCCCGCGACATTCGGGACAACGGCTTGCTCGCCCATATCTGCAAGGACATTTCCGCCTATTTCGGGCAGGCCCACGACTATCGCAACGCCTGGGAATACCTCCAGCTTTACGACGATCTCAACGAGCGGGCCCGCGAGGAGGAACAGGCGCGCCGCCTCATGGAAGTTCAGGTGAGATACGAGACGGAAAAAGTGGAGCGGGAAGCAGAAGCCCTCAAAGCGCAGGCCGTAGAACTCCGCCTGCAAGCCATGCGCGCGCAAATGAACCCGCACTTTCTTTTCAACGCCCTCAACGGCATCCAGAACTTCATCCACGCCGAAGACGCCGACAAAGCCTCACGGTATCTGGCCAAATTTGCCGGCCTCGTCCGGCAATCTCTCAACCTGTCCAATACCGAGCTCATCACCCTGGAGGACGAATTGACCTTCATCCGCGACTACCTGTTCATCAATCAGAAGCTCCGGTTTGACGGTCGCCTTTCCTTTTCGGTAACCATCGACGAGGACATTGAAGAAGACCGAACCATGATTCCGCCCATGATGATCCAGCCTTTCGTGGAAAATGCCATCGAACACGGCTTTATCAAGCGGGACAAGGGCAATGTAAAGGTGCATATCGGAACCTCCGGAGAGGATCTGATCTGTTGTACGATCCAGGATGACGGTATCGGGCGCAAAGCGGCGATTGCTTTGAGAAGCAAGGAACCGCACCGGGAAAGCCACCAATCCCTCGGCATAGGGATTACGGCGGAAAGACTGGAGTTGCTCAACCGAAGCGGTCACCCGGGCCATAAGTTGGAGATCCAGGATCTCGCTGATGCCGAAGGGCATCCACTTGGCACCAAAGTTGCCTTGTATTTTCCGGTCCGGCGCAAACAAGTCTGATCCGGATTGCCGTTCCCTCACCCAAACCGACCGTTCCCTGGCCGGGAGGCTCCATTTCCTCGAATCCACTTGTGTCATGCGGGATCTGCCTCGATCTTCGTATCGGTTTTCTCATAGTATGTTTGTTGGGTCCTACACCTGCTTCCCCCGGGTGTAGGATTTTTTTTGGCCCCGTTGCCACCCACACCTCATTCCGCCACCACAAAGGATCGCCGGAGTTGCCGGCCCTGATCATCGGTCAGTACCAGCAGGTGCGGGCCAACGCCCGGGACCAGGGTGCGAACGTGCTGGCCGGTAGTAGCCCCCAGATAGTGTTCATCCATATGCCAGTAAATGGTAGCTGCGGATTCCCGGTGGGTCGCCTGGAAGACTACCGGCTTTTGCCGGCCGTCCAGGTCTTTGGCGATCACCAATCGGGTGTCCGGTGTCGGGAAGATCAACTGGAAGGGCAATTCGTACGGATCGCCCTGGCAGCCGGGATGCCAGGGCGGAACATGTTCGAATCCCGGATCCTGCGGGGCATAAAAATGCGCCTCGACAGGAGGCAAAACCAGATACACCTTGCGTACCGACAGACCGGGGGCCAGACAATCCGCCGATACCCGCCATCCGGATTCAGGGTGCACATGGAGGAGTTGGTGGAAAGGGCAGGCTTCAGGCCACACCGATTTGTACGGGATCATCACCGTGTCCACCGGGCAATGAGGACCGGGAGGCCTTCCGGAAATCCGGCAGGCGGTTGTCCGGGTGAGGTCTTCCCAGGGTGGGTCAAACCAGGTGGTCGCGGGCAGTAGCTCCAAAAGGTCGAAGAGCAGTGGTGCCGCCGCCCGGATACCTGTCAGGTCTGCCCTTGGTTCGGCATCGGCATTCCCCACCCATACACCAATAGTATATTCGGGCATGACGGCGACGGACCACGCATCCTTGAAGCCGAAACTGGTACCCGTCTTCCAGGCCACTTTGCGGGAAGAGGCGAAATAATCCCAATTGACGGCATCTTCCGGTCTGTCCGGCAGGCTCATGGCTTCCATCATGGCCCAGATCGCCGCAGCCCGCAAATGCGGAGCGTCCTTGCTCGCCGGGGAGGCATCCCCTGCTTTCGCCTCTACCGAAATGGGTTCCGTTCCCGGATCCGGGTAGCGCCCGTCCTTCAGATAACCATTGAGCCATCGTGCCGTTGCCGCATAGGCACCGGTCAATTCCCAAAGGGTCACCTCCCCGCCCCCCAACACGAGGGACAAGCCGTAATGTTCAGCCGGCCGGTTGAGGGATCGGAATCCATGCCGGTGGAGTCGCTTCAAAAAACGGTCCGCGCCGTATTCCCGAAGGAGCCGCACCATCGGCACATTGAGGGATGAGGCGATGGCGCGACGGGCAGGGGTCAGGCCGGAGTAGGTCCTGTGAAAATTTTCCGGGCGATAGGACCCGTATTGGGTGGGGATATCCGGGATCAGGGTCCCCGGCCAGAGGATGCCGTCCTGCAAGGCCCAGGCAAAAAGCAGCGGTTTGAGGGTACTCCCGGGGCTACGTGGGGCTTGTACGATATCCACCTCGGATCCATCCATCCCACTGGCATCCGGGGCATTGCCGGCATAAGCCAGAACTGCCCCTTCCCGGTTGTCCACCACCACGACCGCCATATTCCTGATTCCGTTGCCGGACAAACGTTCGTGATGCCGTGCCATGACCTCCCTGACCCTCTCCTGCATCGTCACATCGATCAGGGTGCCTATACGTCCCTGGCGCGTCTTTCCCATCGTATTGAGCAGCTCGGGGGCAAGTCGAGGCAGAGGATGTGGGGCACCCGGAAGGGGTTCGGCCAATGCTGTTTGCAAAGCCAGGTCATCCAGTGTTCCCTCCTGATGGAGGGCTTTGAGCAGGCGATTCCTCTTTTCGAGCAAGGCACTGCGATTGCGTCCCGGATGGATGAGCGCCGGGCTGTTGGGCAGGACAGCGAGGGTGGCTGCCTCCGCCCAGCTCAACCGGTCGGGTGGTTTGAGGAAGTAGCGCCAACAGGCCGCTTCCAGTCCCACGACATTGCCGCCGAATGGCGCATGGTCGGCAAAGAGGCGCAACACCACCGAACGCGGGTAGCGGAAAACCAGTCGCATCGCCCCCCAGGCCTCCACAGCTTTTTCCGTCAGATTCCGGGGGCGGCCTTTCCGGGCCAAACGAATCACCTGCATGGGGATGGTGCTCCCTCCCTGCCGGACACGGCCGGCCTTGAGATTGGTCCACATTGCCCGCGCCAGACTGAAGGGGTTGACCCCGGGATGCACCGCCAGCCATCGGTCCTCAAACCGGATCAGCGACCGCTGTACATGATCGGGTACCGGCCGACCACCGGGGAATCGCCATTGTCCGTCAGCGGCGATGCGGGCACCCAACAGACGACCATTCCGGTCTTCGAGCACCGTGGACAACGGATCCCCAGGCACCTTCACGGGTATGGCCAGGGCAAAAAGCAGCAGATACCCGGCCGTGGCCAGCATCCCGGCAGCCGGCGTTTTCATTGAGGCCCGGTCGGCCGGAAGTTCCGCGCGGGGATTTCTGGGGACTATCTTCATTTTCCGGGACGAAAATAACACTCCCCGCCGGCCCCCATGACCGGCCAATCCGGCCGGTATCCCTATTTTTGGCCTTCCCTCCGTATGGAACACCAGATCCGCCAAGCCATCGCCGACAGCCTGCTGATCCGTCAGCAAATCCTTGACAGTGAAGACTGGCTGACGCTGATCCAACAAGTGGCGCATGTGTGGGTGGTGGCCTTTAAAGCCGGCCACCGCCTGTGGTTCTGTGGAAATGGAGGCAGCGCCGCCGATGCCCAGCATCTGGCCGCCGAATTGAGCGGCAGGTATTACCTCGACCGGGAGCCATTGCCTGCCGAAGCGCTTCATGTCAATACTTCGTATCTCACTGCCGTAGCCAATGATTACCATTTTGACGAAGTATATGCACGGCTCCTCCGGGGGGCAGCCAGAGAGGGCGATGTCCTCGTGGCCCTTTCCACGAGCGGCCATTCGCCCAATATCCTGAAAGCCCTGGCTGAAGCCCGCCGGATGAAAATGATCACGGTCGGCTTCAGCGGTCAATCCGGCGGCAAAATGGGACCCCTCTGCGATTTCCTGCTTCGGGTGCCTTCTTCCGATACGCCGCGGATCCAGGAAACCCACATGCTCCTCGGTCATATCCTTTGCGAAATCACCGAACAGCGGATCTTCCGACCGGCATGAACATTCCTTTGGCGGTCGTCGATCTGTACGACGTCCCTGGCGATGTCCTGGATTGGTCGGTCCTTTATCGGGAGGGCATCCGGCAGGTTTGGACACCAACGATGCATCACCAGGCCGCCGCCGGGGCCGGCCTGACCCCACACCTTCTCCCCTACCCGCCATCCCGGCGGATACCTCTCCCGCGTCCAATGCCCGGCGGTGCCTTCTGGCTGTTCCGCGCTCCATGGCCCGCGCATTGGCAGGCCCGGGCATGGGTGGATTTGCACCGGTCCTTCGCCCGACATGGCGTGGCGGGATTGTATCGCCATACAGGACAAGCCCGGGCCGGTGATCTGCGGCTTCAATCCGGCGGGGCCCTCCGTCGCTTGTCCGATGCCACCTTGCATGTGGCCGCCTGGATACCGGCCGGCATTTGGCTGTTGGATGGTCAAAGGGTGTCTCCCGGACGGCGATTACTCACCACCACCCCCTTGTATGAAGGAATGTGTGGATGTCCCCTTGCCCGGCAAAGGGACCCGGGTGAACCACAGCCGGCCAGGGGCAAAGGCTGGACCCTGTTTCTGGACCGGGACGGCGTCATCAACACAAGACTTCCGGGTGATTATGTGCGCAGGCCGGAAGACTTTCACTTCCTGCCGGGTGTCCCCGAAGCGATGGGCCTGCTGCGCCCGATGTTTGACCGGATGGTGGTTGTCACCAATCAACAGGGCATCGGCAAAGGGCTGATGTCCACAGATGATCTGGCGCGCGTACACCGCCATATGCTGACGGAATTGGAACGGCATGGTGTCACTTTGGACGGGATCCATCATTGTCCCGGATTGGAGGCCGACCATCCAATGGGCAGAAAACCGCTGCCCGGAATGGCTTTCCAGGCGATGGCCCGGTATCCCGACATTGTCCTGGAACGAGCCGTCATGGTCGGCGACAGTGGCAGCGACATTGAATTCGGCCGCCGTCTGGGGATGTGGACGGTCAAGGTGGGAGACCCGGGATTTGGTGAAAATCAATGCACACCATCCCTGTTGGAGCTGGCTCGTCTGTGGCGGGGTCCTTGGGTCTGAAAGGAATTCACCCGCCACAGGGAATGGACCCGGGCTAACCTTCCCGGGTCCTTGTGTCCTGACGGTCGGGCCTGTCCTTTCCCGTCGGTTTTTCAGCAGGCATACGTCCGCGCTCCTGCAGGGTTCTTGTGAGGATCCATTCCACCTGGGCATTGACACTCCGGAATTCGTCGGCCGCCCATTTCTCCAGCGCCGAGAGGGTACGGGGGTCCAGGCGCAGTACAAACTTCTTCTTGTCCATGTCGGCTCCCTTATTGATGGAGCGTACCGGTATTGACCACCGGCGTCACATCGTGGTCGCCACACAACACCACCATCAGATTGCTCACCATGGCCGCCCTGCGTTCCGGATCCAGGTCCATGAGCTGCTTTTCATTCATGAGTTTGAGGGCCTCTTCCACCATGCCCACGGCGCCTTCCACGATTTTGAGCCGGGCTGCCACGATCGCCTCCGCCTGTTGACGCCGCAGCATGGCGTTGGCAATTTCCGGTGCATAGGCCAGGTAGCCGATTCGGGCTTCAATGACCTTGATGCCCGCAATGGCCAACCGTTCTTCCAATTCGTTTTCCAGATTGTGATTGACGTCTTCCAGCCCTGAGCGCAAGGTCACTTCGGTCTGATCGTCGTCAAAATTGTCATAGGGATAGCGGGCCGCCAGCTTGCGCACGGCCGCATCCGTCTGTACCTTGACAAAACTCTCGTAATTGTCCACGTCAAAGGCCGCCCTGAACGTTTCTTCCACCCGCCAAACGAGGATGACCGAGATCAGGACTGGATTGCCCATTTTGTCGTTGACCTTCAGCCTTTCGGAATCAAAATTCCTCGCCCGGAGGGAAATGGATTTCCGCGAGAAAAACGGATTGACCCAATAAAAGCCGTTTTGCCTTACCGTACCCTTGTAGGCGCCGAAAAGCGTGAGCACGACCGAACCGTTGGGATTGATGAAGAAAAACCCTCCCAACATCAACAGCCATACCAGCGCCAATGGCGCCGCAAAGGCATACATGGCCTCCAAAAACAGATAAATATCCAGGCCAATACAGCCAAACAGGATGACCAACATCAGGTATCCCGACCAGGGGGAGAAAATGCTCTCTTTCATAGCGTGTAAATTTTGATGGCACAATGATATCACATAAACATCATAAAACAATCATTTTATCGACAAAAAGAGGGGGAAATCCGACCAGCGCGTGCCTTATCGCGCCGGGACCAAAAAATTCGGGCCCGATGCAGTGTGCACCGGGCCCGAACAACAGGCAGCCTTCGATGACGGACTATCGACCGGCTACCATCACCGGAAAGACCACAGGGGATTGTCCGTCTTTCTGGACAGACACATAGATCCATTGCCCGGACACACCCGTGGCAGGGAGGACCCATTGCCACAGGGCTTCGCGGCCCACCTGAAAATCACCCATGGTCACACCGAGGGCATTGTATATCCTTATACGAGCCGACTGGTGCCCTTCACCCAGACGGACAAACAGATCTGAAGAGGCGGGATTGGGATAAACAAGGATGTCCTGCGTCATTTCGGGCGTGGCCCCTTCCAGGGGTTCCTGGTCAGGTCCGCAGGAGGTCACCGGTGACATGGACACACTGAGCGTTGTACTTGTATAGCCGTCGTAGCCATCGGAAAGGGAAACCGTGACCGATTGAACGGCACCGGGAATCCATACTTCGAAGGACGACACCTGATCGCCATTGAATACGCCGTAGGTCTGGGTGATCCCGTTGCCATTCACCCAGGTGACCAGGACCCGGTCAATGAATCGTTTGCTGGTGCCACCGCTGGTGCGGGCGTTCAGGTTGCTGACCGTAAAGAGGACGTTGTTATTGCCGGCCGGAAATACCAGCGTAGAGGAAGAGGACCCGGAGCCCTTGTGGGTTCTCGGATTGGGCGAGAATTGACTGGTCAGCGGATTCAGGCAGGGTTCACAGCCAGGTTTGGCTTCACCTTCGCACGTACATTGGGGGGTATAGACATCATTGTCCGTGCAGTAATTGCCGTCATCGCATGGCGTGCCGATCCAGTTGTTGTTGAAACCGGGGCAAAGGTCATCCTCATCACAGACCCCGTCACCGTCTTCGTCCAGGCAGGGTTCAATGGTGTTGCAATAGGAGACAGGAGAGAAGCTGACCGACAAAGTACCCTTGTAGCCGTTGTTCAGGTCATTGCTCAATGCGACGGTCACCGACTGGACAAACCCGGAGATGGATATCTGGACGGAAGAGGCCTGGTTGCCCAGGAAGGTACCATAGGACTGGCCCGCTCCATTGCCGTCCACAAAGGTGACGGTCACCCGGTCATTGAACCGCGAACTGTAAGACCCCCACAGTTTGGCGTTGAGGTTGGCGATGGTGAAGGCGACATCTTTGGCACCCAATGGCAGGGTCATGGAGGCCGTACTTTGGTTACTCCCGGTGTGTGTCAACGGGTTGGGATCCAATGCGCCGGTCGCCGGATAGCAGTCGCAGCCACCAGGCACATACTCGAACGCCGATGCGCTTTCGTCATTGGACGGATCCTGATCCGACTGACCGTTGGGCTGACTGGTCCATGCCCTGAATGTGTGCCACCCGGCACTGTAGGCGATGGCAGGAAGGGGGACTTCGAGGGTTCCACCCGCCGCCAGGGATCCGTTCCAACCTGCGGAGGAGATCAGTCCGTTGTCCACCTGGTAATGGATGTTGACGGACGTCAGGGTCTCCGAGCCGAAGTTGGTCAATTCAACCAGGGGCTGGAGTTGGTCCTCACAGGTTTGGCCTACGGGCTGTACCACTGTGGTGATACCGGCATCGTGGAGAATGGCCGGACCACAGTCAGAAAGGCAGGAGGCATTGTAAACGCGGTTGCGGATCCGGTCTCCGGGTTGAGGTCCGAAGCCGTTGTTCAGGTTGATGCCTACGCCGCCGATCAGGTGGCAATAGCTCATGACCGTTCCTCCGTTCTCGGGCAGCGGGGCCGTACATCCTTCGCTGTAACCGGCCTGGGGTCCGCAGCCATCTATGGCGGTATTGTTGCCGTTCCAGGCGCAGGCATGGGTGTGGGGCGAGCCGAGATTGTGGCCGATTTCGTGGGTGAGGACCATGACCGTCCAACTGTAGGTAGGCACTTGCTGGTAACTGGCCGTTATGGCGCTGTACCCCACACCGTAATAGGAATTGCAAAGGACATCCAGATAAGCGATACCACCCCCGCCGTTGTATCCGACGAGGTGAGCCAGGTCGCCGTTGTAATTGCCGTTCTGGTAATTGCGGAACTGGGTCAGGTAATTGCTGGTACTGGGTCCGGTATAGGGATCGGCCACATTCCACACCAACAGCTCATTGATCACAAAGTCAATGCTTTCATTGGCATACAGGATGGCCACCTGGCTGAAGGCGCCCAGGACATAGTCCGCCGCCTGCTGCACGCCGCCTTTGCCGTTGTAGATATCGTTGTCCACTTCGATGTACATCCGTACACAATTGCCGGGACCTTGACGCAGGTCCGCCTCCTCCTCTCCCGAACCGATGGTCATAGATTCGTCATCGACATGGCAATTTACGGCCGGCTGGTGACGCAGCTGCTCGTCGGCGTACAACACATGGAGGCCGTCCATCCGTCCTTCCACTTTGCCGAAGGTATAGGACCGGCCGTTCATCCGGAGGATGCCCATCAGCTCGTCACCGGCCAAATACAGGGCGACGAGGGAACCGGGGTCACCTTCCACCACACCCCAGTAGGCCTCACCGGCCTGATACGGGAATGCATGGTCGCCGCCGGTGGCGGTGAGGACCTGAAAGGACGGCGTGACCACGGTGGCGCGCATCAAACGGAGCACCTGGTCCTGGCGTTCCCTAACGGGTAAGGCGATGCGCAGTTCAGCGTGTTTTTCTTCGCGGAACCGGCGCAGCGTTTCAGGCAATACGCGGTAAAAGGATGCGTCCTCCAGGGCGAGCGTCAGTCCTTCGGTGCGGACGTCGGATCCCGGGAGCCATTCCGGCAGGGAGGATACCGGCAATGCGGCAAATCGGTCGGCGCGTTCCGCAATTCGGGCGGCGATCCGGCTCTCCTGGGCCAACAAGTTGCCCGTTACAAACAGCATCAGGAATATGCTCAACCCTTGCCAGCCTGTATTCCTCATTATCAGGGTGGAAGGGAAAGGGAGACCGAAAAATGGCTTGGCGGGAGGCAAGGCTACGCCATACCCTTTGGATGGGGTAGATGTATACATAGGGGGGAGTTTAGATGAATACCCGTCAAAGCTCTGACACGGCATCCACCTGTACAACACTCAGATATGTTTTTTTATAATAAATAATCCAGATTTTGTGACAGGATAATCATGCGTCCCGGCAAAGGATTGGACGCTTGCTGGCCGCCTCGGTTATAAAGGGGATTTTGCATGCAGACCCATTGCCGTTAAAGGATTCGGGCATCAAACAGTCAAATGGTTTCCTGCCGGGCATCCATGGCTCTGTGACTCTTTTCCGGCGCCTGAATACGCGGTTTTCAGGCTTGTTCGCATGGGGACACCGGGGCTGGGTGAGGCGGATCAAGGCATAAAAAAAGAGCCGTACCGGGCTGCTTGCACCCGGAACGGCTCTATGCTGACGAATGGCAGGAACAGATCCTCAGTTGTCGAACGCGTAGAAGGAACGCGCCAGATCGATCGCTTTTTGCCTGGCTTTCTTGGTATAGGCGATCACGGCGAGATAGTTGTTGGCGCTCAGGGTATCCATCAGCGCGATGACAACCGCCTTTACACCGTCTTTGTCGCCCTCTACATAAAAGCCGTAGAGGTCGTTCAATTCCAGCTCGTAGGCATCGGTGACCTCGTCGTATTCCAGTTCGTCGGCCATGGCGACGACAGCGTCAGCCAGATCGTCTTCCGTGAAAGAGCGGTCTTTGACAGGCACGATGGAAAGGACCAGGTCATCGTTTTCCGCCGTAAAGGTCTCCCCGTCATTCTCGGTGATGACCATGCCGGGGGGAAGCCGGAATCCCAGTCCGAATTCTTCCCAGATCATTTCGGTCTGGGCAGTAAGGGAAGGGAGGCCCAGCAGGCATCCCGCCAACAGAAGCAACAACGATTTTTTCATGTGAGGCAATTGTGACGGAAAGGTAGAACGAATTTCCCTCCCAATGCAATGGGTTCGTCCAAAAACGCCGCCTGCATTTTGACCCAGGGTTGTTCGCTACCGGGAAAGCCACCTTTCCGGATTGTGGCGTGCGATCCGGTCGTATTCCTCTTCTGTCAACCCGGCGAGGATACCGGCATGCATGTCCTTGTCGCTCCGGTGATTGCGGACCACATAAAAGTCCGTGCCGTATAGCACGCGTTCTGCCCGTTTGGGGTGGCGCAGTGTCTCCTTCAGCAGGGGAAGTACGGCGGGGGCATCGTGCAGGATATAGCTGATATCGGCATAGACGCCCGGGTACTGCAGCATCATGCTGTTGATGAGGGTGTACCAGTCGGTGCTGCGCCACAATTGTTCGAGTTTGGCCGACGAAAAAGCTCCCTGGCTGTCATGGGTAAAATCGACACCGATATCCGGATGGGTAAACAACTGCCGGGCATACACGGCGCGGTCGGCCTCCAGATACCGCCACCATTCATCTTCCCCTCCGAAATGGCCGAAGCATATTTTCAGGTCGCGCAGC
Source organism: Saprospiraceae bacterium (assembly GCA_024103195.1). GTDB lineage: Bacteria > Bacteroidota > Bacteroidia > Chitinophagales > Saprospiraceae > JAGNXB01. The sequence goes on along the minus strand of JAGFIW010000181.1, from coordinate 2,613 downwards.
CCCGAAGTGACGGCCCCGGATTTCTCGTCATATCCGAAGAGACCCCACAATGAAGGGTGAGGCGCGATCACCTGCGCCAGAAGCTGCTCGTCCAGCAGGCAGAGATAATTGAGCGGGTGGGTAAAGTTGACCTGGAAATCCTTCCCTTTCCATTGCGGCAACAGCAGCGGGTCATAGCGATCGCCGCCCATGGTCTGGCGAAACACGGGATGCGTGTCCCACTCCTTCTTTTTCCGCCCCCGGTAGTAGATGATACCCCGTATGCAATGGGTCATGACGGGGAGTTTTTGTTCTGCAGCGTATTTCCACAACGGCAGGAGCCGGTGATCGAAGGGATAATAACCCAGCGCCGGGTAAATCTTGAATCCGGAAAACGCGTGCTCTTCCATCAGGGTGCGGATGAGGCAATCCCCGAGCTCCACTCGTCCTTCCTTGAGGGTCCACCTGAAAAATCCGGGATCATCATCCATCCGGCGGGGATCCACGAAAACAAAAGGGAGTACCCTTTCCCGGAAGCCGGATTTCGTCTTCAGTTTGACCAGTTCCCGAAGCTGGTCCGGATAAGCGCTTTTGGTTTTTCCGGCCCCCATGTAAGTCATGTCCATGGGGAGGATGACAAAGCGCATGTCGGGCGGATATTGGCCGGCCAGGGCTTCAAAAATGTCCTGTTGCTTCCGGTACCGCGCAAAACGACCGATGGTTTTGTACCGGTTCCAGAGCGCCTTGTACTGCTTGCCGGGCAATCGGACAAAAAGCCGGGCCACCTGCCGCAACAGAAAAAGGAGGAAGTTCCTGCCCGAAGGAAAAAAGAGGAGAAGAGCGGTCAGCATCAGGATTTCCTCCCCCAGGGTGAGACCTCCGACATGCGGCAACCTGTGGCGAAGGTCGTCCCACCATTGTTGCCAGGTCATGGACGGACCGAGGGTATCCCCTTGCCACCATCCCGCTACCGTTCGCGCCCACCCGGGAGCTTCACTGTCCAGCCGGGAGGCGAGGACGGGCTGCAACCAACCCGACAGGGTGACGAGCACATGCAGCGTCAATGCGATGCCGGCGGCGTGATACAGAATGGCGGTGACCAGGGAGCGGTTGGCAAAGATCCACAAGGTGTAACGCGTTTTGCGGAGCGACTTCCACCACGAGAAGAAGCGCCATTTGCCGGGGCCGTACTTGCCATACCATAAGCGGAAGGCCCACACCACGCCGGACAGCGGCAGCAGGTAATAAAAAGGCCATGGCACAATGGTGCGGGCCAGCCAGGGAGGAACATGGTCGCCTGTAAAAATGTGGGTGTGGGCATTGACGGGGGGAGGCAAAGTCTTCGGCATGGGGTCGGGATGGGTCTTGAACGACAGGCGAATTCCTGCCTGTTTCTGCTTCGAAAGATACCCGTTTTTTATTGGGACGGATGGCCTGCATCCTGGACGGCAGCCAGATGATTGGCGGGATCAAATGGATGGGTCACCGGTCGAAAGGCCCATGCAAGAATCTGACCTTTAAGAAATTATTTATTAGCTTTGGCATCACTATGAATCCCCTCGCCCCCTGGCGCGGAAAATGCTTGTCCGCTTTGAATTTCCCCGTCCGAGGGTGGCTGCTGTTCCTTATCCCTCAGGCGGTCCTGCCCGACCTGCATGCCCAGGACCCCTTCTTCACGCAATTCCATCTGGCCGAGTCTTATTTCAATCCCGCGCTGACCGGTTACCGGGGCGCCTTCAGCGTGATGGCCCGGTATAAAAGCCAATGGCATCTGGCCGATGCCTCGGGATTCCAGACCACGATGATCAGCGTGGAAGAAAGCATGCCCTGCAGCCCTTTTGATTTCGGCTTGCACGCAGGGCTTGACCGCGAAGGGGAAGGTCTTTTGACCACCACTGACCTGGGTGTAAGGGGCGCAGGAACCCTGGCATGGGCTGCCGGCCTTTCCCATCACAATCTGCGGTTTGGTCTCGCCCTGCAATGGGTGCAGAAACGGGTAGACTACTCCCGACTCTTGTTCTCCGACCAACTCGATCCCCGGTACGGCCCCAAGAATCAGGACGGCGTAGCCAATCCGACCAGTTTTGCCCCTTTGAATGACGGACGTTCCCTGTGGTTTTTTGCGCCTGTGGTGGGATTCACACACCGAGTCCTTTTCAACCGGCAGCGATTTCGCTCCCCCACCCTGCATTACGGAGTTGCCTGGCACAATGCCTTTACGATGGGCAACGACCGATACACCGGCAACATAGAGTCCATCCTCGAGCAGGACACCCGGATCCCGGCCCGGTTTCACGTGTTCGCCAGCGTGGAATTTGTCCTGCCGGCCGGCGATCGCTCTTTCCTGGGCATCCGCCCCCTCGTCACCTACCAGCGTCAGGGCCCCATCCACTATTACGAAGCCGGTACCCGTGTGTCCTTCAATCGCCATCTCGCCATCGGCGGCTACTATCATTTCCAGGGCAGACAGGCGGAGTACCCCCAACCCCATACCCACTGGTATTCGATCCAGGCGGAGGTGGGAGGCATCATCGCCCGCAACCGGCGTCTGGACCTGGGCTTCTCCTACAATGGCAACGTCTCCGGACTCCGCAACACCTTCGGACCCCTTTTTGAGGTCGCGGTGGGATTTCA
>JAGFIW010000124.1 GCA_024103195.1 Saprospiraceae bacterium | reverse complement strand
CCCTCCGGTTATCGGTTGGCGCACGCTCGGCGCAGAAACCACTTCATCGTCGAGCAATATGGCCACCTCACGATTGTTGTCCTGGGCGGCTTTGGTCGTCATGTCCGCCCAGATCCGGGCGCCCCGGGTGTCCATATTGAGGCTGACGACGACTTCGCCGGTAGTGGGATCGCTGCTCGTGCGGGCATCCGTCACCCGGTCGCCTTCCAACGGTGCCGCATCGGAACCCCGCTTTTTGCGAATGGCATAAAGACTGTAAGCATCCGTTGTTTCTCCGGTGGTGAAATCCTTACCGGGTTTCTGCGACCAACGAAACTCCAGATCCCTGGGAAATAAGGCTTTGATGTCAGGTCTGTTCAGATACTCGGTGACGATGTTCTTTTTGTTCTTGGAGGCAGTTCCCATTACGGCAGGAGGAGAACTGAGCCCTTCTGCAGACATGTTCAGCATCAACTGCGAAAGGAGTGGCCCCCCACCGGAAAGATCCTCTGCACCGGCTTCAACGAGTTGGAGGGTGGAATCCACGACTTGCCCCAGGGAATCATACACATACGAGTAGGTCGTATCCATGCTCACCTCTTCCAGTGTGGTATCCACCCCGGAAGACATGCGTTTTAGCTTGTTGTCAGCCTCCAGAAATGCGGCGCTTATTCCTGCGTCAGTGATCCGGTAAACGTCATAGAACTCCAGCTTGGCTGTTGCCTGCAACAACTTGCGAGCCCGTTCGGGGTTGTCGAATCCAGGCAGTTCCACCAGGATCAAATCCCTGTTCTCGTCGAGAGAGACGTTTGGCTGAACCACTCCGGTTTTGTCTATCCGGTCCTTCAGTCGCTTGAAAGTCAGTTTTACAGTTTCATTAGCCATTTCCCGGATCATCCGGATGACTTCCCCATCAGGGGTCTCAAAGTTGATTTGATCCCGGAAGGTCTCGTTGAGAATGAAGATGTTAGCCAGCTTTTTGCCATTGGCGACCTTTTGGAATTCCTCGCCAAACAAGGTGACATAGTCGGTTTGGGACCTCTTGAATCGCTCGGAGGCCTGATCCAGGGCCTTGATAAACTCAGGATCTTCACTTTGATTGGCCAGACTGCGGATGAAATCCCGCAGGTCCACCTGCAAAATGATACTCATTCCCCCCTTGAGGTCCAATCCCAAAGCAAGTTGCTTGCTCTTCAATTCCTCATAGGTGAAATCCTTGATCAAGGGTACCTTGAATATCTTTTCGCTGGACATGGAGTCCAGATATGCCGTGCGGGCTACCTTATAGTCCGTTTCCTTGTCTTTCTCCGAACTGGAAGCAGACCTGTCCCTTGCATAGGCTTCTGCCTGGGATTCCACTTTCCGTGTAGGTATCATATAAAGAAACTGGATACCCACAATCAGGGTGAAGAGAACCAGGAAAAATTTGATGATTCCTTTACTTTGCATGTCAGATGTAGATTTGCCTAATATGTTTGCCTGAAGCTGCGCAAAGATAGAGCATTATCACGTTCCGTGCCGAACTTTCTTGTCCACCGGTTTAACGGAGGTTTAATCACAGGGTTGCCTCGGACAAGTCGTGGAATCATTCAGTACCTTTCCACTTGAAAAACATACGTTCACTCCAAATTCCAACCAAATGGGCATCTTCTCCTTCCTTAAAAACGCCGGTCCAAAATTGTTTGGCACTGCCAAAGGGACCAATCCCGCTCCGGCCACTCCCAGCGTGTCCAACGAAGAACGGCTTGCACAAGCCAACCAATTGCGCGCCCAGGCTCTGATGACCCTGGTCCAGTCGATGGGTATCCATATCGAAGGTCTGGATATTGCCGTCAACGATGACCTTGCCGTCGTCTATGGACAAGCCTCTTCTCAGGCTGACCGCGAGAAAGCAGTCCTTGCTGTGGGCAACGTGGATGGTATTGCCTCAGTAGATGACAGGATCAATGTGGTCGTTCCAGAACCCGAGGCCCGGTTTTACGAGGTGAAGAAAGGAGATACCCTGTCCAGGATTGCCAAAGAGATGTATGGAAATGCCAATAAATACCCGGTCATCTTTGAAGCCAACAAACCCATGCTCAAGGATCCCAACCTGATATATCCTGGTCAGGTCCTCCGGATTCCGATTATTTGATACAACCCCTTGTGGGACAACAACCGGCCTTGTGATGGGTGGTCGGGTAGGGTGCTGTCGGAGGTTCGATGGCGCGCCGCCACAGGGTATACTGGCCGGCCATCGAGCTGCCAGGTTACTGGTTTTGCCTCACGCCAGTAGAAGCCTCCGGAAAAAGTTGGGATTATCCATCTTGGGAATGGTTACAGGGAATCCCATTGGTATCTTGGTGCCGAAATTTCTGGGAAACATTATCGAATGGCAGGTCATTCCACCACCATAGAAAAGTGGACCCAACGAACCGGAAGTGCGGTGAGTTGGCTCACTATGGCGTTGGTGATTCTGATGACCACAGATGTATTTCTCCGATATCTTTTCCGGGTTTCACGCACCTGGATCCTGGACCTGGAATGGCACTTCTTCGCGCTGATTTTTCTGTGGGGAGCATCAGCTACCTGGCTGGAAGACAAACATGTACGTGTTGACCTGTTTTATCATTCGTGGCCGGACCGGAGGAAAAAATGGGTGAATGTATTGGGTACATTGTTTTTTTTACTTCCATGGTGTTTCATGTTGATTATCACTGGGTTGCCATATGCTTTTTCAAGTTGGGAAGTAGGGGAGGGGAGTCCTGATCCCAATGGCCTTCCGGCCAGATATCTCATCAAGATAGCCATGGTCGCAGGCTTCGTACTTCTGGGGCTGTCGGGGATTGGGCGAATGGTCACCGATTTACGCGATCTACGTTCAAAATCAGACAGTTCTACCTGATGGAGTATTGGGCACTATTGTTCTTCCTTCTGGTCTTTCTGCTGATCATGATCGGATTTCCGGTGGCTTTCACATTAGGTGGGCTATCGGTTCTCTTTGGTTTGATCTTCCTGGATCCCTCCTTTTTTCATTTTATGCCTGGAAGGATCATGGGGGTAATGAATAATTACGTCCTGATCGCCGTACCGCTTTTCATCTTCATGGGCATTTTGCTCGAGCAAAGCGGCATAGCCGCCCGCTTGTTGAATACCATGGCCGCGGCCATCGGCAAACGCAGGGGTGGTTTGGCGATGTCGGTCGTCCTTGTAGGTACCTTGTTGGCGGCATCCACAGGTATTGTAGGGGCTACGGTGGTGACAATGGGCTTGATCAGTTTGCCGGTAATGCTGCGTTCCGGTTATAGTGCCCGCTTGGCTACAGGAACAATAGCCGCCAGCGGCACGCTGGGTCAGATCATTCCGCCATCCATCGTACTCGTATTACTGGGTAGCGTGATGAATGTTCCTGTGGGAAGGCTCTTTGCAGGGGCATTGATCCCCGGTTTGTTGCTCGTGGTTATTTATCTCGGATGGTTGATGCTGACGGCCAGAACACAAAAGGTATCCACCTCCCTCGCCGCATCGGGCCCATTCACACCAACGTCTGATGGCCGCTTGTGGCAAACCCTGGTGTTGCCTCTTTTGTTGATGGGGGCCGTCTTGGGCTCCATCTTTGCCGGAATAGCATCACCGACCGAAGCAGCAGCCATTGGAGCGTCAGGCGCCATGATCCTCACGGCCGGCCAACGCAAGCTGTCCCTGGGGCTATTGCGTAAAACAGCCATGGAAACCATGCATCTCACCGCAATGGTTTTCATGATTCTGCTTGGGGCAAGTACATTCGCGCTCGTTTTTCGGGGGATGGGGGGGGATGTATTCCTGCTGGAGATTATCACCCAAAGCGGATTGCGTCAAGGTCAGTTTCTCCTGTTGGTGATGGTGTTGTTTTTCGTTGTCGGTTTTTTCATTGATTTCATTGAAATCATCTTCATACTAGTCCCGATTCTCATGCCATTGATGGCCATGTACAAACTGGACATGACCTGGGTAGCCATACTCATTGCCCTGAACCTGCAGACATCCTTCCTCACGCCCCCCTTCGGATTCGCGCTGTTCTATCTCAAAGGCGTAGCCCCACCTGAGGTCCGTACCAGGGACATCTACCTCGGCGTAATTCCTTTCATCATTCTGCAGCTCATTGTGTTGACGCTGGTGATCTTGTTCCCCGAATGGCTGCTTAGCTATTGAAAGCCGGTTTCTTCTGCAAAGGACAGACGGTAATTTTCCCATTCGGAAATCCGAAACCAGTCACGGACAAGGTTGAAATGCTCAAAATATGCGTCATGGATCTCTTTGCTGGCCGGATCGCTGGCCACAAGATCATTGAGCACCTCACGGGTCTTGGTTTGCAGAAACCGGAGGACTTCGCCAGGAAATCGACGGATTTCGATGCCCGGTTGGGAGGTGATCTGCTTTAAGTACCGGGCGTTTTGGGTGTCAAATTCCGCCAAAACCCAATTGTGAAGCCGTAAGGCGGCCGTTCTTACTACCTCCTTAAGCCATCCGGGAAGGGCCTCGAATGCGTCTTTGTTGACCATGAGCTCGAGGGTGGAACCGGGTTCGTGCCAGCCCGGGAAGTAATAATAACGCGCAATATCCCCGAATCCCATGCGCACGTCGTGATAGGGTCCTATCCATTCGGTCGCATCAATGACACCCCGCTCCAGGTTGGTGTATATCTCGCTTCCGGCAGAAAGTACGGCCGTCCCGCCGGCTCTTTCGAGGACTTTGCCTCCCAGGCCGGGAATTCTCATTTTCAGCCCGGCCAAATCCTGAATGGATCGGATTTCTTTTCTGAACCAACCCCCCATCTGGATGCCGGTATTACCACAAGGGAAAGGGATGATCCCGTGGGGTGCGTAGAGATGCTCCCAAAGGGCCATTCCTCCTCCCGCCATCAACCAACTGTTCATTTGCTGGGCATTCATCCCGAACGGGACAGACCCGAAAAACTGGGCGGCAGGTATCTTTCCAGCCCAGTAGTAGGCAGCGGAGGATGCCATCTGGGCTGTTCCGGTGGAAACAGCATCAAATACCTCCATGGCCGGGATCAGCTCGCCAGCCCCGTAAACACGAATATCCAATGTCCCTCCGGACATTTCCCTGATCCAACCCGCCAGCAAAGAACAACCCTCGCCCAGGACCGGAAAGCCCGGTGGCCATGTAGTCACCAACTTCCACTTGATCGTTTCCTGCGGCCCGGGTGGGGGCGTGTCGGTCCTGTCCTCATGCTCGGGTCGGCATCCCGATAAGGAACACGCAGTGCCTAATGTTAACGCAGCAGTGGTTCGCAAAAATCGGGACCGGTCCATAATACAGGCTTGGATGTTATTGAGAGAATGAAATTAAGGACAAAATAGGACCCGCTGACCTTCCGCATGCCCGGAAAGACGTTTCTTTGGCATTACAAATTCCACACATCGTACATGGAACATCCCCGCTTTGATGAACCTGAAGCCCTGAATGACGTGGCCGCTTTTCACGAGGTCTTCCGGATGCCAATCCTGGCCAAACCCGCCATTCCGCACCAGGATCGTTGCCAGTTGCGGATAAATCTGTTGCAGGAAGAACTGGATGAGCTGAAAGAAGCCATTCGCGAGGGAGATATTGTGGAAGTCGCGGATGCGCTGGCCGATTTGCAATACGTTCTTTCAGGTGCCGTGCTGGAATTCGGTCTGGGAGATCGCTTCAAAGCCTTGTTTGATGAAGTCCAACGCAGCAATATGAGCAAGGTATGCAAAACCCTTGCAGAAGCAGAAGCCACTCTGGATCATTATCGTCAACGCGACGGAACTGTCGGATACATTGAAGAATCCGAAGGTCGCTTTCTGGTGTATCGTCAGGCAGATCACAAAGTGTTGAAATCGGTCAACTATCATCCGGCTGACTTCCGGCCCATCCTGGATTCAATCTGAAACATTCGGACCTTCATTCCTGGTTCTTTGGAAAATAGTCATTTTCCCA
>JAGFIW010000091.1 GCA_024103195.1 Saprospiraceae bacterium | reverse complement strand
ATCGAAGGGCGGTTGGGGTGATCAAAGGGATAACGCTATGTTTGCGATGCTTTTGTATCCCTTCACGCCTACAAATATATCCAGACATCGTGAACTGGCCTGATGACTTTCGGGAAATGACCGCCCTACTGGACAAGGACGGAATACTCCTGCTGCCTACGGATGCAGTCTGGGGCCTGTGTGGCAATGCGCTGAGTCCGGTGGCCATACATCGGATTCTGAAGCTTCGTCAACAGGAGCCGGGGCAGGGACTGGTCATCCTGGTCGCTGACTTGCCCATGTTGAAAGAATATGTGACGGAAATTCATCCCAGGCTGGAAACGCTCCTGGCCCTCCATCGCCGACCGTTGACCATCCTGTATCCGCATACCCGTGCGCTACCCGATGTCCTGTGTGGTCCGGAAGGGAAATGGGCGGTCCGCATCACTCTCGACCCATTCCTGAAAGATCTGATCCGCGCCTTCGGCAAACCGCTGGTGGCTGCGATTCCTAAGACGGTCGACGACCCCGTGCCAACGCATTTCGGCATGATCAGTTCCGCTTTTCTGGAGCAAGTCGACTATGTGGCCAAATGGCGCCGACAAGACAAAACGGAAGGTGAGGTATCCGTCATAGCGGAATGGACGGCTCAAAACGAGCTGCGGTTTATCCGTTCCTGATCGGGCTCATTGCCTTTGCAGAGCAGCGAATGCTTTCTTGTCCGACATCAGACGTAGTGCAGCCTGGATTTCGGGATCATACAGCACCTGAATCCGGTTTTGTTCTTCCGGCCCACCATTGATGCGAGCCATTTCGAGAAGTAAATGCATCCGCAATGCTTCCGTCATGGCGCTTTTTCCCTGGCCCGGCAGCTTATTGCCATAAGTGCGAAAAGCCCAGGCCTGAAAGGAATCCCATAGAAAATCAGGCTGCCCCAGCAAATCCGATTCCAGCACATCCCTGTTGGCCAGCAGTTCCATCAGGATAAACCTGTTGATGCGGTTTGCCCATTCCCGATAGACCGCCGATGCGCGGACCGTATCTGCCGTTAGAGTGACATCCGGCGTTATGCCGCCTCCACCGAAAACATTTCGTCCGTGATAGGTGAAGTAGGTATTGGTGTCCACGGTGGAGGGGCCCGATGGAGTGTGTTCGCCTTGGCGAAACCTCTCCTTGATTTCTTCCTTGTATCGGGTAGGGTCGCTGTAATCCCGTTGGATGGATCTTCCCGAAGGCGTGAAATACCGGGCAATGGTGAGAAGCAAGGCACCACCATGGCTCAAGGTGTATTGCTCCTGGACAAGTCCTTTGCCGAAGGTCCTGCGTCCTGCAATCAGCCCGCGGTCCCAATCCTGGATGGCACCGGCCACAATTTCACTGGCCGAGGCACTCCCTTCATCAACCAGCACTATGAGGCGGCCAACTTCAAAGAAGGTACGTCCGGTAGAATGGTATTCCCGCCGGTCCTGCTGACGACCTACCGTGTAAACCAACAGTCTGTTGCGTTCCTGAAACAGTTGGCTCAGAATATTGACGGCTTCGTGGAGATACCCGCCCGGATTGCCGCGCAGGTCAAGGACCAGGTGTTGCATGCCTTCGTCATGGATCAGCCGCTCCAGTTCCTGCATGAACTCCCGGTAGGTATGCGTTCCGAAACGGCGAATGGAAATGTATCCGGTGTTTTCATCGAGCATGGCACCTGGAAGCACGCTGGGTACCTCTACATTGGCGCGTTGAAGGGAAACATCCAGCAGTCCCGCCGTAGGACGCCATATCTTGAGACGAACTCTCGAGCCCTGTTCCCCTCGCATCAGGTCCGCGATACGGAGCGACTCCAGACCCTGACCTGAAACGGGTGTTTCATCCACGGTCAGCAACCGGTCGCCCGGTAACAATCCGGCTTCCTGGCCGGGCCCTCCGGGGATGGGCCGCAGGACGTACACCGTGTCGTCCATGACCGTATACTCGATGCCGATGCCGGTAAACCGCCCCTCCCGGGATTCTTTCAGCCGAAGCACTTCAGCGGGAGGCAGGTATTCCGAATGGGGATCAAGCCGCCGCATCAGGCTTTCGATGGCCCCCTGAAGCAGGGAGTCCCTTCCAATCTGATCCACGTACCGGGCATCGATATACCGGATCATTTCCTCCACGCTGCCTTCCAGCGCTACCGTACGCAGGGTATCGTGAAACCGGACCACCTCCACGACCGGCCCGGCTTTCTGCATGCGCCCCCCGAGCAACAGTCCGAGGGCCAGCATACCCGACAGGAGGAATGGAAGTAGGACTTGACGAGGAGGAACATTCATGCCTTGGGGGGCCGTGGGCGACGCGCAAAGGTAAAACCCCGGTCCATAAATGAAGGGGATGCGACAGGGAAGGGAATGTTTTACCGTGATTCTGCGTTTAGCAACAGGGTTTGCACGAGAGGGCCTATGACGAATCGATTGTCTTTGTTGGTTGTCTGGAGTGTTTGGGCGCTTTGTCTCTTCACCGGCGTCGAAATGCGGGGCCAGTCCTGGAACCCGGAAGATTATGCCGGAGCAAGACTCGGCGTTGTCTTCCTGCGTGATGTGCGTATGGAGGACGACAGGATTTCATTTACCTGTGATCTGGCCAATACCGGCCGCGAAACCTTGTACCTGACCGGCCCGTCAGCCCTTATGAGGGAAGTACCAGTAGTCCTTACACTGGAGCAGTCATCGGATATACCGGACATCGAAGCCTGGAAGGAGACCTTGGCCCGGGCATTGCTCACCTCCGGCTTGAAAATGGTCCCGGGCGAATACCTGACCGGCCAGCGATTCAAAGGCACAAGAACACCACCTATTCCTTCCTCAAGCGGTCAACCTTCCCGGACTGAACTCATTGAAAACATACCGGAAATGACAGGACCGGATGAGGGATGTCCTGATCTGGTCATAGACAGTGTATGGGTAATGAATGACCGGAAATATACGCTTCGCGTTGGCGTCCGTCTGCGCAACACAGGCGATGCACCGGCTTTCCTGTACAAAACCGAAGGAGGCGAGGAGGGGATGGGAATTGCCTTCTTTCTGGGCAACACACCGTCCATTGCCCGCAGCTCCAGGTTTGTCCACGGCGAAATCCTTCGCTCCGGATTGGAGGCGGATAATGGGGCGCTTCTGCCCGGCGCATCTTTCGATTGGGAATTGAAAATCCTGCTGTCCCAACGACCGGGTTATCTGACTAACCTGCAGTGCCAGCTGGACAACTTTCAGTTCGTGACCGAATGTGACCGCACCAACAACACCTATGTCTTTCCACTCGGTAACGAACAGGACGGGGATCAATAATAGGATGGGCGGCGCACCCGGGCAGCATGCTTGGCCAGTCGCACCACCTGACACGTGTACCCGAATTCATTGTCGTACCATACGTAAAGCGTGACGGTCTTTCCGTCCTCGCTCACAATGGTGGAAGGCGCGTCCAGCACCGATGTGGCCGGCATGCCCACGGCGTGACTGGATACGTACTCCTCGTCAGTGGAGAAGTAGATCTGCTCAGCCAGAGGACCATTGAGGCTGGCCTGTTTGATGGTCTCGTTGATCTGGGCGACCGTCACTGGTTTGTCCAGGGTCAGCACCATGATGGCCAGGGAGACATTCGGTGTGGGTACGCGCACGGCGTTGCCGGTGAGTTTGCCCTTGAGATGGGGCAATACCTTGGCCACGGCACTGGCCGCACCCGTAGAGGTCAACACCATGTTGAGGGCAGCCGCACGTCCACGCCGGGGTTTTTTGTGAAAGTTGTCCAGTAAATTCTGGTCGCTGGTGTAGGCGTGAACGGTTTCAATATGACCGCGCACGATGCTGTAGGGATCGTCGATGGCTTTGATGATGGGCACAATGGCGTTGGTGGTGCAGGAGGCCGCACAGAATACCGGCTCGTTGGCAAAATCCACGGCATGGTGATTGACGCCGTAAACGATGTTGGGAATGTCCTTGCCGGGTGCGGTAAAAAGCACCTGGGAAACCCCTGGGCGCAAGTGGCGGCTCAGGCCGGCGTTGTCCCTCCAGACGCCGGTATTGTCGATAACGACGGCGTCTTCGATGCCGTATTGGGTATAATCAACATCTTCCGGTTGGCGGGCGTGGATCAAAAAGACCCGGTTGCCGTTGATGATGAGTTCGCTGCCGTCGGCGGCTACTTCCACGGTCCCCTGAAAGTCTCCGTGCACAGAGTCTTTCATGAGCAGGGCAGCCCGTTTGGTGGCATCGAGGTGCCTGTCCTCCAAAGAAGGACGGATTACGATGGCACGGAGACGGAGTTGGTCGCCCCGGCCGGTGGTACTGATGATACGCCGGGCAGCAATACGGCCAATACGTCCGAATCCGTACAGGATGACATCTTTGGGCATCAGGGGATCCTGCTGATCGTGGAGGATACCTCCCAGCTGTTGTTGCAGGAATTGGGAAAGCTGGCCGGCCGGAATGCCGCTGGCGGTCCATTCGGCAGTGAGTTTGCCCAGGTCGAGTTTGGCGGGAGGCAGGGTGTCCAATTGCTGCAGAGCCCTGGCTACCTCGAGACTTTGCTCGATGTGGACGGGTTGTTGAACATAGGTCCTTGAACCGGCATGAAGACTCAGCAATTCACTGGGACGACTGTCATAGATGTCCTTGCGAAAGAAAACCAGCTCGACTGAACGGTCAAAACGCAACTCCCCGGTGATCTGGAGGAGTTCCAGCGCCTTTTTTTCCTTTTCACGCCAGTCGCCAAAGGTGGTTTCCCGTTGCTCACGGAGCATCATTTCCTGCATG
>JAGFIW010000084.1 GCA_024103195.1 Saprospiraceae bacterium | reverse complement strand
CCTGCTCCTGTCGCCCGCCAATGACCCCGCGCATGCCTGCTGGTGATCTGGATTACCTTTTCCTGTGCCCCGGATTTCAGAAATTCGCCCCATGGAAATCACGAAAAACGGATTGGACTTCACCAAGGACGTGATCGAAGCCAGCTTCCGGCAGCCGGTAGTGGCCGACTTCTGGGCGGCTTGGTGCGGACCCTGCCGAATGCTCGGACCCGTGCTGGACGAGCTCGCTGCCGAGCATCGCGATGCGTGGACCCTGGTCAAAATTGACACCGAGGCATACCCCGATCTGGCCACGCGGTATCAGATCCGCTCCATACCTCACGTCAAACTTTTTCACCGGGGAATCCCCATCGCCGAATTTTCCGGGGCTTTGCCCCGCAGCGCCGTCCTGCAATGGCTGAAGGAATCCCTCCCTGATCCGGTCCGGGAATCCTGGCAAGCGCTCCAGGCAACGCTGCCTCCCTGGCCGTCGGATGGGGTCCCGGAGGCCTTGGCCGCCTTTGCCTCTGCCCATCCCGAACACGAAGAAGCAGCGCTGTCCACGGCTGCCTACAGCGTCCTCACCCAACCCGACACCGCCCTCGGGGCCGCCCGTCACATCCCCTTTGGACACCCCCTCGAATCCCTGGCTGAAGCGGTTCGTGCCCTGGCCCGGTGGGTGACCCTCGAACAGGAAGCGGATACCGGCTCACCGGCCGGCCGCCATCTGGCCGAAGGCCTTGTCCACCTTCGGCAGGGCGAAGTCGAAGCGGCCATGAAGTCCCTGATCGACAGTATCATGGCCGACAAAACACACGCCGATGAACTGGCTCGTCAGGTCATGGTCGGCATTTTTCTGCTGCGCGGCGAACAGGATCCACTGGTGTCCCGCTACAGACGCTGGTTTGCCATGGCCCTCAACTGATCAGGCGTCCTCAAGACGCCGTATCCGGGCCCCGAGCGCCTGGAGACGCCCGTCTATATTCTCGTAGCCCCGGTCAATCTGATTGACATTGTGAATGACACTGCGTCCTTCCGCAGACAAAGCGGCGATCAGCAAGGCCACACCCGCCCGGATATCCGGGGATGACATGGCGATGCCGCGCAACGGGAATTGGCGTCCCAGCCCGATGACGGTGGCCCGATGGGGATCACAAAGGATGATCTGGGCGCCCATGTCTATGAGCTTGTCCACAAAAAACAGGCGGCTTTCGAACATCTTCTGATGGATCAGGACACTGCCTTCCGCCTGGGTGGCCAACACGACCAGAATACTCATCAGGTCGGGGGTAAAACCCGGCCATGGCGCATCGTAAACCGTGAGAATGGAACCGTCAATAAAGGTCTGGATCCGGTAGCTTTCCTGGGCCGGGACATGGATGTTATCGCCCTGGATCTCGAACTGAACGCCGAATTTGCGGAATACATCCGGGATGATGCCCAGCTGGTCCACGCGGCAGTGCTCGATGGTGATATCGGATTTTGTCATGGCCGCCAGGCCGATAAAACTGCCGATCTCGATCATGTCGGGCAGCATGGTGTGCACCGTGCCTCCGAGAGCATCCACGCCTTCGATGTGGAGCAGATTGGATCCGATGCCCGAGATGCGAGCGCCCATGGCGTTGAGCATTCGGCACAACTGCTGCACGTAAGGCTCACAGGCCGCATTGTAGATCGTAGTCACGCCATGGGCCCGCACGGCAGCCATGACGAGGTTGGCGGTGCCCGTCACCGATATCTCGTCCATCAGGATGTAACTGCCGTTCAATCGCCCGGCTTCAATCCAGTATTGATGGGCATCCTCATCGTAACGGAAGGTAGCGCCCAGTTTTTCAAAGGCGAGAAAGTGGGTATCCAGGCGGCGACGGCCGATCTTGTCTCCACCTGGTTTCGGGAGCAGGGCTTTGCCGAAACGGGCCAGCAACGGGCCTATGAGCATGACGGAGCCGCGAATCCGGCCGGCCTTTTCCGCAAAGGCCGCGCTGTGTAAAAATTCCGTATCCAAATCCCGGGCGGTGAAGGTCCATTGGTGATCGCCCGATTCCTCCACCGTCACCCCCAGTCCGCGGAGCAATTCGATGGATGCCTGTACATCGCGGATGGCGGGCACATTGCGCAGGGTGACCGGCTGATCGGTCAACAACACCGCACAAAGCACCTGGAGTGCTTCGTTCTTCGCGCCCTGAGGCGTGATGTGGCCCTGGAGTTGAATGCCACCCGTCACTTCCAGACTGTCACCTGCCATACGTCGGATTTTGTACGGCGAAGGTAGAACGCCCGGTCCAAATGGCGGGGCCGCCACGCAGGCATGAGGGGCTTACTTGCGACGGCGGGACTTGTAGTTGCCTCCCTGACGGCCGCGGCTCGGCGTGCGGCCCTGGTAGCGGCCCGACTTGCGCGAAGTGCCTCCCTGACCCTGATTTTGAAAGGTCACGGGTGCCAGGGCCGTGTCAAAGGCCACATTTTCGTCGAGGCTCAACTTGTGTCCCGACAAGGACACCAGGTCGCCTTTGATCAGATCATCACTGACATAGTGCTCCCGGTTCCAGGTCTTGTAGGCCAGCTTCATGTAGGAGCCGATGATTTTGACCAGCTCGTCCTTCTTTTCCCCGGGTTCCATTTCCAGCGCTTTGCGGATGAGTACCTGGATATTGTGACCGTAATGGCGGAAACGGACCTCCTGGACCGGGTATGGGAGTACGGGACGCGCTGCATCCACCTCGGGTCTTTCCGGCTTGTCACCGAAAGGCGGCTTGACATCAATGTCGTAGTCCGCTATCCGGAAAAAATGCTTCCACAGCTTTTCCGTCACATCCTCGAAGGCGCTTTTTTGGGGATTGACGATGCGCATGACCTCGATGATGTACTCGGCCGCTTTCTGGCGCTTTTCCGGATCCTCAATGGTTTTGGCATGCGCGACGAGATCCTGCACCCCGCGACCGTATTCGCTGATGACGAGATCGGACTTCTGGGAATTGTATTCTGTACCTAGGGGACTGGACATGATGGGTTATTCGACAGTGACGGATTTGGCCAGGTTGCGGGGTTGATCCACGTTGCATCCGCGCCCTACGGCGATGTAATAAGACAAAAGCTGGAGCGGGACGACCGAGAGCAGCGGGGCCAGCGGGTCTTCCGTTTCCGGTATTTCAATCGTGTAATCCGCCATCCCGCTGATCATTTTTTCACCATGCGTGACGATGGCGATGACCATACCCTTGCGCGCCTTGACCTCCTGAATGTTAGAGACGATCTTGTCGTAGGCGTTCCGGTTGGTGGCCGTCACGATGACGGGCATGTTCTCGTCGATCAGGGCGATGGGGCCGTGCTTCATCTCGGCAGCCGGGTATCCCTCGGCGTGGATGTAGGAGATCTCTTTCAGCTTGAGGGCGCCTTCGAGGGCCACGGGAAAATTGTATCCCCGACCGAGATAAAGGGCATTGGTGGCATGCTGGATCTCCCGGGCGATGTATTGCACTTTGGGTTCGCATTTCAGCACCTCTTCCACTTTGTTGGGGATGTTTTCCAACTCGGTGATCAGCGCCTGTATGCGCGAAGAGGGCAGCGTGCCGCGATGCTGGGCCAATGATAGCGCCAACATGGACAACAGGGTGACCTGCCCGGAAAAGGCTTTGGTCGAGGCCACCCCGATTTCGGGCCCGGCATGGATATAACTGCCGGCATCCGTCAGACGGGCAATGGACGAACCGACCACGTTGACGATCCCGTAAACCATGGCGCCTTTCTCGCGCGCCAGTGAAATGGCTGCCAGGGTATCGGCGGTCTCCCCCGATTGCGACAGAGCGATCACCACATCGTTGGGCCGGATGATGGGATTCCTGTACCGGAATTCAGACGCATACTCGACTTCTACCGGCATGCGGGCCAAATCCTCGAAGAGGTATTCTCCCACCAGCCCGGCATGCCAGGAGGTGCCGCAACCAAGGATAATGATGCGTTCTGCCTGGGTGATGCGTGTCTTGTATTCCTCCAGGCCGCCCAGTTTGATCCACCCTTCCGAGGCATTGAGGCGACCCCGCATCGCATCGGCGATGGTCCGCGGCTGTTCGTGGATTTCCTTGAGCATGAAATGCTCGTAACCCCCCTTTTCCAGACGCTCGATTTCGAGGGTCAGTTCCTGGATGTACGGCGTCTGCACCTCGTTGCCGATGGTGCGGATCTGCATATAGCCGTCCCTCGTGATGGTGACGATCTCTTCATCCTTGAGATAAACGACCCGTTTGGTGTATTCAATGATCGGCGTGGCGTCAGAAGCCACGAGATATTCGTCGTCACCGATACCGACCACCAGCGGGCTTCCTTTGCGGGCAGCCACCATCTTGCCGGGCTCATTCTCGTCCATCACCACAATGGCGTAGGCGCCAATGACTTTGCTGAGCGCGGTGCGCACGGCTTCCTCAAGACGGAGGCCGTCGCGCTGTTGAAGCTCTTCGATCAGATGGACCAGCACCTCGGTATCGGTCTCGCTTTCAAACGCGTGACCGAGTTTTTCCAGGGCGCTCTTCAGGAGTGCGTAATTCTCGATGATACCGTTGTGGACGAGCGTCAACCGACCGT
>JAGFIW010000036.1 GCA_024103195.1 Saprospiraceae bacterium | reverse complement strand
CTTGGTGAAGTCCAATCCGTTTTTCGTGATTTCCATGGGGCGAATTTCTGAAATCCGGGGCACAGGAAAAGGTAATCCAGATCACCAGCAGGCATGCGCGGGGTCATTGGCGGGCGACAGGAGCAGGATAACCTTTGTCTTATTCAATCACCCAAAACAATGACAAAATGGACCTCATGAAATGGAATGGGGGTCTCACAACCCCCCTGCAACAATGGGTTGAGCGTTTCTTCAATGATGAAGATTTTCCGGGCTGGAAGGAAAGTTCTCCGGCCATGCCGGCCGTGAATGTCAAGGAAACGCCGCAAACCTATGAAGTGGAAGTGGCTGCTCCCGGCTATGACAAGGGAGATTTTCAGGTATCCAGCGAACAGCGCATGCTGACCATCAAGGCGGAGCACAAGAAGGAGTCCGAATCCAAGGAGAAGGATGGCAACTTTATCCGGAAAGAGTTCGGCTTTGCCCGGTTTGAACGGCGGTTCACCCTTCCGGAGGATGTCCGTGAAGAGGGGATCAAGGCCGCTTTCCAGAACGGCATTCTGACGATAACTTTGCCGAGGACCAAGGAAGAGCCGGCCTCAAAGGCCCGTAAGGTAGCCGTGGAAGGCTGATCAATGAACCGGAAAACCAGGATCATGCTGAAGGAAGTGTCGCAATGGAAGGTGAGAGATGTGATGACCACGGACGTGTATATCGTGCGACCTGACACGACGATGCGCCAGGTGGCCGAAATTTTTGCCTCCAAGGGATTTCACCATTTGCCGGTCATTGACGAGGGCCAGTTGGTGGGAATGATCAGTAAGGGGGATTTGCTCCATCTGAGCCATGCTTTTCCCCTGGACGATCCCGATCGCCGGAATGAGCGGGACGACGAATTGTTCGCCCGCATGCTGGCCGGGGAGATCATGACCCGTCAACTGGTCCGGCTCCGTCCGGACATGCCGGTGACGGTAGCTGTCGGCATCTTCCTTGAAAACCTCTTCCACGCCCTGCCTGTCGTGGACGAGAACGAAGGTTTGGTGGGTATCCTCACCACTATGGACCTTCTGAGACTGGCTTATGTGCCGCAACGGGCAGTGAAGTAAGGAAGCAGTAGTAGTTTTCTCATAAGGTTTTGGTGCCCTGCCTTGTCGAAAGGCAGGGTTGTTTGTTTGGGAGCAGTCCCGGAGTGGTTGCGTTATTTTTGCGAGGTCATGACCAACGCCGATTATCAGGAGCTCCAACCCACCCTGCCGGACCTGCCGGGGGTGTACACCTTTCTCGATTTGGAAGGCACGGTCCTGTATGTCGGCAAGGCCAAAAGCCTGAAGAAGCGGATTGCTTCCTATTTCGGCGAAAAAAAACAGGCCTATTACAAGACTCGCCTTATGGTGCGCGCCGCCGATCGGCTGACGTACACCATCACGGAGAGCGAGCATGATGCGCTATTGCTGGAGAATTCCCTCATCAAGAAATACAGGCCCAGGTACAACGTCAGCTTCAAGGATGACAAGTCGTATTCTTACATCTGCATACGGAAGGAGCGATTTCCCCGCGTATATTTTACCCGGAAAGTCATCCGTGACGGTTCGACCTATTTTGGTCCCTACACCTCGAAAATGAGGGCGGCTCTGGTCCTCGATCTCATCCGGAAATTGTTTCCGCTGCGCACCTGCACCCTCAATCTCAGCCGGGAAAATATTGAAAAGGGCAAATTCAAGGTGTGTCTGGAATACCATATCAAAAATTGCATGGGTCCATGTGCCGGTCATGAAACCGAAGAGGCATACATGGAAAAGATCGAGCAGATCCGCCACATCCTCTCCGGTCAGTTCCGGGAAGTCAAAAGGCACCTCCAGGCCCAACTGGAACGCTGTATCGACCAACTCGCCTTTGAAGAGGCGCACCAGATCAAGGTGCGGTTGGATGCGCTGGAGGATTATCAGAGCAAATCCGTGGTGGTCAATCCCAATATCCGCGATGTTGATGTGTTTGCCATTGCAGTCGAGGACAAATCAGTGTATGTCAATTACCTGAAAGTCGTCCAGGGGGCTGTCATCCATGCCGTCACCCAGGAATTGACGCGAAATCTGGAGGAGGAACCTTCGGACATTTTGCCGAATGTCATTCTGGAGATGCGCGAACGGTACCACAGCGTGACCCCCGAGATTATTGCGCCTTTTCCATTGGATTACCTGGAAGAGGATGTGCGAATTACGGTGCCTCAGCGGGGCGACATGAAAAAGTTGCTCGACATGTCGGCCAAGAACGTGGCCTATTTCCAGGCGCAAAAACGTCAGCAGGCGGCCACCCGCGAAAAGCGACAGACGCCTGCAGACCGGATCCTGACGGCGCTGCGCGACGCACTGCGCATGAAGGAATTGCCTGCCCACATCGAGTGCTTTGACAACTCCAACCTGCATGGCAGCCACCCCGTTTCCTCGTGTGTGGTTTTTCGCCATGCCAGGCCAAGCAAAGGGGACTACCGGCATTACAAGGTGCGGTCGGTGACCGGCCCGGATGATTTTGCGAGTATGGGTGAAGTGGTTTTCCGGAGATACCGGCGCCTGCTGGAAGAAAAAGCCTCACTGCCCCAACTGGTCATTATTGACGGCGGCAAGGGCCAACTCTCTGCCGCGATGGAAAGCATCCGTCAACTCGGGCTGGAAGGGGCCATCACGGTAGTGGGCAT
>JAGFIW010000027.1 GCA_024103195.1 Saprospiraceae bacterium | reverse complement strand
CATCAGGGAATGGGCAAGGGCATTGGGATGCATATCAAACCGACTGACCGTCAATGATTCCGGGTCCAATCCCTTGTACAACGGCTCCAGGTCAATAAGTTCAAATCCCAGATTCCTGGCGATTTGTTTGCTCAACGCTTTTTCCTCCAATGCGGCTTCGGCCCGTGCGATGGGGGGCCAGAACACCCAGACGGGCCTGATATGATGGGTATCACAAACTTCGCGCAACTTTTGATACCCATCCTCAAGGATATCACTGGTGAAAGGCTCAAGAAGAAGGACCATTTCTTCCTCACTCATGTCCCGCCGCAGGCCTGCACGATTTATGTACACGTCCATGAAAAGGTAGGGCATCCGTACACCCGCCTTGTACTGGCGCGCCATGTCACGGATGGTCTTGGTACCGTCTATGCCATGTGTAAAGAACATCAGAATGTCCGGGTGAAACTTTTGAAATTCCTCCACTTCAAACTGGAGGATACAATCCACCAGGTCGTAGGAGGCGGTTGCGGTATTGATGAACTCATACTGCGACTTGCCTTTGTTTGGCTGGAGGAGAGCTTCAAGGCGGCGGTCAAATACTTCATGATCCGCCACTCCGGATCCGACAACAAATGATCCTCCCATAAGCAGGATACGGACACTGCCTTCCGGTTTTTCTTCGGACAATGGATCGTCTCGCATGCCCCATGCATTGGTCGTGAAGGGTTGACCTTTCAGCAAAATGGACATATCCGGTTTTTTACTGATATGCCGAAAGTCTCCGGTATATATTCTGGCGTCATTTTCGGTGTCCGGGAGCAAATTTTTACGGCCGGCAAGCGGATCCGTCAACTGATGCCCGGTGAGTATATGATTGTAATAGCCTTCTATGCGGCGTATTTCATCGGCATCACTCAATTTTTCTGTCAGTATTCCGGCCATGGACATATCTGTGGAACGCTGGAGAGCGGGCGCTACCCATGGAAATGCCAAAAGCAGCATCAACAGGATGGCAGACCAGAAGGTGCCCACAGAAGATGATGGTTCCGGGTCGAGCCAACGCGCAAGCCGAAAATGATGCACGACCAGCCAGGCCACTGTTCCTGCAAACAGGAGGCAGACCAGTGTCAACGAAAGGGTTACGTATTGGCTGACAGGTGATATCAGGCCGGTGCGGATACGGAGCCACCATTCATCCAGGGACGGGGCCGTCCACAGGGACCATAGTAGACTCATGAAGACCAGCATGCCAGCGATACGGGTCACCTGGGTAAATGCCCTTGTCGGCAGATGGCCGGTCAGGGAGTGGGATGTCCTGTATTTAATCTCCCACCATGCATTGATGGCCACCAGAACACCAAATAACCCCCAAAAAATGCCATCCTGGATGCGAAGCGGAAACTGTCCTTTGATCCAGAACCATTGGATAGAATGAAGGAACCAGGTGATGACAAAGAGAAGTAAAATGGCGACAGGAACGGCTCTGACATTACCCCATGACCTGAGCCGGAAGTAAATGGGATAATAAAACACCTTGACCAAAAAATCCCTGAAATAAATATTTATTCTGCGCCACAGGTCGCTGAATCCAGTCGCGAGAAAATAATGGTGAAATACTCTTGGAAGGTCAAAGCCCAACAGACCCAACACGCCAACCGCCAAATGAAATAACCCGGACAGTCTAAGGATCAGGGCATAATTGAAAAAGGTATAACGTGCCAGTCCCAACAGGTCTCTCACCTCACCCGCAGGCAGGAGCAGGTGGTGGTAAACCCAGCGATAGATGACCAAATGGAATACGCCGGTGACCACCCAAAACATTCCCTTTTTCCACACCAGTATTCGTCGGGCAGGATCAACATGTTGACGAAAATGACGGTAATCTACTGCCGGAAACAGCGACATGGCCATATTCGGCAAAAGAAAAAAGTAGGTTAAGTCAGTCGCATCCAATGGCGTTGACGGAGCCTGGTGACGATCATAGAGGAAAATGAGCAATCTGTACATGAACATGACGCCCAGAGTCGTCATGGCCGGTGTGAAAGGTTCTGCCCATACAGGGAGGATTACATATACAGTTGCCAATGATCCGAATACCAGGAGTAGGCTGGTCCATCGGATCCATTTGATGCTAAGGTTGGCCAGAAAGAGAATGGCTGTCCCCAACATCAAAGTAACAGAGGCATTGGCAGGTCCTGCAAATCCGAACAGCCCGGCCACACAGATCATTGCCAGGGTGAAAGGCCACCATTTCCTTGGAAGAAGGGTTTGGCAGACAAGGCCCAGCGCCGTCCATAATAGAACATCCCGCAAATGCAGGTCTGTTTCCAGATCGTAAATGTGGACCACAGCGATCGCCGCGGCAAGCTGTCCGGCAAGCAAGGCCCATGATACCATCTGCCCCCGGATTGATATGTCTCTCTCCGCGAAATGCGTCTTCGGGGGTGTCATTGGCATACGGGGTTAATCGGGGGATGACAAGAAAGCGGACTGACCGGTTCTAGAACGGTACAGTATCTTCGGGTGAGGGTCAAATTATATGCCAATGCCAGCAAGACTCATGGGTATTGATCTGACACAATGCTGATTGACAGCAATTTAAATATGGATTAATGATTTGACTCATCGGTCCGGCCTTGTTCAAAATCCCGCAACAGATCAGCCCATGCCAGTGTCCACAGTCTGAAAATGGTCAGATCACGGGATTGCTTGAACAGGTGTTGCAATACCTTTTCCGCCATCCATGGTTTTTTGCCTCCGGTATAATGGATGACGCGTGCATCCTCGAGGCGACAACCGTCTCGTTCCGATATCTCTGCTGCGATGCCGTCTCTGTAATTGAACGATGCAGGGATAAAAGTGACCTGATGCCCGAAATGGGTATTCAGGATGATCTGATCCGTGCCGACACGCGGCAATTCGTGTGTGGCAGCCCAGTCAAGAAAAGGAGCAAAAAAACTGGATGAAATGTTTTCCAAAAGGGCTTGGCGGACCCCGGTTCCCAGCAACTTTCCGTCGATACGCATCATCCCGGCATTAAACTGCTCTACCTGAAAGGGATCACCGTCATCCTCTCCGGGTCGGTAATATTTTACGGTGCCACAAGCCAGCAAGGGTTCCGGGCGCATCGTCAACTCCTCCAGGGAGCCCAGAACAAGCATGTCGCTGTCCATAAAAATCAATTGGTTGTATTCCCGGAATCGAAATGCTTCCAGCGAGTAGAACTGCGCCTTTCTTCGTTCAAAATCGGCATAGTCAGGAATTAGGGTTTGCACCCGTTGGAGGAGATCCTCGCCCGTCTGGACAAACCTGACCGGGTAAAGTCGGCGCAATAATACCTGGTGAACCTCAGGCAGCTGGTCATGAATGATCAGGATATCACCCTTGAACCATGGATTGGTTTTCAAAAAGGAATGCAGCAGGACCATAGTACCCGGCATGAATCTGGGTGTGGTGACAGTAGCCAGTGCAATTGTTTTATGCTTGAAAAACTTCATGGACTCAGAGTAGAGCGATGGAATCACGGGAATAAAAAGACTGCCAGGCCCCGGGATAATCCAGGATGGCATGCCGTACGACTTCCACCTCCCGGGGATCGTACAAGGGACTTCGATTACGATTTTGCAGAGGCTCGTTCAGGTGGCTTGCCTCC
This sequence comes from Saprospiraceae bacterium, assembly GCA_024103195.1. Taxonomy (GTDB): domain Bacteria; phylum Bacteroidota; class Bacteroidia; order Chitinophagales; family Saprospiraceae; genus JAGNXB01. Next base: position 46,165 of record JAGFIW010000027.1, on the reverse strand, counting down.
GGTACCATGCTCCTCAGGGCAGATCCCTTGGTGGCAATCAGGTCCTCGTATTTGATGATGGTCAATCCGGGCAGATCCACATAACAAGAGAACAGGTAATCCAGAAGCCGGATCTGACGCTCGAGGAGACCGGGTATGGCTTCAATTTCCCGGTATTTTTCCGGAGCCAGGGTTTTGAAGACGGTGATCTTACCCTCTGCAACAGGTGCTTGTATGGTATTCCAGGATCTGATCACCGACAAAGGGTGGCGAATGATGCAAAAACACCGGTATGTCTTGACAAGGTCCGGGAGCAGGAGGCTGAAATGGGCGTTGTGTTTAATGATCAGTCGGAAATTGGATGAAAGCGGCTTGTCAAATGTGACCGTTTTTTTGACGACAATGCTGGACCTGCGACCGCCTTCTTGCGTCGCAAACGGGTTGTCGGGAATTTTATCCCCGGCCACCTTGGATAGCGCTTTCCCTTCGCTCAGAAGGGAATGTCTCATTTCTCCAAAAAATGAGGCAATGTTGCCAAGAGCTGTTTTCCGGTCGGGAAACATGGCCAGATTCATAGGTTCATGAAGGGCAATCGTGTTGTCCAACAGGTTGAGCAGGTGACAGGTCAGGGTTGTCCCTGACCGTGGTGGTCCGGTCAGAATGATATCTTCGGCCATGTTTCAGGATTTGGGGAGGCAGGCCCAATAAGTTTCTACGTCACCGGAGGTATAGTGTTCCGACCAGGCTCCGGGATGACGAAGCAACGCATCACGTAACCGGGCAGCTTCTTCAGGTCCTCCCGGAGGCAATTGTTCGTTTACCGCCAAATCAGGGTCTCGGGGTACCGCCTGTCCGACGACTTGTTGCAAACAGGTTCCGCCAGTCTCTACCAGATCCTCATAACGCAGAATATGATCGGAAGGCAGGCATTGAAACTGACGGAAATACCAATCAAGAATGAATTGTTGCCGGGCCGTGAGATCCGGTATTTTTTCAAGGGCGGCATGAAGGTCCGGAGACAGACGGTCCGATTTGGAGAGTTGTCCCCTTGATGCGGCTATGGATACGGTACGCCAGGAAATCCAAACCGCCAGGGGATTTCGGATCAGGGCAAAAACGGAATGCCGCCGGGAGAGCTCTGGTAGGAGTTGGGTAAATTCTGCATTATGCTTGAGTACGAGGGTAAAGGGACCTTTGCGAGGAGGTCCGAATGAAAGCATTGACCTTTTGACGACGAGCTCCCTGGTTCCGGGTCCGGAACTGAAATTATTGTCGGTGAATCGACCTTCCCTGTGCCTCGAAGGGGCCTCCCCTGTCCGGCCAAGTTCTTGTCTGATGGATGAGAGGGCGCGTTCCAGATTTTCCAATGCGGCAGAACGATCCGCGAATACGGCAGGCTCCAATGGCTCATTGAGCGCCACGACATGCGCCACTTGATTGAGCAGCCGACATGCCAGCGTAGTTCCGGAGCGGGGCACACCGGTCAGGAAAATGTCCTCTCCGGCCGGGATACGATTAGGCGTGGAAAAGAGCCGGTTGCTGCCAAAGCTCATCGGTTTGGTTTAAGAGTGATAAATACGCCTGTCTTTCCTGTTCAAGACCATGACGGCGACTGACTTCCCACCCGTTACGGATCATGGACGACTGTGCATCTTCCGGCATGGCAAAGGCTTCTTCGATGGCCTCCAACAAGGACGCCTCGTTGTAATCGGGCTGCAGGCAAGTGACCCCGGGCAAACAAAAATCGGCATTGCCCACCGCGTAAGGGCAAACAACCAGCTTTTTCAGGGCCATGGCTTCGAGGGCAGGCAGATAGAATCCTTCTGCTCCTTTTTCCGCTGGGAGCGGCAGAAAGACGGCTATGCGGGTTCGGTTGAGCAATTGGAGGAAATCGGATCTTGTTGGTAGGTGAGGGCGCACCTGCACCTCAATACGGATGTGGGGCAGTCGTCTTTTTAGGGATTGGTACAGAGAAAGGGCCAGTGCTTCGTTTTTCAATCCCGCGATAAGGATGTCCAGGTCGGGGTGAGGATTCGGTGCGGGCAAAAGATCGAGGTCAATGGCATCCGGGATCAGGAATAGCGGGCCGTTGACCCCATATTCCTGGAGGATCTGCATGCCGGCCGAACTTTTGGCGATCCTTATGGCCGGATGATGCAGAAAAGCATGTCTTGAGTCCTCTGGACGGGTATGTCGGGGATGGACAATATTCATTACGGGCACAGGTGGATGTTCGCGTTCGGAAAGGGGCATGACCAGCCAGTCTGTTCCGGCAAGAAACAACACATCGGAAGGCCGGATATCCCATTCGGGCAATGCCTGATCCTTGTAAGGCCACCACACATTACCGGGATTGGGATGCCAGACCGTCTCTTTGGGAAAATAAACAAAGGGTTCAAAATGAGGCGAATGACGAAAATGCTCGAAGGCATCCCTTACCTTCATTTGACCTCCGCTGGTGCCTCCGTTGGGTTTGGTCCAGGTGCGGTGGAACAGGACGCGTCGTTTGTGTACCATCAGGATTCGACGCGTTTGATTTTGCGGGTTCGCCACTGCAGGGCTTGTTCGTACCAGACGAGGTCATCGCTGTTCAGGCGGCTGATTTCTGCCCACTCTTCGGGGCTTGGGTCGGAGACCCGGCTATTTTTGTTGAGGTCACGAACCTGTACCTCCGGCCAGCCGAGCATGCCTCCCAGCCGCTGTATATCCTCCCCGAAATGCTCCTGAATGCCGATAAAGAAGAAATCTTCCGGTGTGGCGCCGGCCAGGAAATCCGAGATGCGATTGCGATTTTCCTGCTCGCGGGCATAGGTCAGGAGGGACTCTCCCTGCCGGTGGGCATTCTGTCGGGATTGTTCTGGATTCCTTTGCGGATGCCGAAGGCCATCCTGGAAAAAATGCCAATTGGATACCACCCGCAGGACTGGATGACGCAACCAGCAAATCAACCGCGTCTCGCCGGGAATCCGCAAATGGGCAATTTCCCTGAACTTGAAATGACCATGAATCACCCGCAAACCATGCTCAAACCGCAATCGCCCGTCGGGGGACTCCCTTTCATTGGCCAGCACATCCCGTCGCTTCAGGGATGCGGATACCGCTTCACCATACACCTGCACCAGGATATCGTGAAAGGAGGTTCCCGCCGTTTTCGGGATGTGGATGGACAACAATTCGATCATGGCATCCAATGGCCTTTCTCCCTCAGGTTCATGGCTCTGTCATAGAGTTTGATATCCTCCGTATTCAGCCGGCGTATCTCGTCGATTTCCGCCGCCGAAACATGGGAGGTGTCCCTTTCCGTTTTGTTGTGACTGAAAACCGGGTATTCCGGCCACGCCAGCAGGCCCGACAATCTCTTCAGATCCTCGTCATAGTATTCTACCAGGCCAACGAACCGAAGGTCCTCCACATGGAGGCCTTCCAAAAATCTGGTCATCCGGTTGCGGGCGGGTTCATAACGGGCGTATTCGATCAATGACCGTTGCATTTTCTTCAGGATGTTCAGACCCTTGCCTTCCTCATCGAGTTCTTCCTCCAGTCGGCGGGCCAGATAAAAATAGTTGGATATGACCCGATCTACCGGATCTCTCAACCATGTGATGACAGGTACGGCCGGGTCGATTGCAAAGCGTTCGGTCAACAATGGATAGGAAAAGTGACCGTGGATGACCGAAGTCCCTACAGGCAAACCGGGGTCTTCATAGATGTGCTCGTTGATCCGCGTCTCCTGACGGACCAGGCCAATGTCCAGACGGATGACTTCCCGGGCGCCATACACCTGCCGGAGGGTATTCCTGAAGGAAGTGCCTGCCGTTTTAGGAATATGGACAGAGATCAGGCGCAGAGGACCGTCCTTGGGCCGGGACCGGCGAAACCAGGAGAACATCATACCATCAACAGTCAATGGACGAAAAAAGTGCGGATCGGCCCCGCTCCAAGGTGGAGGGAAGGACCGTCCAAACCGATATACGGGAAAATCCCTTGCGGGATTGCCTTTTCATATAAAATTTCGTAATATTTGCAGAATGTGACAGGCATTGGCGGGCTTTTTGCAACAACCAGGCTTGCCGGTTCTCCCTCCGCCTGCCGCTGACTGAAAGGCTGTTGCCTGTGCTTAGGTGTCCGGTCGGAGCCCAAACCGGGAAAAAATAGTAAATGATCTGGCTTGCCTCTTTCCCCCGGTCCGGAAACACGTTCTTCCGGAATGTACTGTATGAGGTATACGGCCTGGAATCCAGTACCTGGCACCGGGAGCCGCAATATCCGCTTGATCCGGCGTACGACCGGTATCCGGTGGTCAAAACGCATTTGCTGCCCGATCAGTTGGTGCCCTCCGACCCCTCGATTCCCAAAGTGTACATCATACGGGAAGGCAGGGATGCTCTGGTTTCCATGGCCCATCACAGGAAAGACATCATCGAACCCGGTTCCGATTATTATCTCAATTTGCTGGAGGCCATCCTTGCCATGGACGGCAGTTTTTTCGGCGGTTGGTCGGAGAATGTGCGGCAATGGACGAAAGCGGCGGATGTGATCATCCGGTTTGAAGACCTGATAGCTGACCCCATCCGGGAGGTGGAAAAGTTGCGGGCGGTCATGGACCTGCCTCCGCCCAGGAAGGAGAAACTGCCATCGTTTGCCGACCTGAAGTTTGGCACTCCGCAATATGGGGCCGGTCGCAAGATCCTGGATGATCAGGAAGTGGCCGATATGGCCCGGAAGAATTTCAGACGGGGTAAGACAGGGGCCTGGAAGGATGAAATGCCTCCGGAACTTGAGCGCCTCTTTTGGGAGTTGCACGGGGAGCAAATGCTGGCTTTGGGTTACGAGTTGGGCCCTATCGGAGAGTCCTGGCTGCGAGAGCGCCAGGAGGCATCTGGCGAACCTTACCGCATCCTGATCGAAGGCAACAAAACCGAAGATGCCCACATGGATGGCATCCGCCGCTATGTGGAGGAATTGATGTACAGCCTGGTAGCTTTTCAGCGCCGGCAACCGGAAAAGTGGCGGATCGACGTCTTGACCCACGGACAAATCACACCCCTGCCCCAATACTATCACCGGATCGAGGAAAGAAGGGAACTGGAGCGCCAACAATTCGGCATTCGCCAACCCATACACAAGGACTGGGAGCACTACCTCCTCAGTTTCAAAATGAGGATCCGGCAAATCCTCCCGACGGCCGTTTATGACCGGTTGAGTCCGGTGTACAGGGCCTTACCCATTCGGCGAATCCTGGCCTGGATCAGAGGGGAGTCGATCCAGGAACGCTATGTGCGGGCCTGGCGCCAGGCCAGTGCTCACCATGAATTGGTCCACGTGCCATTGCCCCAGAATTACCTCTATGTGGAGCAGATGACATTGCCCTCCGTTTTTACGGTTCACGACATGACGCATCAGTTGTTTCCGGAGTACCATGAACCTGGGAATGTGCACCTGGCGGCAAAAGGCATGACTTTTTTGCGGGAACATGCCGCTGCCGTCATTGCGGTATCCTCCTCCACCCGCCGGGATTTGCTGGACCAATTCCCGGAGCTCGAAGCACGCACCACCGTCATCCATGAGGCCGCCAATGGCGACCGTTTCAAACCCATGTCAGGAGATGAAACCTGGAGGTTGGTGCGCGAAAGGTATCAGATCCCCGACCAGCCTTATTTCATCAGCCTTTCCACGCTGGAGCCGCGAAAAAATCTCCGGCATGTGGTTGAGGCATTCCTTCGTTTCAGTAGCCGGCAGGAGAGGGAAGGGCCGCTATTGCTGATTTGCGGGCGCAAAGGGTGGCGAACCGAGGAGGTTTTTTCTGCCGGCCAGGCGGGTTCGGAGCGAATCCATTTTACCGGACACGTGCTGGATGAAGACCTGCCCTGGCTGTATAGTCGTGCCCTGGCCATGTGTTACGTGGCCCATTATGAGGGTTTTGGCCTGCCGCCTCTGGAGGCCATGCGGTGCGGGACACCGGTCATTTACGGCAACAACAGCGCCTTGCCGGAGGTCGTCGGCGAAGCCGGGCTGGCCGCCGATTCCCGGGATGTGGAAGACATCCAAAAGCAAATGGAAAGGTTGTGGCAGGATGCCGGTTTGAGAAACGATCTGGCCCGGAAAGCCGTGTGGCAATCCCGGCGTTTTTCCTGGCTGCGGACGGCCTTTGATACGCTCCGTGTGTATGAATCCGTCATCCGGCGCCAAAGAGACCCGGCACCGCATCCCGTGACCGATACCGGGACCCAAACATTGCACCCGTCATGAGGATTGCCATCATCGCCGACCCGATAGACAACCAGAAAGGCGGGGTACACGTCTACACGCGGGAATTGGTGCGCCATCTCCTGCAGGCCGGTGGAGGGCACGAGTGGATCCTGATTCGCGAACGAAAAGATCCATCCTTGTCCGGTGCCAGGCAGATCGTCATCCCCAATGTCCGGATAGGACTTGGCCTGGCGGCCTTGCGGTTGTTTTTCGTGGTGCCCCTTGTCCTGTGGTGGCACAAAGTGGACGTGGTGTTTGAACCGGCTCATTTCGGCCCCTTCAACCTGCCTGCACGCATCCGAAGGGTCACCATGATCCACGACATGACCCCCTTGCTGTTTCCCCAATATCACCGGTTTCACAGCCAATGGCTGCAACGCATCTTTTTGCGGGGCATTTTGCGGAGGGCATCTCTGATCCTGGCCAATTCCGCGCATACCGCCGCCGATATCCGGACTTTTTTCCCGGAGGTGGCGTCCCGGATCACGACCATCCCCCTGGGATGCGACCCGGACATGCAGCCGAATGCCAACATGACCTGGCTCGAACAATCCGGTATCCGACCTCCTTACTGGTTGTCGGTCGGTACCATCGAGCCCAGAAAAAACCTGATCCGGCTGTTGGATGCCTATGCCGCCTACCGGAAGACAGAAAAGGACGGCCTTCCACTTCTGGTGGTGGGTCAAAAAGGGTGGAAATCCGAATCCTTTTACCGGGCGCTGGAAGAACATCCGTTCCGGGCAGACATCCATTTGGCCGGCTTTGTTCCCGATGCCGTACTGAGTGCGCTGTACACCCATGCCCGTGCCCTGGTTTACCCTTCCGAATATGAAGGATTCGGGTTGCCCGTCCTCGAGGCCCTGTCCTGTGGTTGTCCCGTCATTTGCTCGGGGGTATCCAGTCTTCCAGAAGTGGGTGGGGATACGGCCTGGTATGTCGATCCGATGGACACCCAGGCTTTGACCCGGGCCATGCTCCAAATGGGACAATTACCGGCAGACGACTACCAACGCCTCCGACAGGAAGGGCGACAAAGGGCTGCTTTGTTCAACTGGGCCGATCACGCCCGGGATTGGTTGGATGCCGTCGGCCGGATCGACAGGGGGATGCCGGACCCTACGCCCGAAAGCCCGTCTGCGGCACGGCCTTCCGGCCATGACAAGGTCCGTAACATGCCCGTATGAATATTCGTATCACTCTCATCCCAAATCCGTTGCATTATGCCCACGCCGATTAATCACAGGATATGGCCCCTATGGGCTGCAGGATGGACATTCCTCGTACTGCTGGGCTATTGGGCGTTTCATCCGTATTATGCCGTAGCCTTCACCCAATGGCCGAATGCAGGACTGATCCTGGCCCTTATGTTGATATCCGGCGGTGTCTGGTACTTCCTGACACGCACGCAAGCGGTAGTCCGCGGATGGATGGTGTATGCCTGGGTCCTCTTCCTCAGTTTGATCGTGCTCGGGATGTACGCATCGGCATACCATGTTTTTCCGGACGGCGTGGCCGGACACCTCTCCTACTTTGCCGCCTACAGCATGGGAATCCATGCCGCATTCCTTTTCATTCTGGTCTTTCATATCGGATTGGGGACCTGGTTGATGAAACCCCTTCGCGCCGGCTATTCGGCTTCTACGTATTACCTGATCAGTCTGGCCGTCGGAATCAGCGTCATGACTTTGTTCCTTTTTGCCGCAGGCGCCTTCGGACAATTGAAGACCTGGGTCGTCTGGCCGGTCGTTGCGCTGGTGACCATCTGGCGTTACCGCACCATCCTGGATTTTCTGCGGGATTTGTTTTTGGCTCCCGTGTCCCTGAAGGGTGAGTCCTCCTGGCGTTTGTTGCCTTTGTTTGTTGTGGCTATCGCCATGGCCATCGTGCAGGTGGGTGTGGTCAAGGCATTCCCGGTGGGCTTCGACGGAGCCCTGTTGTACATGAATACCACCCATATCCTCGCCGACAGGGGATTTTTGCCGCGGATAGGGCAGAGCTACAACTGGGAACTGTTCATGAGCCTGGGGGAGGTTCTCTTCCGCCGCGTGGCTGTCTCCATTCAATTGTCCCATGGCGCCATGCTCCTTGGCATGTGGGCCATTTACCGGGTGGCCCGGCTTGTCCTCTCCCGGAGCGGCTCCTGGCTGGCCATGGCTTTGATGTATCTCAATCCCGCCTTCGCTTTTCATGCCCTGTTTGATGAGAAAGTAGACCTCGGATTCCTGTTCGTGTCCCTGGCCATGTTGCTCCTCATTCTTGAATACGATCCCACCCGTGGTGGTCGGAAAGAGGCCGGCAGTGGAACCATTCAGATAGGCCGGTGGCAAGTCCCTTCGGCCACAGTCTTGTGGGCCCTGGCCGGATGGCTGAGTGGATTTGCTTTTGGTATCAAATACACCGGATTGCTGGTCATCGTCGGAATGCTGTCCCTGATGGCTTACCGTTACCTGCGGGGTCCCGGGGCCGCTGGCGTCTTGCTGTCCGCCCTCGGCCTCCTTTTCCTGGCCGGGATCAATCGATTTGGATATCTGGAATTGGGGGACACGCCCGGGTGGGCCTTTGCCCTGACCTGCCTGTTGCCCGGAATGGCTCTGCTTGCTTCGGGATGGCGCAGGCACCCGGAAGCCTGGAAACCCATGTTCAGGACCGCGCTGACCTTCGGGGTCGCCGCTTTGCTGTGTTTTTCACCCTGGATGGCCAAACATCTCCGTGAACAGGGGCGGTTTGCCATCTCGCATCTGGTGCAGGGCAAACCGGTGTCACCCCATTTGGATGTGCAGGCATTCTTGGCGAAGGAAGAAACACAGGCGGGTCAGCCGGAATTCATCCTGGAGCAAAGTCTCAGAAACCTGGGGGTGGATCTTCGACCTGACCAGTTATCCCGTTTGGCGGTCCTGGCAGCTCAATTGGATTTGAATAGGGAGGCAACACCAGGCAGCAGGATGGACCAACTCATGGATGCCCGCAACAAGGCCATAGACGAGATACTGGATGATGAGCAACGCCAGATAGCACGGGCCAGGATGGCCTATCCTCCTTCGGAAACCGGGGAACTGTCGGATGACCTCTCGACCACCTACGACATTCTCAATCAAATGATGTCCCGGCGTGGTTTTGAACTGGACAATGCGCAAAAGGAACATTTGATGCAATTGCTCCGGACCTACCACGCGGAAGGAAAAATCCGCCAGGGTGATCGCATGGGACTCATGGGGTTGCGTGAGGAGATTTTCGACCAGGTCCTCTCTCCGGATCAAAAAGCGCTTTTCGAAGGTGTCCGCAAAGGAGAAGTGCGCCGGGGCGTGGACCGTGCCCTGTATCGCACCTCTTTGTTCGGCGGTGTCCAACAGGAAGAAATCAAACGCTATATCGGATATGAACCCGGTCTTCCCCTCTTCCTTTCTCTCCCTTACGACATGACCATGAACACCCAGGTGCCTTTTTCCAGGTACCTCGACATTTCCTTCCTCCTGCTCCTTGTCCTGCCTTTCCTTTTCTGGGGGACCGGCCTTTGGCGCAATGCGCTGGTCATCCTCGGGAGCCTGTTGATCTGGACCATCTCGGTGTATTCCCTTTATTCGGAGGGGGGCGCTCCACCAGACCCGGCGTTGGTAGCGGAAAAACTGCAATGGCAACAGGGTTTGATGCCCTCGGAAGAAGGGTCTTTCACGGGCGCGGTTTTCGAAAGGGTACAAACGGGATTTGTGGAAGCCGGCCGGCTGATCCATGGCGCCTATGCCTTTCTGTCCGGCCTTCCGTTTTACGCGGTTTTCTGTTTGATTCTGTTGCTGGGTGCCGGAGCCTGGTGGTTACTTCGCGAGAAAGGCCGCCAAATGCCCGACAACATGCGGAATTTGGGGGCATTCGGGATCACCTTCGGCTTGTTGTGGATCTTGTTGGGCAATGCCATAGTCTGGTACGGGTTCCCGATGTTCGCCCTGCTTTTTGTAGCGTTTGCCTGGTTTTTCGACAAGCAGGATGCCCTTGGTCAGGGAATCCCGGCTTCCATGGCACGCATCTGGTGGCGGGGCGCGGTAGTGGTGTCTGGACTGCTGTCGTTGTTCCTGTTTTTCGTTTCGGGCCAGCCCCAATCCAGGGAGCAGCCCGGTATGTGGTACAACCATCCGTTTTTGCAGTTCGCGTCGGGACCGGCCGATCTCAGGGATACCTATGCCGCTACGATGCCTTACATGGAGGAGGTGGTCCGATTGCTCAATGCAGATCCTACGGCCAAGGTCTACCGGGTCGGCACTTTTTTCAATTACCACATTGTCCGCAATGACCGGCGTGTCCTGGAGGACAACCAGTTGGGCGTCTATGAACAAACGGTATCCGTGCTTCGGCGCAAGGACGATTTTGTCCGGCTTCTGAAAGAGGAAGGATTCAAATATGTCCTCTATGATTTGAATACAACCCAGATTGACCGCACACCCGATAAAAGCCTGACCAAAAAAGCCAATGATTTCTTTCTTACGCTGGCCAACTCGCCTATGGCGCGTCCGATCCTGACGGACAATTTCATCCAGGATCCCGCCGTGCCATTCACCCAGGTGGGCAAGGTGCGTGTGCCGGGCAAGCCGGGTATCGGGGGGGTGAATACCCTCCAGGGTTCTTATATCCTTTTTGAATTGCTGTAAAAAAAATGCCCGCCATCATAAAACCGGAGGACATATGGGTCATTATTCCCGCTTTCAACGAAGGACCTGTCATTCGCGGGGTGGTGGCGCATATCCGGCAATGCGGGTATCCGAATATCCTTGTGGTCGATGACGGCAGTACGGATGATACGGCTGCCCAGGCCGAGCTGGGCGGGGCCATGGTCATCAGCCATTTAGTCAACCGGGGCGCAGGAGCCGTAGCCCAGACAGGATTGTATTACGCGCGAAAAAAAGGCATTCGGTTTGTGGCACAAATGGATGCCGACGGCCAGCATCACCCGGAAGATCTGGCCAGGATGATGACCCGCATGGCCAAAGGGGATTGCGACATCGCCATCGGTAGCCGGTTCGTGGAAAAAAAGGGCGATGTACCCTGGATCCGCGTTTTGTATAATCAGATTTCCAATGTTTTCACCAACTGGTTTTGCCGGCGTTGGTACTCGGATACCCAATCGGGATTCCGGTTGCTCAACCGCCATGCCATTGAGCGGTTGGAGTTGCATATCGACGGATTCGGGTATTGCTCGGAAATGATCATTCAAGCAGAAATGCTTAATCTGAAAGTAGCGGAAATCCCGATCTCTGTTTCCTATACAGACTATTCGATGAGCAAAGGCCAAAACCTCCACACCGGTGTCATCACGGCCATCAATTTGATTTGGAAACTGGTGTTCACCCCGAAAAATTAAAACCATGGATTTCGAAATCTATCAACTGATTGTACCGCTGATCGGATTGGTGTTCATCATGAACATGCTTCGGCGCTTTGCTTTGTCAAGAGCCGGCTGGCAGGAAACGCTCCTGGGGTTCGGTTTTTGGTTGGGGGTCATCCTGGTGGCCATTTTCCCGGACACCATATCCAACCTGATTGCCCGCATTTTCGGTATCAAAAGCAACATCAACGCCATCATTTTCTTTTGTCTGGGGTTGATCTTTTTTATCCAGTACAAGCTCTTTTTCATGATCAAGGAGCAACAGTCGGCCCTTACCCGTCTGACCAGAAAACTGGCGCTGGAAGAAAATGCCAAGGAAGAAAATCAGTGAAAGTTCTTTTTGTACTGGAACATTTCCACCCCTATATCGGAGGGGCGGAAAGCCTTTTTCTCTCGCTCGCCCGGGAGCTGGTGGCGCAGGGACATGGGGTTGGGGTGGTGACGACACGTTTTCGTTCCGACCTGCCCGAAGTCGAAATGATGGATGGCATCACCATCCACCGGGTAACCTGCCATAACCGGTTTCTTTTTTCCTTTTTCAGTTTGTCCAGGGTCTGGAAAGTCGCCGGCGCCTATGACCTGATACAAACCACCTCCTACAATGCGGCGCTCCCGGCATGGATCGTCGCTTTCTTACGCCGCATGCCTGCTGTCATCACCTTCCATGAGGTTTGGGGCCGCCTTTGGTGGCAATTGCCATGGATCCCGATGCCCATGAGGCTGGCGTATTGGTGCTGGGAACGATGGATCCTCTTGTTGCCTTTTCACCGCTTCGTCGCCGTTTCCCGGGCCACGGCCCAATCGCTGATCCACGCCGGTAAAAGCCCGAAGGCCGTTACGCTGATCTACAATGGACTCCCTGAATTCCCGTGGGCCGCGTATGGTCATCAACCCCCTGGGTCCTTCATCTTCACTTATTTCGGTCGCCTGGGTTATTCCAAAGGTCTGGATATTCTTGTCCCGGCCGCGCTGCGCTTTTTGGAAGCCCATCCTGATGCGCGGTTTTGCTGCATCATTCCCACTTATCCTCGTCCGCTGTACAATCGTATCCTTCGCCAGATCCATTCCTCGGTCCATGCCGGCCGCATAGAACTCTGGCACGATCTGGATCCCGACCGGCTGTTTCACCTCGTCGCGCATTCCTCCTGCGTGGTGATCCCCTCCTATAGTGAAGGGTTTTGTTTTGTAGCAGCCGAAGCTGTAGCCATCGGTGTTCCGGTGGTCCACAGTGGCCGGGCGGCACTGGCCGAAGTGGCCGGAGGAAAAACCATTACCATAGACAACCTGACGGAAGCAGCCATGTACAAGGCGCTGGTGGACGCTCATCGGGAGGCCTGGACGGTTTCGCCTCCCCGGAGTTTTCCACTGGAGGACGCTGTCCGGGGATATGTGGCCCTTTATGAAGAGGTGACCGGTTCAAAAAAATCAGCCGGCTGATTTCCGCCGGGGGAAAAGGCCATTGTTCCGGTCGTATCTTGCAGGCATGTTATCCAGGGTGGCTTTGTTGGTCGTGGCATGTTTGACGGGGTGGACGGCCCTGGCCCAGACATACCGGCCTCCCGTCAGGCATCCCATGGTCCTGACCGGATCTTTTTGCGAACTGCGGGAAGACCATTTTCACGCCGGTGTGGATCTCCGGTCCTCCGGCGGCAAAGCCGGTGATCCGGTGATATCGGTGGCCGCCGGTTTTGTGTGCCGGATTATCATTTCCCACGACGGTTATGGCCGTGCAATCCATGTGCGCCACCCCGATGGTCGCACCTCGGTATATGCCCATCTCGAACGGTTCAATCCCGCTTTGCAAGCCTGGGTGGATACCATCCGGTTTGCCTGGCGAAAGGAGGAAATCGACCTGGTGCTGGACAGAAACCAGTTTCCGGTGCGCCAGGGCCAGTTGTTGGGCCTGATGGGCACTACCGGTCGGTCCACAGGTGTTCACCTTCATTTTGAACTCCGGGAAAGGGATGGTTTTCATGCCCTGGATCCGGCCCGGGCGGGCATCCGGTTTCCGGACAATCAGCCTCCGGTATTGACGGGATTGAAAGTCTATGGCCTCGACGACAAACTGCTGCCTCTTTTCGACGTCAATGTCCCCCTGTTGAAAAAAGGATTGGTGTACAAAGTCAAGGGTGATACCCTCCGGATCGGCGCCTGGCGGGTAGGGCTGGGCGTCGCCGCCCATGACCCGGTAGCCGGCAACCGGTTTCGGACCGGTATCCGCATGCTTCGCGTGGATGTCGATCGGGAAAACGTGTTTGAATGGCGCTCCGACAGCCTGGACCTCCGCTTGACGAGGTATAACAACGCCCATTGGGACCATGCCGAATGGGTATTCAACAGGCGTAAGGTGTACCGTTGCTATCCGCTGCAGGGTAATCGGTTGCCGATGTACCCGGTTTTGAAAAAAGCAGGTGTGATCACGCTCAGCCAATGGGAAAAAAGAGAGGTGACCATATCCGTTACCGATCAGGCGGGGCGGTCGTCACAACTCCGGTTCTGGATCCGGCGTGATGAGAAAATGGACGAGCCGCTTCCCCGTCTATACCAATTCCGGATCCCGTTCGGAGAGGATTTTTCCCATGAGGAAAGCGATATTTCATGGCGCATTCCGGCAGGTGCTCTCTATGAGACCACCTATTTTGAATATGCACGTCTGGAATCGGCATCGGGCCAGGTGGAATACAAACTTCACCATCCGGGGCTTCCCCTGCACAAGGACATGGATGTAACCCTGCTCCTTCCTGAATATGCCCGTTCAAATCCAGAAATCTGGGTGGGAGCCTACAAGGATGGCGACCGTTGGATGTCATGTGGCGGCAGGTATCAGGATGGCCGTCTTTCCTTTCGTACCCATCGGCTGGATACCTACAGGTTGTATGCCGATACGCTGGCCCCGGTCATCCGGTCCGTCACTTCCGCTGGTCATGTCCGTGCCGGTCCCTGGCGATTTGTTCTCCAGGATGACCTGTCAGACGCACATGGCGGGCGAAATGTCCGTTGGGATATCCAAGTGGATGGCCAATGGGTGCCCGGTTCCTGGAACCATGGCGACAAAGTCCTGACTTTTTATCCGCCATCAAAAGCAAATGTCGGCAGGCGGCTCCTGGAATTGCGCGTGAGGGATGAAAGGGGCAACAATGTCATGCTCCGGGATACCCTGTAGCGTCGTGAACCATTCCTTCGCCGTCCCGTTGTGAGCATAAACGAAGGATACGCATGTTGAAACCAGGTGACAAAGCCCCCGACTTCTCCGCACCCAACGAGAACGGAGAAATATTGACCCTTCAACAATTCAAAGGGAAAAAACTGGTCCTGTATTTCTATCCCAAGGACGACACGCCCGGCTGTACAGCTGAGGCCTGTAGTCTTCGAGATCATTATTCCCGGTTTCTTAAGAAGGGCTATGCCATCCTCGGCGTTTCACCGGACAGCGAAAAAAAGCACCAGAAATTCATCGAGAAATACAACCTTCCTTTCTCCCTTCTCGCCGACCCCGAGGCAAATATCCTGAAGGCCTATGGCGTTTGGGGCCTCAAAAAATTCATGGGCAGGGAGTATATGGGCGTGTTGCGCACCACCTTTATCATCGATGAGAAAGGGCACATTGAAAGGATCATTGACAAGGTCGATACCAAGGAACATGCTGACCAGATTCTTGCGGCCTGATCCGGTCAGGGTAATACGACCAACAGGACCGGCAGGAAGACCATTCCCATTCGCATTGGAAGCGGAAAGTCGTCGGGCAATTCATCGATGATGACCCAATCTCTGGGATCCCCCTCCCACGCTGTGAATTGTTCAAAGCGGCCGAATTCCCGTTTTTCTCTGAGTTCCCATTCTTCGGGTGTGTTGGCCCAGCGCGTCACCCATTGGATAGTCAGGCCTTCGTCATTGGTGAGCCGCCACTCCGTAGGTACATCCCGCCAGATTTGCCGCAGGGTGATAATCTGTCCGCCACCGTGAACTTCCCATTCACTGAAGTTGTCCCTCCAGCGGGCGCGGATCTCGCCCTGTTGCTCGCCAATCCGGTAATCCCATTGGGTGATGTCGTTGTTGAGCATCCACCGCATCCGCAAAAAACCGATCTCCTGTCCTTCCGGGTCAGTAATGATCCACTCCCGCAGGTCATCCTCAAATCGCGTGTAGATCCCACCGAACCGCTGGGCAACAAGCGAGGCATGGATGGCTAACAGGCCAAGAATCAGGAGGAGCAGACGCATGCGTGATGAAGTTCAGAAGGGAAGATCGTCGTCAACACCCTGATCCGACCCGGAGGTTTCCGGAACAGACTCCGGGAAAGGAACACCGGTAAAAGGATCGTCGTTGGACGCTCCCATGGCAGACGCTCCTGTCTGAACGGCCTCGATACGCCAGGCATCCAGATTCGTGAAATATTTGCCCTGCCATTCCCGGCCCCTCAGATTGAAGGACACACGTACTTCCTCCCCTTCACGAAAAGCGTCCGCCAAGGCACAGCGGTCTTGCGTCAACTGGAATTTGATGTACTGCATGAAATTGCCGTCCTGCACCTCCAGAACGATGTCCCGCGTCCGGAACGAACTTGATTTCTCTTCAATGGGAAATATCCGGTGAAGCTTTCCGGTGATCTCGAATGCCATAATACCTGAGTTGTTGGAGCGTAAAGATAGGCAATTCAGTCCCTCCCCGGGCATGGTGCCCTTCACCATTCCGGGAATTTTCCTACGGAAAGAGCCTTTCTCCGGACCCAGGTGGAATGTCGCTTCAGTTGGCAAGCAACTGGGCATGAAGCCAATGGCATGAGCCTACTTATTCTCCGGCCTGGCTCCGGGCCTTACAAGCCAAAAGGAGAATAACGCATTTTCGTTCTTCATACGAATTTCCCTGGCCATCGCCGTAGGCACTGCCGGGCGGAAGCAGGACGATGGAAGTCCTGAAATGCTTACCTCCTCCCGAATGGCATTCCGCGAGAAACCGGTACATTCGTTGAAATTCCTGCGCGATGAACAAGTATGTCCTGTCCAGTGTGGTTTCCGGCTTCCTGCTGCTTGGCGTCAGTGTCGCAATGCTCTATCTGCTGGTCAGTTTCTTTCCCCATTTGGCGGAAGAATACTACAATCCGGTGTTCCGTGCGGAAGATGACCGCAATTGGATGTTCTATCTACACCCCTTCATTCTGAGCTTTGCCCTGGGGTGGTTCTGGCATCGCTTCCGCTCCATCTTCAGCGGTCACTGGGTACGGCGGGCCGTCGAGCTGGGCTTCATTTACCTCATCGTCGCCATCATTCCCATCATGTGGATCACCTTCAGTGCGATCGATGTGCCCCCCGGAATGGTTTTTACCTGGGTGGCCTACGGATTTGGTCAGAGCCTGGTCGCAGGCCTGGTATTTGCCCGCCTGAACCCCTGAAACCGACCCCGGTATTCCTTTTCATCATTCTCGCACGACTTGATCGGAAATACTTTCAAACATTTTGTTTGAAAGGTGTATTTTTGAGGGATGGATGGCGCGCTCCTTTCACTCATGGCACTCAGTAGGGTACCCATGGTTGGACCGGTTCTCGGCCGGATACTGGTCAGTTATTGCGGAAGTCCCGAAGCTGTCTTCCGCCAATCCCTTCCCCAACTTTCCCGCATCCCCCAAATCGGGGAAATCATCGCCCGAAATCTCAGGGATCCCTCCGTCCACCGCGAAGCGGAACAAGAATGGCGGACCCTGGAAAAGGAGGGGATCCGGGCCATCAGTTATCTCGATCCCGCTTATCCGTCTCGCCTGCGTCATTTTGAAGAGAGCCCCTTGCTGTTGTATGTGCGTGGTCAACCCAACTTGCAGGCCGACAGGACGGTGGGTGTCATCGGCACCCGTACACCCACGGCCCAGGGCAAAATATTTACCGAGGAGCTGGTCAGAGGATTGAAGCCCTATGGTGTCCTCGTGGTTTCCGGGATGGCACACGGCGTGGACAGTTATGCACATCATGCCGCCCTGCAGGAAAGTTTGCCTACCATTGGCATCCTGGGACACGGCTTTCATACCCTTTATCCGGCCGCCCACCGCCATCTCGCCAGCCGTATGTCGGGAGACAGTGGCCTGTTGACCGAATTTTCCTGGAACACCCGTCCGGACAAGGAGAATTTTCCAATGCGCAATCGCGTCATCGCCGCCATGAGCGATGCCCTGGTTGTCGTCGAGAGCAGAGAAAAAGGTGGATCCATGATCACCGCCGAATTCGCCAATCGCTTCAACAAGGACGTGTTTGCCGTGCCCGGCAGAATTCAGGATCCTTGCTCCAGAGGGTGCAATCTTCTGATCAAATCCCACAAGGCCCATCTCATCGAATCCACGGAAGACCTCGCCCTTTTCATGCGGTGGGACCCTGTCAATGACCTCGCCGGACGTACGGCGCAAGGCCGCCTTTTTCATGATCTGGAAGAGGACGAGGAGAAAATGGTCCAACTGCTCCGCGAAAACCCGGAGTGGTTGATCGACGATCTCGGATTCAGGCTCCGGATGACGCCGGGCAATGTCTCCGCTCTTCTTCTTCGTATGGAATTCAAAGGCATTGTGCACACCCTGCCCGGAAAACGGTACGCCCTGGCGCCTGGTGTGTCAATTCCGGGTTAATATTCTTTCCGGCATTCGCACGTGCCGGAACACCTCCTAATTTTGCGGCATGAAATGGTCCTTCTTCCCATTTATCGGGATCTTGATGGCTCATGTACTGGTTGCACACGCCCAGGCCCCTCCTTCCCTCCATCAGGTTTTGACCCCAGGTCCCGCCTCCGGACCCGTGCGCAACGTAATCCTTATGATCGGCGACGGCATGGGCCTCACCCAAATCACTGCGGGAATGTATGCCGGCGGCAACCGGTCGGTCCTGGAACAATTCCAGACCATAGGCCTGCACAAACCATATTCGCAAAGTCACCTGGTCACCGATTCCGCTGCAGGAGCCACCGCCTTCTCTTGCGGTATCAAAACCTACAATCACGCCATCGGGGTGGACAGGGACACGCTGCCCTGCAAATCCCTGCTGGAGGACGTCCGCGACTTGGGTTTTGCGACCGGCATGATCACCACTTCCACCTTGGTCCACGCTACGCCGGCAGCATTTGTGGCCAACAATGCCCATCGGGCCAATTACGAAGCCATCGCCGTGGATTTCGCCGACTTCGGGTTGGACTATTACGTTGGGGGCGGATTGCGTTATTTCAGAAACCGGGACTCGGACGATCGCGACCTGCTGGCGGAGATGGAGGCCCGTGGCCACATCATCGCCACCTATTTTTCCGAAGATTTCGCTCAAGTCCATCCGGATACGGCTTTCCCGTTCGGTTTTTTTACGGCCTATGAAGACCCTTTGACGGCCGAGAGCGGACGGGATTATCTGGCTATGGCGACAACGCGAGGTTTGGAATTCCTCGCCAACAGGTCAGCCAAAGGATTTTTTGCCATGATTGAAGGTGCCCAGATCGATTGGGGCGGTCATGCCAACAACGGTCCTTACCTGATAACAGAAATGCAGGACTTTGAGGAAGCCATTGCGGCCGCCCTGGCATTCACCCGCCACAATCCGGGTACGCTGCTGCTGGTAACAGCCGACCACGAAGCAGGGGGGTGTGCCATTCAACCGGAATCCACCTGGGAGGAGCTGAAATTCGGTTTCACCACCACCGGTCACACCGGCACGTTGATCCCTGTTTTCGCCTATGGTGCCGGGGCGGAATTGTTCTCCGGCATTTACGAGAACACGGCGATTTACGGCAAAATCCGCGCGCTGATGGGTTGGTGAAAGGGCACAGACGGAAAAAGAATTCAATCCGGAAAGAAAAGAAGAAAGGATTCCGGATCAGAGGAGATGCCGCTCGGCGTGGTAGCTGGACCGGACAAGGGGGCCGCTTTCCACATACAGAAAACCTTTGGCAAGGCCGACCTCCCGGTATTCGGCAAACTGGTCGGGATGGATGAATGCCGCCACGTCCAAATGCATTTTGGTGGGTTGCAAATATTGACCTATGGTCAGGATCTCGCAACCATGGTCAACCAGATCATCCATGATGGCATGAACTTCCTCGGGCGTTTCGCCCAGGCCGACCATAATCCCCGATTTGGTCCGCTTGCCGTAGTCACGGGTTCGGCGGATCTGCTCCAGGCTGCGTTCGTATCGGGCTTGTGGCCGCACCAGCCGGTATAACCGTTGAACGGTTTCCATGTTGTGGCTGACCACCTCCTGGCCGGCACTGATCATGCGTTCCAGGGCATCCCAGGTCCCTTTGACATCGGGTATCAGGGTTTCAATGGTCGTGGAGGGCGACTCTTCTTTGACGCTCCTTACGGTCTGATACCAGATCTCGGCGCCCCGGTCTTTGAGTTCGTCCCGATTGACGGAAGTGATGACGGCATGCCTGACGCCCATCAACCGGATGGCTTCAGCCACCCGCCGGGGCTCATCTTCATCGTATTCACTGGGACGCCTGGTCTTTACGGCGCAAAAGGAGCAAGATCGGGTACAGGTATTGCCGAGGATCATGAAGGTGGCCGTGCCGGCTCCCCAACACTCGCCCATGTTGGGGCAGTTGCCACTCTGGCAGATCGTGTGCAGCTTGTGCCCGTCCACGATCTCGCGCACCATCTTGTAGTTGTCGCCAGTAGGTAATTTGACGCGCAACCAGTCGGGCTTCTTCCGGCGAGGTTCTACAACAGGCAATTCAAGCATGGGTCATTTCCGTTTGCCGATATGCAAAGTTAGGAACAGGTTCAGGAAGTAGGCCTGATTGTCTTCGACCATAACCGGCACACGTCGGGGAAAAACATCCACCATAAGTCCCGCGTCCAGCGCCATGACGTATTCGTCAAAGGCTCCGAATCCGAAGTGAACGGCCGCCATGCCATGGATGCCGGGGATAAACCCGATCTCTCGAAAACCGGCAGTGAAAGGGCCACCGCCATAGATGCTGAAGGGATCCAGATACAATTCCCGGTTGCTGTCACTGTACTTTTCGGTGGAAATCGTGTAGGCATTATTGTCCAGCCTCTTGATCAAACGCAGATAATAAGGTTTGAGAATACCGACGGTCACACCACCCTGATAAATAACGCCAACGGCCAAACCTCTGCGGCGGGCTTTCTCAGAGTAATACCGTTTGATGCCGTATCCGCCGCGAAGTGTGTACAGGCTGTTTCTCTTGCCGTAAATGTATGGTCGGGGTGATTCTTCGCCACCGAGAATGGCGGCAATCTCGTTGGATTGCCGGACTTCCTTGTGATGCTTGAGATACCCCAGTTCCCCATAGTAAAAGGAAGATCGGTAATAGGTCTTAATGTCGGCCTTGTAATACCCCAAAGAAAGCCCCCTAGGCATCGCCCGGATGGTCATCGCCCTCTCTTCGTTGTACACAATCCCGGCTTCAAAAGGCTGGACAGGTTTGGGTTCCAGCGTCACCTGCCCCATTCCGGATACAGGTAGGAAAGCTACGATCCCGATGATGATGCGATGCCGAAGCAGGGTGAAAGGTGGACCCATAGGTATCATTCCTTTATAAAAGTAGGACATTCCCCGCATTTCGCCAATTTTGACGGCCCATATCCTCGTATGAACGCGGAAATCCTTGTACTCGTATCCCGATTCGCCCCATGGGTGTCCTATACCTTTTCATGGATGGGCGACATCCTGGGATGGAAACAGGTGCATTGGACCACAGATCCCGCCGATCTGGCGGCCTGGCCGGGCCCGGCCATTGCCTATACACCCCACCCGGTGCCGGGAGCAGTCTGGTTGCCGGATGCCCAAGTTATTCATCCTTTGAATAAACGGATCGGGACCCCTGAAGTTTATCGGGGGACGGATGGACCTGGCCTCTTTCCGGTTCCGCATTCCTCCGGCATTCCCTTTGATCTGCCGGCCTCGGTATTCTGGATGTTGTCGCGTGCGGAGGAATACGCAACGACCGATTCCGACCAACACGGACGCTTCCCGGCTACGTCAAGTTTGGCGGCCCGGGAAAAATTTCTCGACCAGCCGGTAGCCGACTGGTGGACTATTCTTCTGCGGGATCGGCTCGAAGCCGCCTATCCGGGGCTGATCCATGCCCGGCCCTTGCTTCAGCATGTACCCTCCTGGGATGTGGATGTGCCTTGGCGATATCGTCATCGATCTATCCCGGCTTTCCTTCGCGCCTTTGGCGGCGATATCCGAAGGTTAGGGATGGTACGGGCCATGCATAATGCCGCCAATGCCATGATGAATGGGCGTGATCCGTTTGACCGCCAGGAGGAATGGAATAACAGCAAAGCCCGGTTGTTTTTCCCCCTGGGGGACAAGGGTCCTCATGATCAGGCGTTTGACAGCCGACATCCGGCCTACCGGGAGCTGATCCGGCGCTATGCCCGAAGCGACCAGGCAGGCCTGCATCCTTCCTATGCCGCCGCCTTTGATCCGGAGGTACTCCACCGGGAGATGGATCGCTACCAACAGATCACCGGAGAATGGCCGGAGCGATCTCGCCAGCACTTTCTCAGATTCCGGATACCGGAAACATATCGCCAACTCGAAGCCGCCGGCATCAAAGCGGATTGGTCTATGGGTTATGCCGATCAGGCTGGCTACCGGGCCGGAACCGCCCATCCTTTCATGTGGTTCGATCTGCAACGGGATTGCCAAACCAATCTCAGGGTCGTGCCGCTGGTGGCCATGGATGTTACCCTGCATCTTTACATGAAGCTGACGCCGGAATCCGGGAAGGCATGGCTGGACCGGCTTTGGACCCACGCCCTTCCCGGCGGAGGGACCTGGGTCACGCTGACCCATGCAAATGACAGGGAAGACCCCCTTTGGACAGGCTGGGAGCATCTGTTTCGGCAACGTTGAACATTCCGAAGGGTCAAACCCCTCTTGTCCTGGCGCGGTACGGCGGTTTGGCGTATCTTGTCCGGCCAATCCGGGTCGCATTATGGTGCACACTTTTTCAGACCAGCCCAGCATAATCCACTCACTGATCGGGGAGCTCAGATGTGTCCGGCAGCAGTCGGACCCCATGCGATTCAGGACCAATCTGGAGCGGATGGGTGAACTCATGGCCTACGAGATCAGCAAGACGCTGACATACCGTGCCCGTGAGGTCGAAACACCGCTTGGCTTTGCAGAAGTGCGCGATCCGGAGGCAGGCATTATCCTGGCCTGTATTCTCAGGGCCGGTCTGCCATTCCACCAGGGCATGTTGCGCATACTCGATCGCGCCTCCAATGCCTTCGTGTCGGCTTACCGCAAACACCACAAGGATGGCACCTTCGACATCAAAGTCGAATATGTTTCTTGTCCCTCTCTGGAGGGCAAAACCCTTATCCTCGCCGACCCCATGCTGGCTACCGGAAGTTCTGTGGTAAAATCGGTTGAAGCCTTGCTGCAGTTTGGTCAGCCGGAGTCCATTCATGTGGCGGCCGTTATTGCCGCCCGGGAGGGCCTGGATTATGCCCGGCGTTTGTTGCCGGATGCCCGTTTCTGGATCGGTGCCATCGACGAAGAATTGACCGCCAAAGCTTTTATCGTGCCGGGACTTGGCGATGCCGGAGATCTGGCCTACGGTTCCAAATTACAGGAATAATTCAGGCCTTCATGCCAGGGCCTGTCAGCGCAATAACCCTGTATCTCTTTGGCTTGTCAACAGACAAGTCGGGGATCAACCTTGGGTAAAAGGGTTGGTTATTTGTTGAAGCGCAGGGTGACCGTTTCACCGATCCAGCATCCGATCTGGTACGGTTCACCTTCGGCCTTTCCCAGCATGTGCCCGTCCTCATAGGATGGCCTTGAACCGGAGTAGCGGGCAATGCGTTCATTGGCCTGGGAAGCGACATCAGGGTCAACCGCTTTGGCCTCCTGGTACTTCTCGATGGCCGCCAGGATGACGCATCGTTGCTCAAAATCCGTAGCGCCACAACTGCGGTAGGAGCGGGCATACATATCGCCGATCAGCAAAAGAGGCTGTCCCCAATTGGGACGAATCTTCAATGCCTTGCGGGCATAGTCCCTGGCTGTGGAATAGCGTTCCATCTGGCGGAATTCAATGGATGCCAGCGCCTGGTAATAGTCCGCTTTCTTGTCGTTGTCCGTCTCCAGCTCCAGAGCCTCCTTGTACCGATCGATGGCTTCGGCATAGCGGCCTTCATCGTAAAGGTACTTGGCATGGGCGCCCGGGTTTTTTTCATGAAATTCGGCCAGTAATTTGGCATTGACTTCAGCCGCGTAAGCTTCGTATTTGGCCTTCAATTCCACCATGAGGGGATCCTCGTCCGGGCATCCCTGGGCGGCCAGTTTCAGATAAATTTCCTTGATTTTTTCGCCGTCATCCGGATTCTCCCGGTAGGACGGTTCCAGCCGGCTCTTGAACCACTGGCAATCAAAGAGCATTCCTTCGATTTGGGCCAGCGTGGGCATCATCGCATCTCTGCTTTGCTGATAATAAGCCTGGTAGGGCCCTTGCTGGGTGACCTGATGATCGGCCACCGCCACCAGCCGGGTGAAAACGTCCCGTGCCTCCTGTTCACTGATCCGATTGTTTTGATACTGATCGACAAGGACATAGGCCAATGGGGTCAGAGCTACATATTCGGTGTTGAGACCATCCGTGTCGAGGGCGGATTTGAGCACTTTATACGTGTCGGGGTAGGGCGTGAGCAGATGGTAAAACATGTAATACCCCTTACGTGCCATTGTAGATCCGGAGCGTCCGGTACAGGCCGCTTCCTGATCAAACAAGGCCAGTGCCTTGTTGCGATAGGTTTCCTTTTCGGCTTCGGTGGTCGCTTTCTCGAATTTCCGGATGTAGAATTGCTGCCCGTCGTAGAAGTGGTCCGTGCGTTTGCCATCCGCATAGGGAGCGGCGGCAAACAGCCTCTCCCAGTATGGGAAAGCCTCCTCAAATTTCCCGTCTTTGAGAAATCCCTTGTAAATGACATGGTCCTGTTTCAGGTCCTCTTCATTGGGCTTGCCCACCCATGTGTCGCACTGCGCGGAGGAAGGCATGGGCAGAGACAAGGAAAAGGAAATGGCAAGAATCCTGAGCATGAGCTGGGCAGGTAGGTTATTGGTACTTTCTCTGAAAAAACCACGAATTGTCGTTCAATGTTGCAGCAACCCGCAGACGAATGTAATTGTCCTGCTGGACCTGTGTGACGCCACGGCGTCCAATCTCGACGGCGAGTTCCAGGAACGAAACCTGTTGGCGAGGCAGAATGACTGGAAAACCCATACCGGCCTGCAGGCCGTATCCAGTGAGGTTTTCGCCATCAATGACCCGTGCGTCCTGCTCGTAAAACAGTCCTGCCCGGTAACTCACTTTGCGCAGATACTGCCGGAATGCCGTCGGGTCAGGCGTCCATTCACCCCCGGCACTCAATCGCCAGGTATTTCGATAGGAAAGGTTGGAGACATCCGTATCCGGTAGCCGGAATACCGACCAGTTGCGATATTCGGCATTGATACCGACCTGGAAAAAGTCGCCTTTGCGGTAAGTCACCCCGGCGCCAATTCTTCCCGGCAAGAAGCCATTCCCTTTGTCCTCCGTGATGTGCCGGATGGTATCTCTGGCAAGGGGAGCACCACCGGAGGAATAATCGGCATTGACGCGTTCGATCAATTGATCGGTCAGGGAATGGTAACGCACCTGGCTGCCTCCGTAAAGGCCAAACTGAACCCATCGCCGCCGGCGATCCAGCGTGTTGTCTTTGGAAGCCGGATCCAGGGGGAGGCGGTAAATCACCCCGGCCGTCCATGGGAATGCCCGCAGACTGGTTGTGGTAAAACTCCGGGTGGAATACGGCGATTGGACCGTTTGCAGATCGAGTTGGTAATTGTTGTTGAGGGATCCAAAAACATAACTGACCTGTACGCCGGCCGAGAAGTCACGGTATTTGACCCCCGCTGACCAGGCCGCCTGGGTGAGCCCACCGGTCCCCTGAAAAATGTTTCGAATGGTATCGACGTCGGGGACGAACTGTTCAAATTCCACGTCGTAACCGACAAGACTGTACGGCGCTACATGCACACCGGTGGCGTACTCCCACGGTGAAGTGCCCGGCTCCATGAGCTCATTGATCCTGGATCTCAGCGGAAAAGCCAGAGAGAGATAATCAAGATTGCCTGACCATACTCTTTGTTTGGCGCTGTTCCTCTGATAGTCATTCATCTTGCCGAAAAATCCTACTTCCAGCGAGGTGGACTGAAGAAAGGACAGGCTGGCCGGATTGACCGGATTGACCCGGTAGGGATCCGTCCAGGCGCCAAACAGGCCCCCGGATCCACCTGTTTGGTTGAAATCACCGCGATACAGGTCGCCAACGCCATATCGTGACACCGGTGAATTGTCTTTGGGCTGAGCTGTGGCTGCTAAGGCCATGAGCAGGCAGGCCCCTGCCGTCCAAAACCGGCTAATCGTCTGCCGCATGTTGACGTAATATGTGGTTGAGCCCCAAAAGTACGAGGTCGGGGACTGCAAATATGGGGTATTTGAGGGCATTGGCCAAATCCGGTCCGTCGCCGCCCGTCATACAGATCTGTAGCCGGTACGCCTTCTTTTTGTACCGGGCTATCATGCCTTCGATTTCACATACGGCCCCCATGAAAACGCCCGTATTGAGGGAGGCTGTGGTGTTGGTTCCCGTCAGCACTGCTTCAGGTTTCCAGTCAATTTGAGGCAACCGCTGGGTAAATGCATGCATGGCTTTGGCCCGCATACCAATGCCGGGTGAAATACTGCCACCGGCAAAGGCAAAATGCCGGTCCAGGAAATTCACCGTGATGCAGGTACCGGCGTCAATGACGAGAAGCGGAGGCTTCAGTCCCATGCTCAACGCCCCGGCCACAGCAGCGATGCGATCTCTCCCCAACGTTTCCGGCGTTTCATATTTGTTGACAAACGGAAGGGCCATCCTGTGATCAAGCGCCCGCCAAGGGGAGATTGGGGTCAGGAATTCCGGCAACCATTCCGGCTCCCGGCCTGAAACGCAATACAAGGTTGACCGCACATGGTCATTATCGATAAAGGCAGCCAACCATTCCCTGTTGGGTTGGTGTGACCGGGATTTGCGGACCAGTGCATCGCCATCGAACAAACCGGCTTTGATCCGGGTGTTTCCGATGTCCAGTACCAGATTCATCCGTGACGGAAATGCCGGTTGCCTGTGATGACCATGGCCATATCCTTGGCATCACAGTAATCGATACTGTCCTGATCACGCACGCTGCCGCCCGGGTGGATGACGGCCGTTATGCCCGCATCGTGCGCGATTTCGACGCAATCGGGGAAGGGGAAAAACGCATCAGAAGCCATGACGGCCCCTTCCAGACCGAATCCGAATGCCCTGGCTTTGGCAATGGCCTGGCGCAAGGCATCCACGCGGGACGTTTGTCCACAACCCATGCCGAGCAACTGCTGGTCACGTACGAGGGCAATGCCGTTGGATTTCAAATGTTTGACACAGATGTTGGCAAACAACAAATCCCGGGTTTGCCTGGGATCGGGGGCTCGGCGGGTCACGGTTTTCAGGTCGCTTTCGGATTCCCGGATACGGTCGTAATCCTGGACCAGGATGCCGCCGAACATACTGCGGAACTGGGTGGGCGGCGGTGTCCAGGAAGCCGGGTAGGACAGCAGAATCCTGTTTTTTTTGGCGGTAAGCAGCTGCAAGGCTTCCCCGGTGTATCCGGGTGCCAGCAGGACTTCATAGAAAATCGCATCGATGGCGCGGGCTGTATGGATGTCCAACTCCCTGTTGACGGCAATAATACCACCGAAGGCAGAAACAGGGTCAGCAGCCAGAGCAGCCTCCCAGCTGGCCAGGAGCTCGTCCCGGGTCGCCACGCCACAGGCATTCGTATGCTTGATGACTACCGTGGTGGGATCGGCATCTCTGAATTCCTGCATCAACAAAAGAGCCGCTTCGGCGTCCACCAGGTTGTTGTAGGATAATTCCTTGCCGTGCAGTTGCCGGATGGTATGGTCGAGCAAGCCGTAGTACCACCCGCGCTGGTGTGGATTCTCGCCATATCGAAGCGTCCGCTCCGGCGTCCCTTCCATCCGGAAAGAGGCCCGGGAATCGCCCTGGGAAAACCATCGGTGGATGGTGGCATCGTAGGAGGAAGTGACACCAAAGGCCTGGATAGCCAACGCTTTACGCTGAGGCAGCGTGGAGGAAACATCGCCACTGTCCAGGAGGGTGGCGAGCGCCGAATATGCTTCGCGGCAAGGAACAATCACTACATCCCGGTAATTCTTGGCCGCTGCCCGGATAAGGGAGACACCTCCGATGTCGATCTTTTCGATAATGGCCGATTCGTCGCCGGTTTGCCTGACCGTTTCTTCAAAAGGGTACAAATCCACAATGACCAGGTCGAATACAGGGATTTCGAACTGCCGGAGCTCTTCGAGGTGTCCTGCTTCCCGACGGGCGAGGATTCCGCCGAAGACCTTGGGGTGCAGGGTCTTGACCCTTCCGTCGAGAATGGAAGGGTATCCTGTCAGGGATTCCAAGCTGCTGACGGGAAGACCTAGGCCTTCCAGGTAATCCATGGTTCCTCCGGTGGAGTACAGGGTGACACCCAGATGGTGGAGTTTTCGGACAATGGGCTCCAGTCCGTTCTTGTCGAAGACCGAGACAAGAGCATTGCGAATGGTTCGGGGTTCCATGGCACGGGTTGAAGGGCAAAGTTAAACGCTTCGGCCCTTTACCCTTGCGTTATTCCTTGAAGTCACCCCATCGAGGGCATGGAAAGCCGGCCATATGGTGTACCTTTGAAGGTCGCCGGCCTCCCTGTCGCCTTCGCCCTTTCAGGGCGGTGGAGGAAAGTCCGGACAACGCAGGGCGCCACACCAGCTAACGGCTGGGGTCCTGCCGCGAAGGTGGCGGGATACAGAAAGGGTCACAGAAACATACCGCCCTCCGGGGTAAGGGTGAAATCGTGCGGTAAGAGCGCACGCTTTCTGTCGGCAACGACGGAAAGGGATAAACCTTGTGGGTTGAAATGCCATGTACATCCCGGTCAACAGGCAGATTGGCCCGGTCTGTTCCGCTCCGGCGGAGCCGGGAGGGGTAGGCAGATACATCCCGTCTGCGAAGACGGGAGCAGATAAATGACAGGGCGCCGGACTTCGGTCCGGTGACAGAATCCGGCTTATCGGCCGGCGACAATTTTTCTTCCGCGTTCTCCGGGGCCTTGCCTTGATACCGGTCCCGATTCAGGTTTAGCGCAATGCCCCGAGTCCGGTGATTTCATGAACTTCACGGAGCGTTTCCCGGGCACGATCGCGGATATGTGCCGAGGCCTCCTGCACCCTTTTTTTCCAAGTTCTTTTGTCGGCGAGGATATCCCTGTACCTGTCCTGAATGGGGGCCATCATGACGCCCAGGGCATCAGCAACCACCTCCTTCAGTTCCGCGTAGCGCAAAGTGCCACGGACATGCTCGTCCATCAGTAGACGAGATGCATCGACGCCACCGGAAGCCTTCAACAAAGTGAAAAGATTGGCGACCCCCGGGCTCATTTCTCCCGCAGGGGTGTCTCCGGTATCGGTGACCGCCGAGCGTATCTGTTTGCGCATTTTCTCTTGCTCCCCAAACAGGTTGATGACGTGTTTTTCCCCCAGGCTTTTGCTCATCTTACGGGTGGGATCAGCCGGGCTGAGCACCTTGGGCGTTTGCGTGAAGTAAGGGGCAGGCAGAGGGAAATAGTCTTTGCCGAACTGCCGGTTGAAACGTTCGGCAATGTTGCGGGTCAGCTCCAGATGTTGTTCCTGATCCTTGCCCACAGGGACATAATCGGCCTTGTAAATCAGGATGTCGGCAGCTTGCAGTATGGGGTAAAAAAATAATCCTGCCGAGATGAAGGCGTCTTTGTCCTTGTCCTGGACTTGCATGGATTTGTCCTTGAATTGGGTCATCCGGGTGACTTCGCCATAGGAAGTCATGCATCCCAGTATCCATGCCAGTTCAGCATGTTCCGGGACCAGGGACTGGATAAACAGAAAATCGGGTTCCACGCCACAGGCCAGCAGTTGAAAAGTCATCGTCCATGTGGCTTCCCTGAGGCGTTCCGGCTTGTACGGCATGGTCATCGCATGGTAATCCACCACGCCAAAGACACAGTCGAATTCTTTTTGCATGTCCACCCATGCTTTGACGGCGCCGAAATAGTTGCCGAGATGGATGTCTCCGGTAGGTTGAATACCGGAAAGAACGCGTTTTTGGGAAGCCATTGCGCAGTGTTTAGTCCGGGATCCGGGCGATCAGCGAAATCTCGATATTGACAAACCGGGGCAGGTTGGACACCTCCACCAATTCCCGTGCCGGAGCGTGGTCGGCGTCAAAATATTCGGCATAAACAGCGTTGATTCGCGCATAGGCATGCATGTCCTTGACATAAACCGTGCACTTCACCACGTCGTGAAAAGTGGCGCCTGCGGCTTCCAGCAGACCGCCCAGGTTGCGCATCACCTGGTGCGTCTCTTCTTCAATCGTGCCCTGCCGGAGTTCTCCGGTAGCAGGATCCAGGGCAATCTGACCGGAAGTGAACAACAATCCATGAGCAATGACGGCCTGTTGATAGGGGCCTATGGCTTTGGGGGCCAGGTCCGTTTTGATAATCCGTTTCATGATGGGTAATTTGAGGGCGTGCGGGCACGACTTTGGGCGGGCCAAAGGTAAAGGTATGCCGGCAATCACCTTTTGAAGACCCGGGAATGATGTCAGAAATCCTTGACGACCTCGAGGTTGATGCCGAAGCTGAATCCCTGGAGGGAACCCAACCTCCCCACATTATACGCCGCAAGGGCGCCGACCCGGAGTTGTTCGGCACGCAACCAATCCCCTTCCAGGATCATTCCGCTTTCCAGTCCGATGGTGAAATTGGTGTTCAGATTCAACCCTGCCCAGAATACATCCGGGTTTTCAATGCGAAACTGGTACCCGAGATTGTACAATTCTTCATGAGCATAATTGAGCCACAGCGTATGGTCGAGATAAAGATACCGGGCGTGGCGCCACCCCAGGACGGCATTGGCATGAATCCGGTTGCGAAGTGGCGCATTCTCCAGTTCAACCCGGTTGGGCACCAGTCGGGAAGCGCCCAACCCGGCATAAAAATGAGATTTGTGGAGCCGGTTGTCAGGCACGGAACGATACAAAATCCCGGCGCCGGCATTCAGGTCAAACGTACTGGTCGCTTCGCTGTTCAGCAAAGGGTCAACCGTATCGCTGACTTTCGCCTTGGTCGCATCATATCGCCGTTGCCCGGCCAAACCCGACAAACCGAAGGAAAGCCGGTCGTCGTCATCGAACAGACCCGGGTTGATCTGGTATTTATATGCGATGGACAAGCCGGTAAAGGACAGCGGGCCCGTACCGTCGAACATCAGATCTGCCGCCAAAGCCATTCGGTCCTTGCTAAAATTCCGGTGCCCACCGGCAATTCCCGTCAGCGGGGCACCGTCAAATCCCAACCATTGTTGGCTGTAGGTGGCATGTGCCCCCCAGGCGCCGGGCTGTCCGGTCAGGGCCGGATTCCACAGGTGATCGGTGGTCCGGATCACGCCAGGCAGTGGAATCTGCTGGGCATGTACGCCCCATGCCGTCCAAATGGCAGACAGGATCAGTCCTGTGCGGATCCAACACGTGGTTTCAATCGTCTTCATGGAGTACAACTAATACGGATTTGACAATTCGGTCGCCCGGCCAAAGCCGGAGCACGTAGTAATAGGTGCCG
The DNA here is from genome assembly GCA_024103195.1 of Saprospiraceae bacterium. Lineage (GTDB taxonomy): Bacteria > Bacteroidota > Bacteroidia > Chitinophagales > Saprospiraceae > JAGNXB01. Next base: position 14,836 of record JAGFIW010000027.1, on the reverse strand, counting down.
GGGGGCAACCGCTTCCCTTTGATGGTGCCATCGAAGGTGTTCTGATAATTGTCCTGATGGAAAATTTGCTCTCCCCACCGGTTGTAAATGGTCAGGCTGTTGGCATCGAAGGACTCAAGTCCCTTGATGATCAAAAGGTCATTGAAGCCATCCCCGTTGGGTGTGATGGTATTGACCAGATCCAGGACGAGATCAAGATCATCGTATACCTCCACAAAGACGGAATCCGTGGTCTCACAGCCCTGAATGTCCGTTATGGTCACGTAAAAGGTACCGCTGGCTGCGGGTGTTGTCCGAGGCTCGGGGCATTGGGTACAGGAAAGCTCATAAGGACCATCCCACAGGTATTGCACGCCTCCGGTGGCGGACAGCGTCACTTCCCTTCCCTGGAGCACATTCAGATCAGGACCGGCCATGCCCAGGGGTGTTTTTACATCCAGCGTAATGGATACCACTTCCGCATTGCAACTGTTGGATACCTCCACGGAGAGGGTTACGGTTTCATTGACCACAAGGGAAGGATTGGCAATGGTCGGGTCATTGAGCATGGCAGCCCCCTCCAACCACAGGTAATCCGTTCCGCCGGACGCCACCAATTGGACCTGTGCACCCGGGCATACAGTGGCCGGGATACTCACCACGGAGGGTGATACCAATGATTGCTGGGTGACCGTCGCGGAAGCGGAATTGCGGCAACCGTTGGCATCGGTCAGTGTCACCGAGTAATTCCCGGGTAGCGTCACCGCAATTTGCGCACTGCTTTCACCGGAAGACCACAAATAGGAACCTGCGGGACCGCCGGCAGTCAGGGTTGTTGACGCACCTTCACAAAATTCAAGGATACCCGTCACCTCCACTTGTGGCAACGGATGAACGGTGACTGTGTGGGTATCCGTCCCCGAACAACCTGCGTTATTGGTGACCGTCACCGAATAGGACCCTGACTGGGCCACGGACAAAGTCGGTGAACTTTGACCGTCTGTCCATAAATAGGTGGCATAACCCGCGCCGGCGTCCAGGACATTGGTTTCTCCTTCACACCATGCGGTTAACCCGGCGATCTGCGGCTGGGGATTGGGACTTTCCGTTACCGTAACCGAGGCAGAACCCGAGCAACCGGCGGCCAGGGTGACCGTTACCGTGTAAATACCACCCGCCGTCACAGTGAGGGTCTGACTGCTTTGTCCTCCGGTCCACAAATAGGAGGCAAATCCAGAGCCGGCATCCAGGACGGTTTGTTCACCCGCGCAAATGGCAGGCACGCCTGTGATGACGGGAGCGGGTGTAGGGTGCACAGTTACATCAATCGTGTCTGTTCCCGGACATCCGATGGAATTGGTCACGGTGATGATATAGGTACCGGTTGCCTGCACCACGAGCGTTTGCCCGGAGGCACCTGTTGACCATTCGTAGGAAAAGAAATTGTTGCCGGCATTCAACGTGGAGGTCTCACCCTCACAGAGGTCCGTATCCCCGGTTATCTGGGGCTGGGGCGAGGGGAGTTCGGTGACGGTAATCTGCGTGGCTCCGGTGCAACCGGCGGCACTCGTGACGGTAACCTGGTAAATTCCCGATGCAGTCACCAGGATCTGGGGGGTCGTTTCCCCATTGGACCATAGATATTCAGCATAGCCACCCCCGACATCCAGCGGATGCGCGGTGCCTTCACAAAAGGAGGTACTGCCGGTAATCGTCGGTGTGGGCTTGGGATGTTCGGCGACGTCCACACTGGCAGAAGAAACACAGCCCCACTGGTCCGTAACTGTAACACTGTAATTGCCTGCTGCAGTGACGATATTGGTGCGCGTGATGGGTCCGTTGCTCCATTTGTAGGAGGCATATCCGGACCCGGCATCGAGTTGGGTGGCCGTGCCGGAGCAGATCGCCAATACACCGGAGATTTGCGGTGGCTGGGGAATTCTTTCGGTAACCAAAATCTCTTGTGTATCCGAACATCCGTTGCTGTTGGTCACCGTGACACTGTAGGTGCCCGTCGCCGTCACTTGAATACTCGTAGTGGTGTCCCCTGTACTCCACAATACATCGTTGGCGAAAATGCTGACCGACAAGGTCGTGCTGCCCCCTTCGCAAAAATCGGGATTGCCGTTGATGTTCGCATTGGGTTTGATCTTGTGGGTGACCTGGGTCCAGTCCTGCCCCGTACATCCCCAGGCATTGGTGACGGTAACTGTATAGGTGCCTGTCTCTGTCACTTGCAAAAACCGCGTGGTGTCTCCGGTTGACCACAGATAAATGTCGTAAGGTTCGCCGGCATCCATGATCGCCGTGTCCCCTTCGCAAACGGACACGTTGCCTATGATCTGTGGATTGGCCTGCGGGAAATAAAGCATTTCCAATGTATCGGTGGAATACCGGCATCCGTCTGCTTCCACCACGCCGAAATACAATCCCGGATCCTTCACATAGAGGTCCGGATCCTGAGCGCCGGGTAACGGTTTTTTGTTCATGAACCATTTGTACACGAAGCCCGGTCCGGTATTGAGCGTAAAATGAGCGCTGTCGGGGAAACATACCCCCGGTCCGTTTTCTGCTGTTATCTCGGCAAAACCGCCACAGGATTGGACACAAATGTTGTCCAGATAAAGATTTTCACTGAAACCCTTGTCAATGGTAAACCGGAAGGCCACCAGGACCTCCTGCCCGGCAAAGGCGGAGAGATCGGCGATATCCCGTCTCCAATGGCTGCAATCGGTGGGAAACCATGACGAAGTCGGTAGTACACCCGGATGAGGAACAGTATGCAGGTTCTCTGTGTTGCCACCGTTGATGTCTCGTCGGAGATAAACGGGGGTCAGGGTCTGTCCGCAGTCCGTGGAAACGAGTACTTCCAGGGTTCCGAGGTGATCCGCATAGAAATTACGCCGCATGGCCACATCAAAATTGAGCGCGGCTCCGGTCATTCCGGACAAATCCAAAGGCACCATCGCCATAAGGGTCTGTGTACCATTTCCGCCTGCTCCGGCATGAAAGGCCTCGAATACAAGACAGTGGTCTCCCTGGTCCATGCATCCTGTCGGTCCGTATTCAGCCACGGTGATCAGCGGTCCGTTCACCACCCAACTTTCGGGTTTCTGCCCGGATTCAAAATCCCAGCAAGCGGGGAATGCCGTCTGTACCGGCTCATAGTACAGATAAGTGCACAGCCGGTTATTGTCGGGATAAGGGTCTCCACCCCCCCCATTGATATCGGCGATCCGATAGTCGATATCATGTCCTCCGGGCGTAAGCGTGACGGGATCCAGCGTGAGATTGGCCTCATTGCCCGTGGCCAGGTTGGGCGCGCGCATTGTGCTTTGCCATAGAGCGCCATCCACCCAGGTCTCGATGGTGATGGAGGAGATGGGTTGTGTGCCGTAATTCTTGATCCGTATGATCGGTTCAAAGGTGTCGTCACATAGCGGTTGCTGAAAAGGATAGACAATCCGCAGTATGCCAGCTTCGCGGTTTTCGTCGGCCGGGATACAACCCTCGGAAGCAAACAACGGGGCGCGGGCGGCCCCGTAGGAGGCGGCATTAACCCTGACACCTTGTCCGGTAGTAAAACGGGTTGTACCCCCGCAATAGCTCATGTAATTGCGGCGGGAATCATCCCAGTTGCCCCCGCCCCCACACGGATTGGTGGCGCCGCAATCATCAACCTTATGGGGGGGTGTGTCACATACACGGTCCCCATCCTGGGTACAATCATTGTCAGGTGGACAATCAGCACCGTCGTTGTCCCCTTCGAAGGTGTGAAACAAGTTGAATCCTTTCCCCAATTCGTGGGTCAGGGTCGAACTGCCCTGCGTCATTGTGCCGGCCACAATCACGGTACCATCGAGGGGACCGCCATTGGGGAAATAGGCATAACCGGCAACGGAACCGGAGATGTCATGAACCACCCAAATATTGTAATACTGGTTTTGGGGCCAGGTACTCAGGGCCTTGATTTCGGTTTCGTCCGCTCCGGGCCCTCCATCATGGGATACCCCTCCCGCCGTGTAGCCGGGCACACCGCTTCCGTTTACCCGGACAATTCCGTTGGTGGGTGCACCAGCCGGTGTTCGCTTGGCCAGGCAAAATTCAAATCCCATATCGGCACCATCGCCGATAATGGCCCGCCACCGGTTGTTCAACCCGTCTATGGCCCCCATGATCTGGGCGTCGGAAATATTGGAACCCGTACCGACGGGTTCATTCAGATGGATGACGTGGACGACCACCGGTACCCGGCGCTGGTCGCCGGCACATCCGGTGCCACGCGCAGGATCGGCATCCGGCCACTGGTGCAGGTATCGCCAATATTCCGATTCGTTGCGTTCGGTGGCCTGCCGGTAGGCGGGGTCAATATCAAGCAGACGTCGGTGGACGAGGTCCGTTCCACACGAAGTGGATGGCGTTTGGGCAAAGAAAGGATGGGCGGTCAACATGACCGACACCAGCAACAATCCTCTCCAGATCATTTTTAAGGGGGACATACGGTTCATCAAATGGTAAGCATGTCGGAATGGCAATCCAACTTCCAAAAATAGCAGGATTCCCCGTATTGGGAGGCTTCTCCGGAGTGCCGTGTTAATTTTGTCTCTGAAAAGCCAAGTGCATGATTGTTGTAACGGGAGCGGCCGGGTTTATCGGGAGCTGCATGGTGAGCAAATTGCTCAAAGAGGACCCGGGGGCCGAATTGGTCGTGGTGGATGATTTCTCTTCCGGGGCAAAAGCGCCCAACCTGGAGGGTAAAAGGGTACGGGAACGCGTGCATCGCGATCGGTTTTTCGAATGGTGGGATCGCCATCAGTCGGGCATAACGGGGGTCTACCACCTGGGCGCAAGAACGGATACCGCCGAAAAGGATGCCGCCATTTTCGATCGTTTGAATGTGAGGTATTCCATGGATGTTTGGGACCGATGCACCCGGATGCGCATACCGCTGATTTATGCTTCCAGTGCAGCAACCTACGGGGATGGTTCATTGGGCTATTCCGACGACCATGCCCTCGTCCGGCAATTGCGGCCCCTCAATCCTTACGGACACAGCAAGCAAACCTTCGACAGTTGGGTCCTGGATCAAAAAGAAACGCCACCTTTCTGGGTCGGCATCAAATTTTTCAACGTGTATGGCCCGAATGAGTACCATAAAAAAAGGATGGCATCCGTGGTCTTCCACACGTGGAGACAGATCAATGAAACGGGTTACATGCAGCTATTCCGGTCGCACAGGAAGGACATCGCCGACGGAGAACAACAACGCGATTTCATTTATGTCCGGGATGTCGTGGATGTACTCCACTTTTTAATGCAACAACAACCAACATCCGGTATTTTCAATCTCGGTACGGGACAAGCCCGCACCTTCCTCGACCTTTGTAAAGCCACCTTTTCATCCATGGACCGACCCGCCGATATCCGGTTTATAGATACGCCGGCAGACATCCGCGACACCTATCAATATTTTACCCAGGCCGAGATGCAAAAACTCAGGGGGGCCGGGTACGCGTTCCCGTTTACATCCCTGGAAGAGGGGGTTTCGGATTATATCCGTCGGTATTTGCAGCGCGGCGCTTATTTCTGATCTCCCGGAATCCGGTAGGTATTCAGGCCGGCATAGTAGATCAGATACCATTCATCGCCCATCTTCGCAAACCTTCTTTCGGCCATCAGGGGCTTGTCGATATGGAAGAGCCGTTCGACAATCATCCGGTCGCTGGGCATCAGGATTTCTTTCCGGAAAACGGTTTTCTCCTCGTTCCAGGGCTTGTGGAGTGTCCACGCGGTTTCTTCCCAGTAAAACTTTTGTCCGGCTGCAGCCGGGTCGGCATAATCCGGCAACCCTTCGAGAGGAAAGACAATATGTTCCATCTGATAGCTGCTGTCACGATGAAACAATTCGTAAAAGACCTGGAAATCCACCGGCAATACAGCCTGATCTTTGGACGGGGATCTCCGGCATCCGGCATACAATGAAGTCAGTGCCAAAACGAGGATAAGTGTGCGCATCATGACACGAAAATAGGGGCTTTCTCCACGACCCAAACCAGCATCCCTTCCGGGAAAGGCCGGTAATACCCTTGAAACAACCATGGAGGGGTGTCGGGCTCCAGGATACGGGCATCAAAGTTTCCTCCAGCCGGATTCCAATCAAAGCGGTCGCAGAGCAAATGGTCACGGAAATCCAATCTCTTGCGGCCATGGGCTTTGTACATCGCCTCTTTGGCTCCCCACAAAACATGTTGCATCTGGAGGCTGTCTTTGCCATGAGCGAACAGGATCTCCTCCTCGTGGCAAAATCTCGGAGCAAGTCGCTCCATGCGCGGGTCCCATTGTTGGACATCCACCCCCACGGCATCGGGCGACAGGATGATGGCCGCCAGGGGGCCGGAGTGACTGATGGAAATGCGCGTCTCCTGTCCCTCCAGGTAAGGCTTGCCAAACAGGTCCTTGACACAGGGCGCGCGTTCGGGCAGGCCACTCAGGACATGCAAAAGATATCGGGTGGACAACGCCTCCAATCGCCGGAAGGGCGGGATCCCCGCCTCCATTTCGGCGGCGATGCCGTTGCCCAGCCTTTGCAGGAACCACTCCTCCGTCTCTGCCGTTATCCACAGTCCGGTGAAGAAAGCGTTTTTCTCCTTGCGGGCAAATCGCAATGGCATGAGGCAAAGGTAGGCAACCCCACCGCATGCTTGCCGGCATGCAACAGAAACCCGGCCGGCATGTTGTATGGTCGTGTTCGCTCCTTTGCAACGGATCCACCAGTTGACCGGACATCCGGGGTCCGTGTACGGTCTGTGCCGGGGATCCGGCCAAAGCCAAATCCTTTCGGGTGGAGGAGACGGCTGGGTAGTATCCTGGGATCTGCAGGATCCTGAGCCGGGCAAGTTGTTGGCCCGTATTCCGGATCAGGTATTCACCATCATGTGGCTGGACAAGTCGAAGACTTTGCTGGCAGGCACCTTCGGAGGAGGTCTGTACCGGATCCGGCCGGATAACGGGGAGGAAGCCCGCGGTATACACCATCACCTCAAAGGAGTGTTTGCCATCGCCCTCCTGGGGGATGAAGTGTACTCGGGGGGAGGAGACGGACGGATCACCCGTTGGTCGCCTGACGAGGGCAGGCCCATGGAAAGCCTCCGGGTCACATCCCGATCCATCCGCTGTCTGGAGCCCCTGGATGACCATATTCTTGCGGCGGGGTGCAGTGATGGAAGGATTGTGTTGATCGATACGGTCCGTTGGCTGCCGGTGCACGAGATCCGTGATGCACACCTTCCTTCCGTATTCAGCCTCCGCAAATCACCGGCAGGTCACCTTCTTTGGAGCGGGGGTCGGGATGCCCGTCTTCGGTGCTGGGACCTCAACAACGGCCTGGAGAAAAAATTTGAAGCACCGGCCCACTGGTACACCATCAACGCATTAGCGATCGATCCCTCCGGCGAGATCCTTGCCACAGCCAGCCGGGACAAAACCATCCGGCTTTGGAATGCCGTTTCCGGTGACCTTCTGCAATCGCTGGAGCCCGTCAGGGACCAGGGGCATCGTCACTCGGTCAACAACCTGCTCTGGTCGGATTTCGACGGCTCCCTTATCAGCGCATCGGATGACAGGTCCCTGATCATCTGGCGAGCGGCCAATAAGGGTTCTGACGCCGTACGGTGATCCTCCCGGGCGCGTACCTTTGCACCAAACATTAACGGATGATTCTGTCTGATACCAGGATCCTGGAGGCGATCGCCAGCGGTGAAATCATCATCGACCCCTTCCGCCGGGAGCACCTTGGCACCAACAGCTATGACGTTCACCTCGGGAAATGGCTCGCCAATTATTTGGACACTGAACTCGATGCCCGCAAGCACAACCAGATTAAAGTCTTCGAGATCCCGGAAGAGGGATTAGTCCTCCGGCCCGGGATTTTGTACCTCGGCGTCACGGAAGAATATACCGAAACCCATAGCACCGTCCCATTTCTGGAAGGCAAGTCAAGCGTAGGCCGATTGGGCATTGACATCCATGCTACCGCAGGCAAAGGCGATGTGGGATTCTGCAATACCTGGACCCTGGAAATCTCCTGCACCATGCCCGTCCGGATTTATGCAGGGATGCCCATCGGACAGCTGATCTACTTCCAGGTGGACGGGGATATCGAAAATCCCTACAACCGAAAGACCTCGGCCAAATACAAGGTTCGCACCGACAAACCGGTGGAATCCATGATGTGGAAAAATCATTTCTAAACGTCAACGGTCCATGTCCAACCGGTTCTATGCAGGTTATACCTTGTTGGCAGTTTTGCTGATTTTCCTGGTGGCCGCCCTCCTGGCTTACCGGACCATGGAGCATTGGCAACAGGAAAATGACCTTGCCCATGGATTTTCGGAAGCAGATGCCTTGCTGGCACTGCCGCAATTCAGGTTGGTCGACACTTCGGGGTCCCTGTTGCCCCAATTGCTCAATCAGGATGCCCGGTCAGGAAATGAAACCCGCTATGTGGTTTTGGCCGGAAGTTTTTTCCGGAAGGAAAGGGCGCGGGACCACATGACTTACCTGCGTCAGCTGGGTCTTCATCAGTCCCAACTTCTTCATTTCAGGGGAGAAAGGGATATCTATGCCGTTGGAGTGGGACGCCATGCGGACCTGACAAAAGCCCAGGAGCAAATGAAAATGCTGCAAAACGAATTCAATGTGGATGTATATGTCCACAAGATCCGTAGGGACCCCTGAAATTATCTGATGACCGAAAAGGACCTCACCTGAAGCAGTCGTCCTTCCCGATCTTTCAAACCCAGGAAATACAACCCTTCCGCCATCCCACTCAAATCCATCCACTCGGTCCAGTTCCTGTCGAATACCGGCCGGCCAGTAGCATCCGTACAGAAAATACGCCATTCCGCCCGGGACGCGGCAGCGGTCGTCAACTGCAGGAAAGAGGTGGCAGGATTGGGGAACAGACGGAGATCACCGGCCATGGCCACCACATCTTCCGAGTGAGCCAGATCCGGCGTATGGGTCGGTGTATCGGGTCCGAATACGGGACGTATCATAAGGGCACCCCGAAGGCTTCCCGGGAACGGTTCCCACACACCATCGAGATTTTGCCAGGAATAATCCGACGCATCCGGATGGTTTTTATCAAAACCTACGGGTATGGGATCATCGACATTGGATCCTTGTTGCCAACCGATGAAGAAGGTCCCGGCCGGGATGGGGACGCCCGCGGGCGCTCCGTTTTCATCAAAAAGGACATAGGTGGTGAAAGCCTGAAGACTGTCATTCAGGACCGTACCCGCATAAAACGGGCGGAGGAAAAATTCCTCGTAAACCGGCTCGCTGTCGAGCGATTCGGTCCATACACGGAGGTTGAAACTTTGGCTGGTGACATCCACCTGATACAGGGGGAAATGGAACTGTACCGCTCGCAACGTATCTGCAACAGGCGATTCAAATTGCTGGGCAGCCTGGGTACCGGCCTTTTTGGCGACGATCGCGCTTTCAGCCGTACCGTCATCGTAAGCATACCAGGTTGACAATACGGTCGTATTCCTTACAATGTTGTTGGCCAGGGCCACCGGCTCGTTGACGATTTTTTCCTGGTCTTGTTCGAAGGAATATTCCAGTTCCAGGGCAAGTCCCGGCTTTCCGTCCGGAAATGAAGCGAGCTCCCCCACCCAATCCGAGGCACTCAACGTATTCAAAAAGCTGTGGGGACCCGGAGCAAGGTCGCGCTGATTGATGGGCGCAATCGGTGGCAACTCCAAAAGGGTGATCTGGTCCAAGAGGACCTGACCGGAAATTTTGTCTCTGATGATCAATGCACTGGGATCTGCCTGGGCCGTGTCCGGAAAGTGGTTGTAAAGCCGGATGTCGATTTCCTCATTGATCCAGGGTAGGGGGTCCGGACGCAAATGCGTCCAGGGCATGGCTGTATACCTCCGGATCAGGTAACCGGGAAGGCTTGCAAAAGCGATGTCCTGGTTGCCGGGCTGTGCCTGCTGGCCGACGCCCAGCCGGACATAATCCACATGCCAGTGGTCTTGGGCTCCGGTGAGATTCGACCGGTTGCGAAAACGGAACTGGAATCCTTTGTACCTATAGACGTCTGGGACGGCTTGGGCATAATACGTAAATGGTTGCGCCATATTGAACAACAATCCGGGCAATCCGCGCACTACCTGCCAGATGCCGGCAGTGTCCTTGAATTCCAGGATCAGACTGTCAGTCACATCGGGTTTGAAACCGAGCCCGCGGGGCTGGGCATAAAAAGACAAAATAATCTCCTCACCGGCCGTGTAAGGCGAAAGGTCCAGATAGGCAGAGGTCAACAAATCCCTTTCGGTCACGGCCTGGGTATAGGCATATCCATGCTTGTCAAGTCCATCCAGCGTCGCCACCCCCGTTGAAGGGGGGTCGATGGCCATCCGGGCATTGACAAAGGCCTTGTCATCCAGCCATTTGCCAGGGTCGGGATAAGGACCGGAATAGGAAAAGTCGTCAAAAAATGGCAACCCGATGGTATCGGCCGTTACCCGGATGGGGAACGCCACCGTATCGGACAAACAGACATCGTACATGGCTTCATAAAGGACGGTGTCCTTACCCCCAAACCGGCCTGTCGTGTAGCGAAAACATTCTGCCAGGGTGACGACCTCGCCGGTCTGACGCACCAAAGGCCCGATCACCCTGAAAACGGGTGTCGGGAGTCCCGGATCAGGGTTGGTACAGAGGACAATTTCGTCAGATCCCCCCATTTCTGTGATTGGTTCCGTTGTCCTCACGGAGGGACGGTGAATGGTCAGCGTCCATTCCAGGGTATCGCACTCGCCACCAGCCGTACACACCGACAAACACACACGGTCCGTACCCCATAACACACCGGGTAAAGTTTCATACCGAAGGCAAATCCCCTCCAGCGTGGCGGTTCCGTAATCGAGGGGAAAACAGGTGATCAATGCCACCATCGCATCTTCGCCCAAGCCGGTCGTGTCGGCACATAATGAGACAGATGCGCCACTTTCCACGCAGGTAGCTGTTTGGCGCAATCCACCTTCAGGATTCCCGGCAGGATGGTTGACAGGAGTGGGTAGGGGAGAAATCCTGGTCAGAACAGGGTTGACCGGGAGGGGTACTTCTTCGAGTTGCGCCCTGGACGTCACATAGGTGGAAACCAGGACGCATAACGCTAGTAGGAGGCGTTGCGCCATGACGAAATATTTCCTTGTTGGAACGATGGGGCAGGGGATATGTTGCCCCTTGGAAATCCCGGTTTCATTCGAGCTCCGTTCCGGCATCATCGGGGCAGGAATAAGGTCTGGCTCGGGTCACCCAAACCTGAATGGAATCCCCTTTGGCCAACACAAGTCCCCGGGACGGGACAGGGTCCTGACGATATACCCATGACGATGCGCGGTTGGTGACGTTGTCATCCAAATGAATGGCACCCAATTCCAGACGGGCGGCCTTGACCAGAAATTCCGCCTGGGAAAGGGTCTGACAGACAAGATCAGGTACCGGAGAGGATTCACTGATATCCTTGGAAATGACAAGATCCAGACGCGACCCTTTGGCGATGGTACCCTTGCCCAATTTGCGTTTGGCATCAACCAGGGTGTCCCCTTCAAACAGTACCATCAACACCATTCCAGGCGGCCCTTCGTCAAAAACTTCCCGTACAACCTGCGATTCAAGAGCAAAACGCTGCTTGAGCGCTCGCTGTACACCTCCTACTTCCTGACCGTACATCGGGGGCAGGCTGTTGAGCGGGATCAGGTCGGCCTGCCACTTGGTGATGGTAACGTAAATCCTCCTGCCTTCCTTGACAGCAAACCCCGCTTCCGGATTTTGGGTGATGATCATGCCTCCAGGCCTCCCCACCATGAATACGCTGTCCTCAGCCACCAGTTCGAATTCTTTGCGCCGGGCATCCTTTTGCGCCTCTACAAATTCCGCATTCACGTAATTGTCGACCGGAATCTTTTCCCCGTGATGGGTATAACAGCGCAGCCACCACATCACAAAAAGAAGGAGAAAAGCCGATGTACCCGCCAACGCTATCAGGTTGTTGAGAAACAAGGCAGAAGTGAGGAAATGGACCAATGACCTGGCAATCCTCTTTAACCGGTCAGACAGGGGCGCGCTCATGGAAGGGGAACGAAAGGATTTGGTCGATGAATTGGAACGGCGTATATCCGCTTATGGAAGCCTGATGGAAAATGCAGGTAGCCGGTGTCATGCCAGGCAGGGAATTGACTTCGATGATCCAGGTTTCCACACGTCCATCCGCGAAGATGCGTACAAAGGCATCAATGCGTGCATATCCGGTGACGCCCAGGATGCGGGCAGCCCTCTCCAGATCCGCACGGACCTTCCCGGAAATACGCCGGGCTTCTGCTGGGTCCGGAGAAAATCTGGCTGGGGTGATGTTTTGCCCTTCCCCGGCCAGAAATTTTTCTTCCAGACTCAATACTTCCTTACCCGCTAATGCCTCGGAAGGCTCGAAAACTTCGTATCTGATTTGGCCATCTTCCCATTTGGTGACCAACCCGCCGGTAATTTCGAGAAAATGCGAGGCCTCCCCACGGGTAATCAGGGTTTCAAAAAGGATCTGCCCTTTGCGCGGAAATTCCTCCCTGGGCTTGAGACCCAAAGTCTTCTCCAAAGCAGGCGTCAAAACATCCTCTTCGCGAAAGATGGCCTTTGCATATGCCTCCAGTTGGGATGGGTTTCGGATGATTTTGACGGCGGAACTGCACCCGTCATCGACCGGCTTGGCAATGAACGGGTAGCCGAAACGGGATTCGATATCGGCGTACCAGGCCTTCTCATCCTTTTTCCATTCCGACGCCTGACCGAGAAACTGCTGGGCGACCAGGAACCCGTGCTTGCGAAGGGTTTGCAGCGTTTCGTATTTGTCAATGGTCAACCGGGAAGACGCCGCATCCGATCCGTTGAAAGGCAATCCCAGGCCATCCAGCCGCCGTTGCACCTCACCATCCTCTCCGGGCCGTCCATGCAGGGCGATGAAAACAGCCTGACACAGGGAGGGAAGATCTTCATACCGGATTTCAACCGGGTCGGTCAAATGGCCTGCCCGTGCAAATTTTCGGGTGACGGAAGCGCATTCGGCCCGTATGGCCTCAATTACAGGATGATGGACCGGATGGAAGACCCGGTCACGGATGTCATCGGCATTGTCCTTGAGAAGCAGTGGAATCGGCAATAAAAACAGCCGGTGTGCATCCGGTCCGCCGGTCAAAAAAACAGGAACGGGTTCGTATTTTTCAGAACTGGCCAGCTTCTCGTAGATATTGCGTCCGCTTTCCACACTGATGTGCCGCTCGCTGCTGTATCCTCCCAGAATGATGGCGACCCGGATCCGGTCCGTGGCTCCTGTTCTTGCTCGCTCCAGCCCACGATCGAGCCGCTCGGGAATATCTTCCCACCGGGCATGAGGACCGGCCATCAGCGCGCGCTCAGTCAATGAACAGCGTACGATATACGTCAAAAAACGACTGGGGTCGAGGCCGATTTCAGCGGCCTGGTGAAAAAAGAAGGACGACGGCATCATGCCCGAAGTCGTGTTCGGATCGTTCAGGCAAATCGTTCCGTCAGGCAGATGAAATCCATCGATGCGGGCATAGACCTGGAAATCCAGAAAATCGAAAAGCCGTTCACATTCCTTGCGAATGGCTTCAATCTCCGCATCCGGGAGTCGTATGGGGGTTTCTTTCCTGGACAACCCCGGCAGATATTTGCTCCGGTAGTCGAATACCTCTCCGCCTTTGATGATTTCCGTCGGGGGTAATGCAACAGCTTTTCCCTCACCGGTGCGGATGACGATACATGAAAATTCCTTGCCCGCAATGAAACCCTCCAGCAACACCTCTTTTTCCTGATGGATGGCTTCCAGCAGCCAGTCAACCCCTGTTTGCCGGTTCATCATATCCAGCAATTCGCCGGGCAGGCAGACGCGGACACCATTGGCCATCAGCGGAAATCCCAGTCCTTCGCGGATATCCGACAGCGTCCGGATACGGGCTATCCGGTCATCCGGAGTCAGTTGGTCCCACCATGTGTGGCTCACCGTTTCCCGGAAGAAGGCTTTGTCAACGGCCTGAATGAAAGCATGGGGATTTTCAAGAGGGAGAATGGTAACGCCGATGGAGGAGCCCTGATTGGCCGGGCGTATGACCACTTTGTCCCCAAACAGCCGACAAGCTTCGCGATAATGGGAGAGAGGATCTCCGGTCAACCATTGTTGGCGGGTAATGACCGAATAGGCAGGGCCGGCAAATCCGCCGGCGTGCATCATGCGCTTCTGAAAATGCTTGTCGATGCCAATGGAGGAGGCGCGAATGCCACTGCCCGTATAGGGGATCTCCAGGCTTTCCAGCAGACCCTGGATCTGGCCATCCTCCCCAAATTCTCCGTGAAGAGCCAGAAATGCCGTATCAATCAGGCCGGGCAATTCGGTCCAGGCCCTGACTTTGCCCACCCGTCCCGCCATTTCGTTCCATTCGGCAGGGGTTAAATTCTCCAGAGAGTCGGCATAGATCTGGATCCCTCCCGTTCGTGCCGGAAGGTAATCCGCGGGAGGGTAAAAATCCCGGATCGTACCCCGGTAGATGTAGGGCCATTCCAGCTCGATCAATGTCCTGCGAGCATCAATAAAAAAAAGTACTGGCGCAAAGAGGCTTTTGTCGAGATTGTCAAAAACCGTTCGCCCGCCGGCAAAACTGATCTCCCGTTCTCGGGATGGACCTCCGAAAAAAATACCTACCCTGATTGCATCCTGGGCCATAGAGCGAGATTGGCGGCAAAAATACGAATCCGGGGCCACCCCTCCTCT
>JAGFIW010000022.1 GCA_024103195.1 Saprospiraceae bacterium | reverse complement strand
GTCATCCTCTGCGGCATGCAGGATCATCTGCTGATAATCGTAAAGCCCGATGTGTTTTTTATCGGCCAATTCCAGAGGGACATTGGCCAGATTGTTGGTCTTTTCGGGGATCTGGCCATCCAGATGGAGCTCAAGTACCGAGTTGGGGGCGATATATACCGACCGGTCGAGGCTGGAGGCGAGACGGCTGCCGATGAGCACCATGATACCCACGAGAAGGGCAAGGGCCACCAACGTACCGAGACAGGAAGCGGTAAAGAATTTGAAAAACTGACGCATGGCTGCCGATTTGGTTTTCGCTTGAAACATCAAAGATAAGTCCCGGATCACGGGACGGGCGGCAATTTCGATGAAGAGCCTATTTTGGCGGACCAATAGGGACTTTCCCGGGAATCCGTTAATTTTGACGGTTCCCCCCTTCTCATGCAGGGAAGGTTGAACAGAAACCGGCTTATGATGCAACGTTTGCTATCCTTGTCTTTTCGCCGTCCACGCCTTTCCTCATTTCTGGCTGCCTGCCTTTCCATCTTGTCCCTGCCTGTCAGCGGTCAGATGCAGGTGACCTCCGGTGTATTCACCCCGCAGGAGTTGATTGAAAATGTATTTCTGGCCAATGGGGTTGAAGTGCTTCAGGTGAATTTTGAAGGGAGTACCGCCGCCATCGGGTATTTCAACGCTGCCCAGACCAATATCGGTATCCCTTCCGGGATCGTCATGTCCACCGGTCTGGCCAATACAGCTGCCAGCCCCAATACATCGGGTTCCACCTCGGGTCAAACCTCCGGAGGCCTTCAGGATCCCGACCTGCATTCGCTGGTGACGCCTCTCACGATTCAGGATCTGGCGGCCTTCGAAATCACTTTTGTCCCCTATGCCGATACACTGGAATTCCGCTATGTCTTCACATCGGAAGAGTATGAGGAATATGTTTGCACCCAGTTCAATGATGTCTTCGGCTTCTTCATCAGGGGCAACGGTTTCAACGGTCCGTTTACCGGTGGGGCGGAGAATATTGCTTTGGTGCCCGGTACTTCTTCCTATGTAGCCATCAATACGGTTCACAACAGCAATCCCAACCAAAACCCCATCGTTTGCCCGCCCCAAAATCCTCAGTTTTTCAATCTGACGGCAGCCAATGGCCAACCGACGTTCGACGGCTTTACCGATGTTTTCCTCGCCCAGGCCATTGTAGTACCCTGTGACACCTATACCATCCGGATGGCGATTGCCGACGTGTCCGACAACGTTTTTGACTCCGGCGTTTTTCTCGAAGCCAAAAGTTTCGGTACTCCGCCCATCCAGTTTGCCCTTTCCACCGTCTCCGCCAACGAAACCATGGCGGAGGGATGTGCTGGCGGTACAGGCACCTTCTCCATAAGGGCCGCCGCCCCGGCGCCCATTGACATCCCCGTGTCTTTTACCGGCACGGCAACCATTGGCGTGGATTACCTCATGAACCCTCCTGCCATCACCATACCGGCGGGCGACAGTGTTCTCACCGTCCATTTTGAGGTGTTTGAGGATGGGGTGACGGAAGGCACCGAAAGCATTGGCCTGATCTTCCAGCGAAATCCCTGCAGGCTGGACACCCTTTGGTTTTTTATCACCGACGACACGCTCCCCAAGCCGGATCTCGGCCCCGACCTCCTCGCCTGCACGGGGGATCTGCTTTCCGTGGATGGCACCCTTCCGGTCATCATTCCGGACCCCAAAACGTTCGTCAACCCCAACAGGTACCCACTCATATCCCCCCCCAACAGTAGTTCTCCCCTCATCGCAGTCTATGCTCCCGTCCAGGTTAGTGGCGTGTTCCCCAAGAATCTGGGGCCTGGTATGATCGGTTCCGTATGCATCAATATTGACCACCCGTGGATCGATGATGTCGATGTTTATCTGATCGCCCCCAGCGGAAGATTCATCGCGCTCACAACCGACAACGGCAGGGACGGAGACAACTACACGGAAACCTGCTTTTCACCCGCCGCCACGCAACCCATTGATTACGGGGATCCCTTTGGCGCTCCCAAAGTGGCCGCCCCTTTTACAGGAACCTTCCAACCGGAAGGACAATGGCATGAATTGTGGGACGCCCCCGTCAATCCTTCCAATGGCGAATGGCGTCTCCTCGTCCTCGACGATGCCCCCCTCCCGGATGGCGAGCTTCTCAACTGGCGCATCACCTTCCTGCCGGAATACCGGTTGGAATATCAGTGGTTGCCCGGTGCGGAAGTCTCCTGTGATACCTGTTCCCTGACGGGCACGCAAGCCCTGGCCGCCAAAACCCTGTACCTGGATGTCCGGGACAGCTACGGTTGCAGGCGTTCGGATACCCTGGAAGTGAATATCCACCCGGACCTCCTCCCCCCGGTCCCCGATTGTGCGTTGATCGGATTCAATGAATTGGGTATTGCGTGGAATGAACAAGGCATCGGCGAGACCTTTGAAGTCAGCATCAACGGCGGACCGTGGGTAACCCCCAACAACGGCCCTGCCGGCCACTGGCTGGGCGGATTGGGTCTTGACGAGCCGGTCACGTTTGTCCTGCAGACCACCGGACCGTGTCAAACACTCCGGGATACCCTCGAATGTCGTACCCTGGATTGCGTCCCCCCGGCGCTGATGGTGGATCAGGTCATCATGCCCCGCTGTGCCGGAGGGGCGGATGGCTCCTTCCAGATTGTGCTTCAGCAGGGATCCGCACCAGCCACCGTACAGCTCAACGGACAAATGGTACTGCCGGGATTTCAAAACAACCTGAGTGCCGGTACTTATCAGGTGTATGTCCAGGATACATTGGGCTGCGATGATGAAATCATGGTGGTGCTCGTGGAGCCTGAAGCGCTGGTCGTTCAGGCCTTTGATCTCGATACTGTGCGTTGTGCCGGAGATGCCGATGGCGCTATTGCACCGGTGGTGACCGGTGGGACGGGGGCCTATGCCTGGCAATGGGCGGACGGTTCAACCGATTCGCTGCGCACCGGCCTGCCGGGTGGCTTGTATGACCTTTCGGTAACGGACGCCAATGGGTGTCAGACCATAGCCCAGGTGACCCTGTACGAGTTTCCGCCCCTGATGGCTTCCATGGCCCCGACAGATCCTACCTGCAGCACCAATGCCAATGGACAGATAGCTGTTAATGCTTCCGGAGGTGCCGGGGGCTACAGCTATTTGTGGGATGCACCCGGCCTTTCCGGTCCGGTTGTCTCCGGATTGACGGGAGGTACCTACACGGTCACCATTCTCGATGCCAATGACTGTCCGCAGGTCGAAACAACCACCCTTTTGACCCCCACCGACCTGATGATCTCTTTCAGTTCAAATCCCACTACCTGCTTTGGCGGCAACGACGGAGAAGTGACCATTACGGTTTCCGGAGGGATGCCTCCTTATGGATTCCAGTGGAGTGACGGGGGGCCGGGTTTGAGCATGCGCAATGATCTTCCGGCCGGCATGTACAGTGTCACCATCACGGATTCGGACACGTGCTCCACCGTCATCGACATTGAGGTCTTCGAGCCTTCTGACATTGAGGTGACCCCGGGATTTACGCGGCCTACCTGCAACGGAGATGGGGATGGCAGTATCAATGTCACCGCAACCGGAGGAGCAGGAGGGTATAGTTTTTCCTGGAGTAATGGCGTTTCAGGTCCCCTGAGTGCCAATATGTTCGCCGGTACTTATTACCTCACCACGACGGATGCCAGTGGCTGCACGGCACTGGACACCTTCAATCTGACCGAGCCGCTTCCCATCCAGACGGTCACCTCTCCCAAGCATGTCACCTGTTACGGTGGTTCCAACGGTATCGCCACTGTTTCCGCTTCCGGAGGGACCGGTGGATTTTCCTTCCAGTGGGATGATCCCGGCGCTTCCATGTTTGCCTCCGTGCCGGATTTGCCGGCAGGTACTTATCGCGTGACGGTGACGGACCTCAACGGCTGTTCGGCCGTGGACTCGGTGGCTGTGCAGCAACCTCCCATATTCACCAGTGTCATTCTGTCCCAACCCGTTTCCTGTTTCGGCGCCACGGACGGATCAGGCACTGTGACCCCACTGGGTGGAATCCCGCCCTATACCTACTTGTGGAATGACCCTTCCGGACAAAATACACCTACTGCCTCCAATCTGGGGGCAGGTACCTATGTGGTGACCATTACGGACAACAATAACTGCACCCACCTCGATACCCTGGTGCTGGATGAGCCTCCGGCAATTGTCCTGCAGGTCACGCCAACTCAAATCACCTGTTTCGGTGCCAATGACGGAAAAGCACAAGCTACCGTCAGCGGAGGTACACCGCCCTATACCTTTGACTGGAGCACCGGTTCCAAACAGGCGCTGGCCCAGAATCTCCCTCCGGGCACCCACCAGGTCACCGTGACCGACCAAAGAGGATGTACGGTCGTACAATCAGCCACGATCCAGCAAGCGCCCGAAATTGTGATCACCGGGACCGCTACCGCCGTGCGCTGCTCGGGGGACAGCGATGGAGAGATTGATCTCACGGTTGTCGGTGGTCAAGCCCCTTACCAGTTTGTATGGAACAACGGCGCTACTGTCGAGGACCCCACCGGGCTCAGCCCCGGTATTTATGTGGTCTCCGTGACGGATGCTTTCCTTTGCACGCGCACCTTTAACATCAGCATTACCAGCCCGCCCGGCATGACGGGAGGATTGGAGAAGGTGGATGTCGCCTGTTTCGGCGACAGTACTGGCTCTGTTACCAGTGACATCACTGGAGGAAGTCCTGCTTATGCATTCCTCTGGAATACCGGTGCCACCTCCCCTGACCTGAGTGGTTTGCCGCCCGGTGTTTATTCGCTGACGGTAACGGACCAGAACAATTGTACCATTACGCGGAGTATCGAAGTGTTGGAACCGGCGGAGCCGTTGACGGCCATGATGACCGGGGATTCTCTGTT
>JAGFIW010000020.1 GCA_024103195.1 Saprospiraceae bacterium | reverse complement strand
ATCTCTTGAGGCAGGGTACAGGCTTCCAGCGCTTTGCGAAAAGTGGAGTCCGCTCTGACCAGGTCGCGGTAGACACCGGATGAATGGCGTAGCGCCAAAGATGCCGTAGCCACACTGCCTGCATCACCGCTGGCTATGACCTGCATGAAAAAGTCGGCCAGGTTGCGGCGGATGCTGCGGGCCGATTGACCAAACACCACCTGGAAGTCGGGACGGTCGGAAATGTCTTTCAGCGCCTCCATGGCACTGGTCCGCAGGTATGGATGCCGGGCCCGGCTCCATTCCTCACGCAATATGCCCACGTTCCAGCCAAACTTGCCCAATGCCCGCAGGTAAACTCCTTTGAGGAATGGATCACCGGAACTGGCCAGGTGGTGACGGATATCCTGCTGGATGGCCGTGCGGGTTGCCGGCAGGAATACCGGACAAAACCGGCTCAACGCCTGGTAAAGATGCGCCTTCACCCATGGATCCTTTATCGTGCGGGCCATGGTCAGCCATTCGGGGCTTTCCTTGGGATCCACCACCTTCGTCAGTATTTCCGCAGCCACCACGCCCACATGGTAGGAGGTATCGTGCAGACCTTTGATCAGTGTTTCGCGGATGCTGGCAAAATCATGCAGGGCCAGACCCCTGAGCATGGCCACCCTGACCCGGTAATCCTTTTCCAGCGGAAACAAACCGATCAGGGAGGATTTGGCCAGTGCATTCGTGCTGCGCCCTACCGCCAACGCCAGGACAAGGCGAAAATCCGGATCGGGCTCGGACCGCAGGGCATTCACCATTTCCAACATGAGGGTATCCAACCGGATATCGGGCGCTTTGGCCAGGTAATGTCCGGCGTAAAACCGGGCTTCCCGCGGGGCATTCTCATCCGCAAGGACCGCTGCCATGCGCGCTGTAGCTTCGGGGTCAGCCATACCTCGTCGGGCAAAATAGAACAACCCTTTCGCCTGTCCGATCCGGTACAGGGTGTCCGCTTCATCATACGTCTTGACCGTGGCCATCGCATGGAGATGGCTGGCATCACCCAACTTGCCCACCGCCTCGAGGATCTCCGCATTGAGCGCTGCCGAATAACCCAGGCTGTCCCAGGGATCAAATACCTCCAGGAGCCCGGGTACTGCTTGGGGCGATTCCGTTTGACCCAGTGCAAAGACCGTCCAGCGACGAATTTCCGGATCCTCATCCTTCAGCAACGGAAGCAAAGGCTCTACGGCTGTGGAATCGCCCACAGACACCAGCGCTCTCAGGGCAAAATACCTGTAGGTCGGATCTTCATGGGCAAGCCATTGGTAAAGACTGTCCAATTCCCGCCGGTCCTCTTGTCTCCTTATCGCATGGACACGCGCATCATCGGCTTCCTTCCGGATGGTCCGCGCTGATTGCTTTTCGGCCGGAATGCATCCGGGCATCATCCCCATAGCTCCGGCCAGCGTGGTGATCACCACCATCCACCGCGTTGAAATGCGCATGCCGGATAAGAGCCTCCCTGTCATAGGCTATTGGAAAATGTCTTCAAAGATATCCTGATCGTCATAGGGGACCTCTTCGCCACTGGGACGCTGGTAAAGCTGGCAATTGAGTTCAATGCTGATTTTGTCCGGCCTCCTGAACTTCCGGCCTGCCTCATATTGCGCATTCGGATTTTGCTCGATCCTCCGCAAGGCTTCGGAAAAAATGGGACGAGCCAGCACCGATCCCTGGCCGTCCGACGGATTGGTAAAACGTATCCAGCGGTCCTCCCCACCTACCCAGACGCCGACAACCAGGGAAGGCGTGATGCCCATGTACCACCCGTCGGCATAGTAATTGGTTGTCCCTGTCTTGCCGCCGAAGTCACTTTTGACCCCGCTGAACCCTGCTGCTCCGCGGCTGGCGTATCGCAGCATTTCCACCATCACGTAATTGGCTTCCTGACTCAGGGCCCGGCGTTCCAGCGGCACTTCCTGATAAATGGTGCGACCGTACGCATCTTCTATCCGCAGCACCATGACCGGCTTGTTGTATACACCGTCATTGGCAAAGCAGGTGTATGCCCCGGTCATTTCCAATACACTCAGATCGGCAGACCCCAGGCAAATGGAAGGCTGACGCGGTATGCGAAGCCGGCCGTTGGGCAACCGCGCCGAACTGTCGATACCCATATTGTTGATCAGGCCCAACACCGGCTCGGTATCCCCCAATTGTTTCATCAGATAGACGGAAAAGGTGTTCTTGGACTTCCTGAGTCCCTCAAAAAGTGTCATCCTTTCTCCCGTGTACGCATCGAAATTACTGGGCGTCCATTCTTTGGAAAGCCCGAAATTGCCCTCGCCGGGTATGATCGTCTGGGGCTGATCATCCAGTTCGGTACAGGGAGAGATGGATTGAAGCGCAATGGCCGTGGCATAGACAAACGGTTTGAAGGTCGAGCCGACCTGACGCGCGGAAGTCACGTGATCAAACTGGAAATAGCGATAATCCACGCCACCCACCCAGCCCCGGACATGCCCGTTGCCAGGATCCATCGCCACTACCCCGGTCTGTAGGATCATCCGGTGGTATTTGAGGGAATCATAGGGCGACATCAAAGTGTCTTTTTGAAAACCCGGGGATTCATAGTCAAAGACAAGCATGGGGACCTTGGTCTCCAGCATTTCCCGGATCATCTGGTGGTAGCTTTCCCAGGTGCGCTTCAAATCCTTCCAGACGGCGCTTTCCATAATCTCCCTGTAATCCCTGGTCATGACCGGACTGATGATTTTCCGGCTCTCCAGGTCCTTGAGGTACCCAGCCGTCTTTTCCTCCTTCAACATCCGCTCCATATCCAGATCCCGGAGCATGAGGCGGCCGATTTTCAATTCGTGTTCCTCGATGAAGGGTTCAAAATGCGCCGAGCGGATGGCCTGGTATCGCTCCATCCCCCGGATCTGCTCCTGCAGTACCTGATCCCGCAATTCCATTTCGGCATCCGTGATATCGGGATCCCGGTGAAGCCATGGATCCCGGTTTTTCCAGGTGCGCCAGAACTTCTTCTGAAGGACCGGCATATGCAGGGCAACCGCTGCTTCAAGCTCGCGTTGGATAGCCGTATCAATGGTCGTGTAAATCCGCAAACCGTCGCGGTATATGTCGTATTTCTCGCCATTGGGCTTCCGGCATTCCGGCCGCTCGAGAATCCTGAGGATTTCTTTGCGCAACTCCATGCGGAAATAGGGCGCCAGCCCGGTGTCGTGCGACACGCGGCTGTATCTCGTGATATCCAGCGGCAGTGCCTTCAGCGAATCCGCCGAACGCTTGTCGAGAAATCCGTGTCTGACCATCTGTTGCAACACCACGTTTCGACGCTGCCGGGTTTGCTCCGGCCTTCGAAGGGGATTGTACAGGGAAGGGTTCTGCAGCATCCCGACCAAAGTGGCCGCTTCCTCAATGGACAATGAGTCCTGCCCGACCCCGAAATAAATCTCTGAGGCCGCCTTGATCCCGTATGCCCCATTGATAAAATTGAAGTGGTTGAGATACATGGCGATGATCTCCTCCTTGGTATATGATCGTTCCAATTTGACCGCCGTGATCCATTCTTTCATTTTGG
>JAGFIW010000019.1 GCA_024103195.1 Saprospiraceae bacterium | reverse complement strand
CTACCTGGGGCTGATTGATGATGGGAGTGCCCATTACATTGCCGAAGGTGCCTACATTGGTCAGGGTAAACGTGCCGTCCTGGATTTCCTCGGGTTTCAGTTTGTTTTCCCGTGCCCGACGGGCCAGATCGTTGACCATCCTCGTCAGTCCGGCCAGGTTGTACTGGTCGGCCTGTCTGATGACCGGTACGATGAGATTGCCGGAGGGAAGGGCGGCGGCCATGCCGATGTTGATGTCTTTCTTGCGGATGATGGTGGCGCCGTCCACGGAGATATTGATCAAAGGAAAATCGAGAATGGCCTTCACCACAGCTTCGATGAAGACCGGGGTAAAGGTGATCTTCTCCCCGTATTTGGTTTCGAACGACTTTTTGATCTTCTCCCGCCACTGGACGATGGGTGTGACATCAATCTCGACAAAGGAGGTGACGTGGGGTGATGTCTGTTTGGACATGACCATGTGGTCGGCGATGAGGCGTCGCATCCTGTCCATCTCGATAATCTCCACGTTGCCGCTGACGGACCGGGAAGCAGCCGGCTCCGGGGATGGGGCCGGTGTCGCCGGGGAAGGGGCGGGTGCAGCGGTGCGGTTTTCGAGATATTGCAGGACATCAAACTTGGTCACTCGGCCCTGGGCGCCGCTGCCCGGGATGGCATCCAGTTCGTCGGTGCTGATCTGTTCCTTTTGAGCGATGGTGCGCACGAGAGGGGAATAGAACCGTGAACCTCCGGCGCCGGTGCGGGTGGGGGGCGGTGCGGGTGTATGGGCAGGCGGAGAAACGGAAGCAACGGCTTCGGCGGGGCGTGCCGCCTCCTTTGGCGGGGCAGTGGTGGCTGCCGGCTGTCCATTGCCGTTGGGTGCGGGGGCTTCTCCGGCGCCGGTGAGGATGACGGCTATAGCTTTTCCGACGGGCACGACGGCATTCTCCGGGAACAGGATTTCACCCATGGTGCCGGCAACGGGTGAGGGCACTTCGGAGTCCACTTTGTCGGTGGCGATCTCCAGGACGGTCTCATCCAGCGCAACCGGGTCGCCGGGTTTTTTCAACCAGCGGAGTATGGTGGCTTCCATGATGCTTTCGCCCATTTTGGGCATGATCAGATCTACCTTGGCCATGGCGCGCGCGATTGTGCTTGGATGGGGCAAAGGTAGGTTTTTTCCCGGGCTGTGGCGCGCCGGTGCCCCTGCGGGCATCCTTTTCCGGGAGGCAGGACATTGACATATGTTTAATTCACAAATATAAAATTACATTAATTCATATGTGCAAGAATATAAAGTAAGCGCAATGGACCCGGCCGGGTGAAGGCCGTGATCTTCGTCATGGTCCTTGCTTATCCCGTTCGGACGGGGACAAATCCGGGTGTTTCAGCGTACTTTTGCGGTCCACTTTGGTAGGGATATTCCGGTGTGTTGACCATCCGTTACCAAGGGTATTCAAACCTTCCCCGCATGAACGAGCAGATCGTCGGCCATCGGCCGCACAACGCCTCTCTGGAATCCATCGGCATTCGCGATTATCAGACCGCATACTGGAATCTGACACCGGAAGAGCTGGTCGAGCAAAGCTTGCGTCGCGGCATGGGCGAGTTGAGCGACAAAGGCGCTTTGTCGGTGACCACCGGTAAATTTACCGGCCGGGCACCCAAGGACCGTTTTATTGTGCGAACGCCTGAAACGGACGGCAGTGTGGACTGGACCAGCAAGTTCAATCTGCCCGTCGAAGAAGCCGTATTCGACCGGCTTTACGAGAAGGTCTGCGGTTATTTCTCGGGAAAGGACGTGTTTGTCCGGGACGCTTATGCCTGTGACCATCCCGGCTACCGGCTCAACATCCGGGTCGTCAATGAGTATCCCTGGAGCAACCAGTTTGCCTACAACATGTTCCTCCGTCCCACGCGGGAGGAACGGGTGAATTTCGAGCCGGACTGGCTGATCCTCAACGCCCCCGGATTCCAGGCCGATCCGGTATCCGATGGCGTTCGCTCTCCCAATTTCGCCATCATTCATTTTCAACGCCGCGTGATCCTGATCGGCGGTACGGGTTATACAGGCGAAATCAAAAAGGGGATTTTCTCCGTGTTGAACTACCTCCTGCCCCACCAGCATGATGTCCTGAGCATGCACTGCTCGGCCAATGTGGGTGCCAAGGGGGATACGGCTATTTTCTTCGGCTTGTCCGGCACGGGAAAAACCACGCTTTCCGCCGATCCGGCCCGCCCCCTTATTGGCGACGACGAGCACGGATGGACCTCCGACGGCGTCTTTAATTTCGAGGGTGGGTGTTATGCCAAATGCATCGGCCTTTCCGAAGAGAAGGAACCGGATATCTACCGGGCCATTCGCCATCGCGCCATCCTCGAGAACATCGTGTACAAACCGGGCACCCGTGAGCCGGATTACGACAACAAGACCATCACCGAAAACACCCGGGTTTCTTATCCGATCGAGCATATTGCCAATGCCTGCCATCCCTCGCGGGCCGGTCATCCGCGTCATATTTTCTTCCTGACCTGCGATGCCTATGGGGTCTTGCCGCCGATCTCGAAACTGAGCCCCGGTCAGGCCATGTACCATTTCATCTCGGGCTATACGGCCAAAGTCGCCGGTACCGAGGACGGGGTCACGGAGCCTACCACCACATTCTCGGCCTGTTTCGGAGCGCCCTTCCTCCCCTTGCATCCCACGCGTTATGCCGAAATGCTGGGCGAGCGGATGCGTCGCCATCAGGTATCTGTCTGGCTCGTGAATACCGGCTGGACCGGAGGCGCCTATGGTACCGGACAAAGGATGTCACTCCGTTACACCAGGGCCATGATCCGGGCTGCCATGGAGGGCCGATTGGACCAGGTCACGTATCAGGAAAACCCTCTGTTCGGGCTGCAGTTTCCGGTCCACTGTCCGGATGTACCGGACGAGGTGCTCAACCCGAGAAACACCTGGACGGACAAGGATGCCTACGACCGTCAGGCCACCGAGCTGGCCCTGCAATTTGCCAGAAATTTCCAGCCGTACAGTGCCCAGGCCTCGGAGGAGATACGATCGTCCGCCCCTCGTGTAACCCTCGAGGAAATGGCCAAATCCTGAACGGTGGAGATACCCGGCAAGGAAGGGGCATTGCTTTCGTTGGTGAAAGTCTGTGCCATCCTGGGCGAGACCGCCGGCGAAGCCGGCAAAGCCATTCTCGATGTCTATCACCGGTTTGAACCCTCGGAAGTCACCCGGAAGGAAGATCACAGCCCGCTGACCGAAGCGGACCTGGCCGCAGACAGGGTGATCGCCCGGCGATTGCGGGAAGCTTTTCCCGAGATCGCTTATTTCTCGGAGGAGACAGGGGATTTGGATTTTGCCCATCGGCAACGACTGGCATGGAGCTGGCTCGTGGATCCCCTGGACGGGACCCGGGAATTCATCCGGAAGAACGGAGAATTCACCGTCAATATCGCATTGTTGCAGGGCGGGAATGTCGTGGCAGGCGTTGTTGCTGCTCCGGCAAAGGACCGTATGTACTGGGCCTGGAAAGGAGGAGGTGCCTGGCGAAAGGGAGCATCAGGACCGGAACGGCTGTCGGTTTCGTCCTTTTCCCGCAAGCAGTCCGGACTCCGGTTTGTCGCCTCGCGTTCCCATCGCGATCCGGAGACGGAGGCATTTGTGACCGGATTTCGCGAACCGGCCTTCAAAGCGATGGGTTCCTCCCTCAAAATATTGCTGCTGGCGTCCGGAGAGGCAGATGTATATCCCCGATTTGCACCGACCATGGAATGGGACACCGCCGCGGCCCAAATCATTCTCGAAGAGGCAGGTGGACACCTCCTGGATGCGGAAACCGGACGTCCGTTGGCGTACAACAAACCCGACCGGCGCAATCCCTACTTCATCGCGTGGGGTGGCGTGACGGATCTTGCCCGCTGACCTCCCGGGGCCCGGGGGTTCATCAGTCCTTCCACTCGGCGATAAACAGATTGGTGTCCCGCGTACCTCCGTTGTTCCGGTTGCTGGAAAAGGTGAGGTATTTGCCGTTGTTGGAAAAGACCGGAAAGGCCGAAAATGTATCATCGGCAGTGATGCGCTCCAAGCCGCTGCCATCCAGATTGATCAGGTACAGGTTGAAGGGGAATCCCCGTTCGGAGGCGTGGTTGCTGCCGAAAATGATCTTCTCTCCTCCGGGATGGAAGAACGGGCACCAGTTGGCTTTCCCCAGGCGGGTGACCTGCCGGACGTCCGTGCCGTCGGCATCGGCCACAAATATTTCCATATTCGTGGGTTCGACCAGCCCCTGGGCGAGAAGCTCCTTGTAATCGCGGATCTCTTCATCGGTTTGGGGGCGGGAAGCCCTCCAGACGATCTTGCTGCCGTCGGGAGAAAAGAAGGCGCCGCCGTCATAACCGAGCTCGGAAGTGATTTGACGGACATCCGATCCGTCGATGTTCATGGTGTAGAGCTCGAGGTCGCCGCTGCGGTCACTGGTGAAAATGATGCGGTCTCCCCGGGGAGAAACGGTGGCTTCGGCATCGTAGCCGGGCGAGTCGGTCAGTTGACGCACCAACTGGCCGTTGAGGTCGGCCACGAAAATGTCGAAGGTGGGATAGATCGCCCAAACGTATTTACCGCCCGGACGCCTTTCGGGTTCGGCGGGGCATTCTTCGTCGTGATGATGGGTTGAGGCGTACAGCACGGTCGTGTCGCCGGGCATGAAATAGGAACACGTGGTGCGGCCGCGCCCCGTGCTGACAATGGGAGGCACCTCGTCGGGCCAGGTACGGGTCCAGTCGGTGACATATATCTGGTCACATTTAGTCCCCCACCGGGGATTTTTGGCCTGGAAAACAAGTTTGGTGTCATCGAATGACCAATAGGCTTCGGCATTGTCGCCACCGAAGGTCACCTGGCGGATGGATTTGAAGTGCGACTCCCCGGGGAGGATCAGCGAATCGGTCCAAACCCCGGTGGAGGGCTCGGTGGCAGCAACAGGTGCGGTGGGGCCGCAGCTTGCCCCGGACAGCAGGGCAGTGACCATGAGGACAATCGGAAGGGTCAGGGACCGGAACATGGCGTGGATTTTTGTACTGGCCGGCAAAGATACCGTTTGACGACGGGCGTACCGGTCAGAAATCCGTCATTTTTTGAGGGTATTCGGGCGGTCCGGCGGATTGGGCCCCAATTCTTCGGCGGTCTTGTGGCTCATGACGACCTCCTGCTGGCGGAGGGATTCGTTGTGTACGGCCTGGATGAATTCCCGCGCAAAGGATTCCGAAAGGCCGGCTTTCATGGTGCGCAGAATGCGGCTTTCAAAGATGGTTTTCCACCGGTCGAGTTGCAGGATGGTGACGTCTTTGAGCCTTTTGTAGTGGCCGATCTCCCGGCTTACTTCCATCCGGTGGCCGATCAGGGCGATGATCTCTTCATCGAGCTGGTCAATATCATAGCGCAGCGCCTCCAGATTGGCCAGAAACTCCGGGTCGTCCACGGTACTCCGGCGGCGATGGAGACCGAGAAGCAACAAGGCCAGTTGGTCGCCCGTCAACTGCTGGGAGGCATCGCTCAGGGCTTCATCGGGACGGACATGGGTTTCGATCATGAGGCCGTTGAAATCCAGATCGAGGGCCTGCTGGCTGATCCCGGCCAACAGGTCGCGACGTCCGCCGATATGGCTGGGATCGCAGAGGATGTCCAGGTCGGGGATCCGGCGCCGCAATTCGATGGGGATTTCCCACATGGGGGCGTTGCGGTAAATGCCGGGTTTGTACACCGAAAACCCGCGGAAAATGGCGCCCATTCGGCGGATGCCGGCGAGATGGAAACGCTCGAGGGCACCCATCCACAGCTCGAGGTCGGGATTGACCGGATTTTTGATCAGGACGGGGACGTCGTGCCCGGTCAGGGCATCGGCGATCTCCTGGACGGTAAAGGGATTGGCCGTGGAGCGGGCGCCAATCCAGAGGATGTCCACACCTGCCTTGAGTGCCAGTTCGACGTGGCGGGCTCCGGCGACTTCGACACAGACGGGGAGACCCGTTTCCCTGCCCGCTTCGGTTATCCAGGGCAATGCCTTTTCACCTATACCGGGAAACGCATCCGGGCGCGTACGGGGCTTCCAAATCCCCGCACGGAGGATGTGGGCGCCCGCCCGGGCGGCACCCAGACAGGAATCCAGGGTCTGGGCCGGCGTCTCTGCACTGCAGGGCCCGGCGATCAAAAGGAGGTCTTCCTCGGGGATGGGCCATCCCCATTGCCGGATCGGGGTCAATTCCATGAACGGGCTAAAGTAGGCGTTTTCATCGCAAGCAGGAGGGGTGCATCTTCCTTAGGTTGATCCCCTTCCGCTATAATGACGCCAAAGGGCGGATGGTTCATCATTGCGGGTGAAGAAGGAAGGCCGAAGGGGTTGCCCCGGATTGTGCAACTTTGCGGGAGCTTCATCCCCGGATCACATCATGAAAGGTTTCCTTTACCTGGTTATATGGGCGCTGGCCTTTGCTTTCTCCTGCTCTTCAGCGCCGGCAAATGCCACGCCGGACCCCGCCGAAGGAGAAGCCCTGTACCGCAAGTACTGCGCCCTGTGTCACGGCGCGGACGGCAGGAAAGGCTTTAATGGCGCTCCGGACCTGACCCTCTCCACACTGAAACGGGAGGAGCGCATCCGGCTGATTGGCGACGGCAAGGGTCAAATGGCGCCCTACAAGGAACTGTTGACCCCGGCGCAGATCGAACAAATAGCCGATTTCACGCTGACCCTCCGCTGACGGCCATGGGCGCGCATGTCTTTGCCGGTGTCATGTCCGGGTCATCGCTCGACGGGTTGGACCTGGCCGTGTGTCGTTTTGTCCTGAAGGAAGACCGGTTGGAGTCCTGGGCGCCCCTGGCCGGGAAGACCATTCCGCTGCCCCGTGCATGGAAGGAGCGGTTGAGGCAACTGCCTGGTGCCGGTCCCCGGGAGGTGGCCGCTGCCCATGCCGCCTACGGGCAGTGGGTCGGACAAAAACTGCGGCAATGGCTGGACCGGGAGGACCTTCACCCTTCAGGTGCGGGCATTCACGGCCATACCCTTTTTCACGAACCGGATGGATCAGCCGGATTCAGCCTCCAGATCGGCGACGGCGCCCACGCCGCTGCTGCTTCGGGCATTCCGGTCGTCACCGATTTTCGCAATGCCGATATCGCTGCCGGCGGACAAGGGGCTCCTATGGCGCCACTGGCAGACACGCTGCTTTTTCCGGGATATGATGCCTGGCTCAACATCGGGGGCATCGCCAACATCACTGTCGCCGGCAAGAAGGGCAGGATCTCGGCGCGGGATGTTTGCGGCGCCAATCAGTTACTCAATGCGTTGGCGGCCCTGGAAGGGCTGTCCATGGATCGCGACGGACGACTGGCCGCAAGGGGCCGCGTCCTGGACGATCTGCTGGACCAGGCCAATGCACAGACATCGCCTTCCGGTATCCGGTCCCTCAGCAACCAGGAGGTACAGGAAGGTGTTGTCCGGCTTTTCCTGTCGTGGCCCGGTGCCGTGGAAGACCGGTTGGCCACGGCGACCCGATGGGTGGCGGACCGGATCGCGGAGGCACTGCCGGAGGCGGGGGTCCCGAAAAGGGCAGTGGTGATGGTGACGGGTGGAGGCGCCTTCAACCGGCATCTACTCCGGGAGCTGCAGGACCGGCTTTCATCCGGGCGGTGGTCGCTCACGCTACCCTCCGCGGATACGATCCGGTACAAAGAGGCTTGGTTGATGGCCTTGGCAGGCCTTTACCGGTGGTTGTCCATCCCCAATTTCGTGCGGGGAGTCACCGGTTCACGGATGGCGGTTTGTGGCGGGGCGCTCTTTCTGCCTCCGTCATCCTACCTTCGTTCGTGAATGGCGTCCCTTCCGCACATCGCCCTGACCGGAGGTACGGGTCATACCGGCCGCTGGATCCTGAAGGCCCTGCAGGAACAAGGATATACCCGGATTCGTTGCCTGACTCGGAGCCTGCCTGCTCCACCTTCCAAAGATGTGGAATGGGTGGAGGGCGACCTGTCCGACCCCTTCAGCCTGGAGGATTTTCTGGAAGGCGTGGACATCCTCATTCATGCGGCCGGTATGGAGTCCTATCGTTTCCTGGACAAAGCCCGTCTCTTTGAGGTCAATGCCAAAGGGACCGGTCATCTGGTCAATGCCGCTTTGTTCAAGGGGGTGGGTCATTTCATCCATGTCAGCAGCGCGGAGGCATTGGGGAGGCATCCCCTGATCCCTCTTCTGGACGAACAAGTTGAATGGGTGCGATCACCGCTCACCACACCCTTTGCCGAAAGCCGGTATGAAGCCGAACTGGAAGTGTGGAGGGGCATGCAGGAAGGGCTGTCGGTATCGGTCCTGCAGCCGGTGATGATCCTCGACCCTTCCTGCCGCAATCGTTTGTCCCGGTTGTTAATCCGGTGGGTGGAGCAGGAAAGGCCCTGGTTTCCGGATGGCGGCGGGTGTTTTGTCGATGTGAGGGACCTGGCGGATTTTGTCGTGAAACGGGTGGCGGCTCCACCCTGTGGAGAGCGCATCCTGGTCGGTGCGGACCATTTGTCCTTTCGCGAATTGTTGGAGCGGTTGGCGCTGGAGGGGGGATTGCGGCCACCCCGAAAACCGGTTGCCCGCCGGTGGGCGGATGCACTGGCGCTGTGGAACCGTCTGACCGGCGGACCCGGCATGCACCCGCAGGAAGTCCGGCTGGCTTTTCAGTCGGTGCGTTACGACACCGCGTTGTCGCGTGAGCGGTACGGTTGCCGTTACCGGGAGATCCGGGAGACGCTGGCGGACATGTGGCGGGGAGCGGGGAATCAGTCAATGGTGTAGCGGGCCACGATCCCGAAATAATCGCCGACATGGGGCAAGCGGAACAGGCGTTCCTGTCCGTCAAAAGAGGTGCGGAACAGGGTGTCGTACAGGGGGAACGGGGTGACGTTGTAGGAAAGGCCGAGGAACAATCCTCCTTTCCCTTCCATCCGGTATTCCATACCTGCCACCGTCAGGCTGGCCGGGCTGGCAAAGGAACGGTAGAGAGCGAGGATTTCAAAGGATCCTTTTTTCACGCCCAGGTCACTGAGGATGGATTGCATGTTGAGGCCGGTACCGGCAGTGAGCAGCCAGCGGGGTGCGAGGCGTTGGTAGTACATGAGGAGGACGGGCACTTCGTAGATCGTCATGTTCATGTCGAGGGCAAGGCGTTGGCCGTCGCGGATGGCCTCGTAATCAAAGCTTCGCCGGAGCAGGGTGATGCCGCCGTGGATCTGGAAGCTCCGGTTGAGGCGGAAGGAGGCCAGCCCTCCAAACTGGAATCCGGGTTTGGGTGTGATGGCATAATCGACACCGTCGAAGGAGTCCTCGTTGGGTCTGACGCGGAAGAGGGCGCTGGGGACGATGGCGGCGGCCTGCAGGTGGAAATTGACCGGTGGGTCCTGGAGGCGGGATGATGCCGGTTGTGTCCGGGCTGTAATGGCACAGATCATCAAGCCGGTGAGCAGCAGGCCAAACCGGACGGAGGCGTTGAGTGGGTACGACATCCCTGGAAAAACGCCAAAATACGTCGCATCCTGTATGTTGATGCCGTTTCATTGGCCAATCGGCGACATTGGGGTTTTTGATCCGGGGATATGACAGGCCATAGCGGGGGGTCGCATCTGGTCAGGTAAGGTTGTTGTAGCAGGCGATTAAATAATGCATAATTTGACTGTTTTGTGCGACCTCTCCGAGGTCGGAAGCATCCTTCCACAAAGGAGCAACAGACGTGGGACTTCTCCGAAGTCCG
>JAGFIW010000013.1 GCA_024103195.1 Saprospiraceae bacterium | reverse complement strand
CACCACAAAATGGGGGACTATCGCCAGGCTGAATCGTATTTCCTGGAGGCGCTTTCGTTGTTTGAACACCACCATGGCGACGACCAGTTGGCATATGCCAGTTGTCTCAACAACCTGTCCAATCTCTACCAGGACATGGGCAACCTGGACAAAGCCGAGACAGGGCACCTTCGAATCAGGGACATACGTGCGCAGATACTCGGTGAAGATCATCCGTCGTACGCCAAAACTCTCGACAACCTGGCTGGCCTCGCCCTGGAAAAAGGTCAGCTCCATGAAGCAAAGAAACTGGCTCACCAGGCCTACATCATATTTTTGGAGGCATACGATACCCTGCATCCTGTTATTTCTTCGAGCCTGCAAAATTTGGGCAATCTTCATATAGCCCTTGGCCAACCGGATCAGGCAGAAGATTATTATATGCGGGCACAAGCGCTCGAAGAAAAGCTTTTCGGCAGGGAACATTATCGGTATGCCGATGTACTCACCAACCTGGGCAATCTGTATTTCAATCGGAAGGCGTACGCCAGGGCGGATTCGATGTACACTCAAGTCCTGCGCATTCGCCGGGCTGCCCTCGGCACAGATCATCCCGATTATATTGCAGCCCTCGGCACGTTGGCTCATATCAGATGGCGGATCGGTGATACCCTCGGCGCCGAAAAGCTCTACGCTGAATTCGCTCCACGACATCGCAAACTCCTCGCCCGTTCCGTCTGGCATTTGACCGAAAAGGAACTCCATCAATATCTGCCTCTTTTTGAAGAAAAATTGGATGAATTGAATTCGCTGGCCTCCTTGCGAAGCAATCCCACTCTTACCAAAATGAGCTATGACAATGCTCTTTTCCACAAAGGCTTTGTCCTGGGCGCTGTCAACCAAATCCAACATCTGACACGCCATCATCCAGAGGCGACGGCGCTTCTCCACCAACTGAGATCTGTCCGTCGCCGATTGGCCGGGATATATGCCACGCCCATCGCCCTGCAAGAGGATCCGGCACCCTTTGAAGCAGAGGCGGATGCCCTGGAAAAACAACTGGTCGTTCTGGTGGGCGAGTCCGAACATTCCCTGAGAGATGTGCGCTGGAAGGAAGTTCGCGCACACCTGAAGCCTCACGAAGCAGCCCTGGAGTTTATCCATTTTTCGCATCCCGCCGCGGAGGAAGAAAAGAGCATTCAATACGGTGTATTGCTTTTGACATCCGTATCGGAGCACCCGGTCTTCATTCCGCTTTTTGACGAGCGGGCGCTTGAGCACCTGCACGCGCCCGGGACTGAACGCAAATCGGATTATGTCAACAACCTGTATGCCCATGCTGATCGGAGCATGGTGTCGCTCGGCAACCGGAAAAAAACGCTTTATGAATTAATCTGGGCGCATGTGCAGCCTCATTTATCTGCCGACATCACCACATTGTATTATTCGTCCTCGGGCATCCTGCATCGGCTCAATCCGGGGGCCATCGCCCTGGATGACGAGAACATCTTATCAGATCGCTATCGACTGGTTGCCCTCAACAGCACCCGCCAACTCGTGGACCCGATGGGGCAAACTTTCATTGGCCGGGAGGCGGTACTGGTAGGTGGGGTTGATTTTAATGGGAAGGAGACCTTTCCCGACGACAGCCTCTTGCTGGCCAGCCGAGCGGCCACCGAAAGCTGGGCCTACCTTAAGTGGACGCACCAGGAAGTGCAACGGATAGCCAGCACCCTGACGGCCTCCGGCTTCAACACCGTCCAATACGCAGGCGCCGAGGCCAAGGAGGAGGCCTTGAAATCCATAGGCTTTTCGGAGCTCTCACCCCGGATTCTGCATATCGCCACGCACGGCTTTTTCTTCCCCGATCCCAAGTCCAATAATGTCGGACCCGGGACGGAGGAAGCCGGATATGTCTTCAAGTCATCCGACAATCCCATGATTCGTTCCGGCCTGATTCTGGCCGGGGGCAACTACGCCTGGCAGCATGGGCAAGCCCAAAGCCCGGAGCAGGATGACGGCATCCTCACCGCCTACGAAATCAGCCAGATGAACCTCTCAAATACCGAGCTGGTGGTCCTTTCGGCCTGCGAAACAGGACTCGGGGATATCCAGGGCAATGAAGGGGTATTTGGGCTTCAGCGAGCTTTCAAAATTGCCGGCGCCAGGTACCTCATGATGTCTCTGTGGCAGGTGCCCGACCGGGAGACGATGGCTTTTATGACCACTTTTTATCGCCATTGGCTGGAAGCAGAAGATTCCAACCATGGCGGGAAAGGTATGACCATCCCGGATGCCTTCCGCAAGACGCAACGGGAAATGCGAGACCGGTTTTATAATCCGTATGCCTGGGGCGCCTTTGTCCTGGTCGAGTAACTTCAACCCAAAACGCGCAATAGAAATACACTTTTTACGGGCGTATTTCAATCAGTGAGTCACGGGTTGTTATCAAGGAATTTTTTCAGCAAAGAGGCATCAAAATCAAAAGGTATGCTCATGAGTCAATGATTTGATGGTTAGAGTAATCAAACCCTGACACACTTTATGAAACTGTCTCGTAATCCATCGAGGGTTGTTGAGGCCGATCGGCCTCAACAACCCTCGAAAAAGAAAGAAACAACTACCTTGTTTATCTAATTTAGGACTGTCCAAAGAAAGGAAGTCTTCACAAGGTTGAATACAACGAATCGAACCGAAAAAAATCCCAATAAGAATTGAAAGTTAGTGCTATAGTTTAAGACAACAGTACATGATAATACAAGTAATATTTGACGCCAAGATTATGCTAGTTCTAAGAAACAAAACTGCAAGAATGTTGAAATGAATTCATTTTAAAAAACCTTTTTGAAATGATGTTGACAACAAATATAATGACTGTAATAGTTGTTGTAATTGCAGCGAGTATTACTTTGTCATCAGTTGACTTGAGAAGATTGAAATACCAATTAATAAAATCAGTCACAGCGTTTATATTTTCAATTTACTTGAAAATACTCATTTAAGTCATCATTTATTGTCTCTTTAGTTTCGACAGAATCATCTACTCTTAAATTTACTACCGAATCTTTGCCAATCTCGATCCAAAAGTTTTAAGTTTTGAACATCAAGTACATCTCTATGATGATCTAACATGTACGACATGGCCCAAAATTCGTCATAGTTAATTGAGCTAGTGTCAAAATACTCACAAACCTCGTAAACTTCTCTTTCTGTTTCTTCATCGTTCAAATACGCAGGAATATGGATTTGATATAGTTTTTCACTTGACAAGTCGATTATATCTTGGAAATGTTTGAATAGGATATTGAAAACCTTATTGATGTTTATATAGAACGCGCGATCTAACCCGTAAAATACTAACTCTACATCATCAAATTTAATCTTCATAACCGGCCAATAGTCGAGAAGCTCATTTTGCGATTCAAGTTTTTCGAATGCTTCAAAAATTGGTTTAAAGAGGAATTTTCTTGTGCCTATTTTAACACCGTCCCATAACATTCCTCCTGCAATAGCTCCTATTACAAAATCTTTCAAAGTAATGTTTGCAAAAAACTCGACAAAAACATCAAAGATCCCTCCAGATTGTGGTAATCCATTTGGTCTCGCATTTAGGATGTAATCATTTTTCAATTCTCTGACGAACTCATTTAACCCATGAATTTCCCCCCCACTTGCCTTATAGTCAAACTTTATACTAATCTCATTCATTAATGTTGTGGTTTATTGTTGCTAACTACTTTATAAACGCCACTTTTCAGCTTGCCTGCCGAAAGAACCTATAGGCAGGTATCACCGTTTCGCTTTTTCCAGCGGTTTGGGCCTAAAGAGTTGGTCCGGGGACTCTGAATTGTTTCAAGACATTGGGTGCTTACATGCGTTAAGGATAGTGTTTTCATGATGTCCCTGTGTCCTGATCGTTCTCAAGGATGTGTCCATCCATGGTTTGAGTTTTCTGTTTCGTCCCGGTATCACGCGGCTCCGCCTCACGTGGGTCACAGGTTTCCTCTCCGGTGATGACCCCTGGAAAGGCATCCTTCATGGATCATCAGAGCGAAGTTAAGACATGTCGGGCAATCCGCCAAAAGTGTGCTCGGTTTAATTTTTTGGGCCATTTACCAGAAGCGGAGGCGCCGGATTGTCGGTCATGACCATCCGGTTTCCGATATTCGGCAGAATGGTGGCTGACAGGCAGTTCCGGAAACGTACTGTTCTCCAATGTGGCAGCTTGCTTCGGGTTGAGTTCTCGGGGAGGATTCCGGCGCCACACATAATGTCACCAGACAAGTGGACCGTATGCCGGGATTGCCCTGCATGGCCCATGAGCAGGTCATAGCCGGGTTTGATCCGGGATGGCAGGATGTCAGGCATAGGTGCCAACGGCGAATGCAAACTGTTCCATGAAAATCCGTTTGATACCCGTGATGTTGTTCTGTTCATAAAACAAAAGCATGGCTTTCTTGTAGGTGGCCGGGTCCACAGTGCGGAATGAAATCGGACAGTATTGATGGCTCAAAAGCAAGGCATTGCATACCAATCTGGCCGTGCGTTTGTTGCCATCCACAAATGGTTGGATGTAGGAGACAAGGGCCAATGCCAGCAATGCCTTTTCAAATGTATTTTGCCTTTGGTTGATCAGTGAGCACATGTCCTCCAGGGCTTCACGGATTTGATATTCATTGTCAAGTGGTACGTAATTGGTGCCGGAAATGCCTACCCCATGCCTCCTGATTCCCTGGTCAATGGCGAGCTCCCGGGTCAGCAGGCGATGGATGTCCTCTATGACGGCAACGGACAGCGAACGGGTAAAGTCGGGATGCTCCAGCAAGAAGTCAATCGTCGCTTTGTGATTCAACAGCATCACCGCTTCTTCCCGGGTTCTGCCCGCTGCTGTTGATTTGTCCTTCAACAGGATTTCCGTTTCCAGTAAAGAGTATGTGTTTCCTTCGATTTGGGAAGACTTCCAACTCAAATCGATCGCCCACCTTTCCAGTACTTTTCCGAGTGCCGTCGGAGAAAGCCGCGAGACATGTTGGTCGTATTTTGATTGGAGCGCGTCCAGCATTTCTGTTTCCGTTGTCGCAAAAACAGGGCATTCAGCCATGATCTCTGAGATCAGATGAAAATTGAAGGAAGAATGAATGATCCGTTCATCTACCTCTTTGTCAAAGTACCTGTCCAAATCAACCGGATAGAACAGGACATGGGAAGGAGCCATCCGGTATCTGGTGGACTTCCCTTTCCCGGTGGTGACGACCAGATTCTCCTCCACCAATCTGGCGAGTTTGCGTTTGACCGTCGCATAACTGACGCTGCCGCTCAGGTGATTGTGCACCTCTTTGGATGACACCTCCGTCATGCGCATGACGAGATCCAATATGGCAGCGTCGGGAATGTCCAGCATTTCACAAGTATTTACAGCTCACAAATTTACCTTTTATAGCGCAAAAACGGGCAAAAATGAGCTGCAAATCGTCCTGTTGTGAGCCGTATTGGAGGGAAAGGCGACTGGAGCCACAGATTGGACCCTGGTGCATTCTGGTGTCCCGCTACGGACCACCGCTGATGTGGCGCCTCCTCGGGTTTGCCGGTCTTCAATACCCATCCACATGCCGGCCCAACACGATATCGCGTTTTCCGTAGGCGATACCGTCCTTGTCCTCCAGCGTCAGGACATTTCCGGGCCCACCGCGAGGTTGGGGGGTTCGCCGGTCCGGCGACGGTAGGAGAGGATCGCCCTCAAAGAGAAATTCCTCCAGCCAGTAGTACCGCCCGTCGGGCTCGGCCACCGTCAGATGAATATGGGCAGGGCCTGTACCGCCGGGATAAGATGCCGGCCTCCGCGTAACAAAAAGGTAACGACCATCCGTCCCCGTCCGGATCCATCCCCGCAAATAGCCGTGACGACGCCCCCACCCGGTCTCGTCACCCCGCACCGGATAGCGACCCGTCGGATCCGTGTGGTGGATATACAGGATCACGCCCTCTGCAGGAGTGACGCCATCCGGTTGAAAAACGGTCCCCGACAGATGGAGGACCTGCGCGGATTGCTCGGGCACCGGTAGCGTGTCGGTGGCCTGCAAAACCTGGTCGCCATATTCAAATACGGCTTCACATCCCTCACAGTTGCCGACCAACCGGGGTGGGGATTCCTGCGTATGGACGGTTTCTGGAGTGCCGGAAGGCGCGCCGCAACGGGCGGTCAGCAGACAAGCGAGAAAGATACCGAAGAAAGCTGTTCGGGCCATGTGCATACCTTTCGGTCCGGGATTTGTCAGGGACCAAGATAATGAAAATGGCAGGAGAAGGAGAGGCATTGAGGGCTGAGCGCACATTCCCGATTGCCTCCCGGACATGCCCCAAATAGGGCATCGTCCGGGAGGTAATCAAATCGCCCCTCTCAGAGCTGAGGGCGAGCTGTTCGGCGACGGTTATCGTTCTGACATTAATCTTTTTCGTATTGACCCTCAGGTGATGAGTTTTATGCTCTTGAGGTCCGTAAGGTGAGCTCACGTTCCCGTCAGGGCGAATGTCCGGTGGACATTCGGTGAGCGAACCTCGCGCCCCTGCGCGAGGCTTGGACCAAGCCACTCAGGATGATCCCTCGCCCGACGCCCTCTTGTACATCCCCTTAAGGATGAGATCACGTTCCCGTCAGGGCGAATGTCCGGTGGACATTCGCCCTCCTACGTTAAAACTATGGCGGACGAAGTGAGCGAACCTCGCGCCCCTGCGCGAGGCTTGGACCAAGCCACTCAGGATGATCCCTCGCCCGACGCCCTCTTGTTCATCCCCTTAAGGATGAGATCACGTTCCCGTCAGGGCGAATGTCCGGTGGACATTCGGTGAGCGAACCTCGCGCCCCTGCGCGAGGCTTGGACCAAGCCACTCAGGATGACCCCTCACCCTATGCCTTCTTGTTCATCCGCTTAAGGATGAG
>JAGFIW010000002.1 GCA_024103195.1 Saprospiraceae bacterium | reverse complement strand
GGCATGACCGGCTGGGACATTCTCTCCGTCGACCAGTTCGGCCCCGACCACCTGAACTACATCTTCAGCCGCGCCGAGGAGATGCGCGAGATGGTGGGGCGCGTCAACGGCGTCGACCTGTTGAAGGGGCAAGGTCCAACTTCAACGGCGGATCATGGATATTCGGGAACCAGCGACCCTCCCGAAATGGCCTGCAGATCAACCCAACGGAACATCACCCGAACGCTGGGCGACATGGATGGATGCTTTGTTATTGTCCGCGGGAAGCCCATTGCCTGATTCCGAATTCACGCGAGCCAGACAAGCTTTACTGACCCAACTCCGGAAAGATCCCGAAATATTGGTCCTGGAAGATGGTCATTGGGAACCTGATCCCTTTAAAGCATTGGTGTTATTGGAAAACATCCTCGAACTTCGCAGGGGACGCACTACGGTGATTGGTACCGACAGGAAAGAACTGATTCCTTCTGCGGATCATATCCTTCAGCCCGGTCCATTGCCCGAGGTCCATGTGTCGGATCCCGCAAATGTCCATCCATGAATGACCGTCATCCCCCGGTAATTGAACACTTCATCCGTAGACCGGTCACATGGGCGGTATTGAGCATTTGTTGTATCACCACCGGTCTTCTGTTGCATGGGTGGTCTTCAACCAAAGAACGGTCTGCAGTCACTGGAACGCTTGCTCCGGTTCCAACCTCGCTTTCCTGGAGAGCGCCGGTGCCTTTTCATTCCTCTCTGGAAGACGGAACCCTGGTCCAACAAGGGGAAGTTATCGGATATTCCTTGCTCCGGGAGCAAGTTTTACTCCTGGAACAAACGCTCGGTTACCCATCTCTCGAGGCTATCCCTGATTCACTGTGGAAGGACCTGTACGAAATGGGGCTATTCGAGAAAGACTGGAAATCGCGACATAGGGTCCAAAACGCAGGGAAACGACGATCAACTGAGCAGGAGAATGAGTCCTTGCTCCGGAATGAAAGGCGAAAGGTCATGGAGATTCAGAAAGATGAATTGGAAGGATTGCGCCGCAGTTACAGGATGACAGCAGATCCCCTGCAACGAAAACTTTTGGCGAATCAGATCAAAGACAAAGAGAAGGAATATGCCGCCACTCAGCATGAGATTTCCAATGCCCAAGGACCGAAAACCCGTATAGGGAAGATTCCCCTGGCTGCCGGAGGGACAACCCCCATTCAATGGGTTTTTTCACACATTGACAGCTTGTTGCGTGCCCATGAGGTACATGCATCCATGTCAGGACTTTGGGTTTCGAGGTATGAAGAAGGTCTGGGCCATCAAATGG
The DNA here is from genome assembly GCA_024103195.1 of Saprospiraceae bacterium. GTDB lineage: Bacteria > Bacteroidota > Bacteroidia > Chitinophagales > Saprospiraceae > JAGNXB01. The sequence goes on along the minus strand of JAGFIW010000002.1, from coordinate 28,341 downwards.
GGCTGGCAGAGGATCATGGGAAAGTTTACCAATGGCATTCCCTGTCTGGTGATTCCCTAAAAATAGGATCCGGGAGCGCATTCCTCATCAATCCCGCGTCGAAGGACACTCATGTCATTAGGATAGAACCCCGACCTGATGGAACCACCCGCCTTCAGACAGATTTGTTCTTGCCTTTAGCCGGGAAGGAGGCGGAACAAACATGGGTCCTGATACCCGGCAATGACCATCCCCAGCATCACGCAGCCTGGTGGCTGTGGCCGAAACAACTATCTGACAATTAGGACAACGCATCCCTTTGTTTGGCGATGATCACAATATTCTATTGAAATACAACAACTTGAATTTTTTTCAACAAGAAAGCCCCGGAGATTGTCCGGGGCTTTCTCATGAATTAAGAGGTTGTTATTGGCTTACTTTGTCTTTTTCTTCCCTTGGGCAATCATTTGATCCACGTTGGAAGTGAACTCTTCCACAGAGGGCGTATAGCCAGTTTTCCCTAAAGCATTCACAGAAAAATTACCGGTTTTGTCTTTGTCCATGTAGAACACCCAAACGGTCGGGAAGCCGGTGACCTGAAATGCCTGCTGGAGACTGTTGTTTTGCGCCTGGATATCGCCGGGCACCTTAAAACGCCGCGGGAAGTCAACTTCGAGAAGAATGACGTTCTTGTCCGCCCATGTTTTGAACTCCTGTTTGGAGAAAACGGACGCCGTCAAGCGCTTGCACCAGCCACACCAGTCGCTGCCAGTGAAATTGGCCATGATGGGCTTGCCGGTCTTTCTGGACAGTTCATAGGCTTTATCCAGATCCACCAGCCACCCTTCATTGGAGGCTTTGTAACCGTTGGTGCCGCCGGAGGTGGATTGTGCATCAGCACAGGCGAACTGGAGGGAGAGGAAAAGCAGGAAAAACACTTGTTTCATGACGAATGGATTGCTTGTATAAGGAATTACTCCAGGTTTAACTGAAAATGGAGAACAAAGTTACAGGAATCCGGACAGGTGTGCCAGGATTAACGTTTCCTTATCAAGTAGTACCGGCGAAGTGTACAACCCTCTCTGGCTCAGTATCCACTCGTTTCAAGCCGATGTTCGGTCAGGGAGGTTACGGCATATTCGAAACCGGATTTTGTCGCCCATGCCCCGAATTCACCTTGTTTGTTCAACGCCAGGAAACCAACAAACAGATCTTTGCGGTTCGGATTGTTTTTCCGGACTCTCCGGACTGCTTCCTGGCATGCTTGCAGGGGAGAATACCCGTTGCGCATGAGTTCTACGATGAGGAAAGCCCCGCTGATCCGGATAACTTCCTCTCCCGTTCCTGTGGCGGTGGCGGCGCCCACTTCATTGTCGACGAACAAACCCGCCCCGATGATCGGAGAATCGCCGACACGACCGGGCACCTTGAATGCCCATCCGGAGGTTGTGCAGGCCCCGGATAGATTCCCCCGGGCATCGATAGCCAGCATACCGATGGTATCATGGTTGCTGATGTCGGTACTAAAATCTCGCCAACGAGGGTTGCCTTTCCTCCATTCTTTCCAGGCCGCCCGGGCTTCATGGGTCAAAAGATCCTCTTTGGGGAAACCCAAACGGCGCGCAAAATCCACTGCCTTCTGACCCACCAAAAAGATATGAGGGGTTCGTTCCATGACCGCTCTTGCTACGGAAATGGGGTGCAGGGTATTTTCAAGGGCGGCAACGGCACCGCAACGGGCTTGATGATCCATGATGCAGGCATCCAAAGTGACATCACCTTCCGCATCAGGGAACCCCCCTTTACCAACAGATGTAATCCGGGGATCTGCTTCCGAAACACGCACACCGGCTTCAACCGCATCCATGGCGGAAGCCCCATCCTTCAAACGGTCCATGGCTACCTGGTTGGCAGCCATACCGAAATCCCAGGTACTGACAACCATTGGTTGGCCGACAACCCCTGGAGTAGGGGAATGTCCACGAGACCCTCTCGATCCGGGTAAAAAACTCCAAAAGGCAGAAAAAAAGAAACCGTAGCGGAGAAACTTCCGGCGTGACGACATGCGTGTATGTTTGTTCCGAAAGGTAAGGATTCCCTTCAACCACGGTTCACGGAAAGGGTTCACTCTAACCTCCAAACTGTTAAGTACCTGTCAAAGTACAGGTATTCCTGAAAGTGATCAGGAGGAATCGGCGTACTTTGCCACTCTACACAGGGGTCGGTGTGATGACATACCGTATTTTCGCGGTCCCAAATTCAGCAGTCGGATGTCCATAGTTGTCGACAGTCTTTCAAAAAGATATGGCACCCAGCAGGCGGTGGATGCGATCTCTTTTACTGCCTCCGACCGGGAGATACTGGGTTTCCTGGGACCCAACGGTGCCGGTAAAACGACCACTATGAAAATGGTGACCGGATATCTGGAGCCGGATCAGGGGACTGCAATCGTCCAGGGGTTGGATATCCGCACACACCCGGTCGATGCCAAACAGCATCTTGGCTATTTGCCCGAGCATAATCCATTGTATCAAGACATGTACATCCAGGAGTATCTGCTTTGGGCGGCCGGCTTTTATCCGATTCCTGACCGTAAGTCCAGGGTCCGCGAAATACTTGACTTGGTAGGATTGGATAGGGAGCAACACAAAAAGATCAGTCAATTGTCCAAAGGATATCGTCAACGCGTAGGACTGGCCCAAGCGCTTTTGCACGATCCCGAAGTATTGATCCTTGACGAACCCACTTCGGGTCTGGATCCCAACCAACTTGCTGAGATCCGGTCTCTGATCCGCCAATTGGGCCAATCCAAGACCATTATCCTGTCCACGCATATCATGCAGGAGGTGACTGCCCTTTGTGACCGGGTCATCATTTTGCATCAGGGGAGAATTGTGGCCGATGACCCCGTCAGTGAACTCCAGGCTCGGTTGAGTGGATCATCGTTGGTGCAGGTTCGGACCCTGGAATCAGCAGATGCCTCCGTTTTTGCCTCCATTGCAGGGGTATTGCGGTGCGAACGCCTTGAAGGTGGACGGTTGTTCCGGATCGTTGGCAGGGATTCCACCGATTTGCGTCCTGAAATCTTCCGCCAGGCAGTCCGACATTCCCTTACCCTCATTGAAATGAAGCAAGAAACGAGAGGGGTCGAAGAGGTCTTTCAACAACTCACCAGGAACGTTTCATAATGGCAAAAGCAACAATTCTGGCCGTTTTGTCTTCCTGCCTGTCCATGACTCTCCTTTCTCAACGACCACCGGATGGCATCTATATGGAGGTTGAGTCGTTTCTTGGCCAAAAACCGGACTATCTCTTTGAGGAATTGAGTGGTGACTGGTATGTCAGCCGGGAGGATGACCACGCCCGCGCCCGATTCTTTGCACGGCCGGAATCTCTGAGGATTTACCCGGTCATAGTATGTCTGGATAAGGATTGTTACCTCAATGATTCTGGGAGAAGCGAAGAGGATACGGGATATTTTTCACGCATGATCGAAATCGGCCCCATCTGCTTGTACCGGGCGCAGCGGACCTACAAGGAAAGCATACCCGTAAAGGCATACAACCCTGTAAATGGTCACCCTTTTCTGGAATCAACCATACAACGGGAAAGAACTGTCCAAGTCCTGACCATGTGGCGACCACAAACAGGTGAATGGCAAATCCTGGACCGTCAATCTTTTGAACATTGGACCGGACAATCCACCGACCCACAAGCCCGTGAAGGGGAACTCATCAGAGGCATTCGATCCTATAACCGTCTTGTGGAATCTCAAAACGACTTAAACGAACGACCTTGAAATGATCATCATTTTTATCAAGGAAATCCGTACCTTTTTCTCCTCCCTGATCGGTTACATGGCATTGGGCGTCTTCCTCCTGCTGTTGGGGCTGATGGTTTGGGTGTTCCCTGACTCCAGTATACTGGAATACGGGTATGCCACGCTTGATCCCTTTTTCGAGTTGACGCCGATGGTTTTCCTGTTTCTCATCCCAGCCATCACGATGCGTGCCTTCGCCGAAGAATGGCAAACGGGAACCTATGAGCTACTGGTCACGAAGCCTGTTACGGCTACTGCCATATTACTGGCCAAATTCCTGGCTGCATGGACCTTGGTGCTATTGGCTTTGTTACCCACGGTCCTTTACGCCTATACGGTCCATGAATTGGGAGCCCCCAAAGGAAACATGGATCTCGGAGGAACGATCGGATCCTATATCGGACTTGTATTGCTCGCAGGTGTGTTTGTGTCCATCGGACTGTACTGTTCCTCGCTCACCCGCAACCAGATCGTCGGCTTCCTTCTGGGGGCAATGCTTTGTTTTCTGGTTTACTGGGGCTTTCATTATATCAGCAGGCTACCCGTTTTTGTAGGTCGCATAGACGATCTCATCCAGCAATTGGGGGTCGATTACCATTATGCTTCCATTAGTCGTGGCGTTTTGGATTCCCGCGACATCATCTACTTCATTTCGGTTATGGTGGCCTTTTTGATGGCCACGGCGCATACCATTCACAAGAAAATAGGCTGAGTATGAAGCGCCAAGCCCTGACGACCTGGAACCATCGCCTGACTCTTTTGCTGAGCCTGGCCATCCTGTTGGCCATCAATCTGTTAGCCGGTTTTTTCCCGTTGACGGCAGACCTCACCGAAGAGAAGAGGTTTACCTTGACAGACGCCACCAAAAGTCTTTTGGAAGACATCCCGGCCCCGATCTATGTAGAAGTGCTCCTGGGTGGCTCGTTTCCTGCCGGGTTCAAGCGATTGCAAAGAACCACCCGTGAGATGCTGGATGATTTCCGCTACCATGCGGGAATGATCGACTATTCCTTCAAAGACCCGAATGCCGGCTCCCCGGAAGAAATCAGCACGCTTCGGGCTGAGCTGGGCAAGCAGGGGATTTTGCCTACCAACCTCCGCATCAAAGAAAGTGGAGAAACCGTTGAAAAGCTCATATATCCCTATGCCGTATTCACCTACGCCGGAAAAAGCGTTGCCGTCAATTTGCTGGAGGCGGAGATGCCCGGTATCCCGCCGGAGCAGATCCTGAACAATAGTATAGGATTATTGGAGTACAAGTTTGCCCAGGCGATCCACCGTTTGATCCATGCTGAAAAGCCGAATATCGTCTTCCTGAAAGGACACGGAGAGCTAACCCCGGAACAAACAGCTGACTTGCGACGTGAGATTCGACCCGACTACAGCTTTTCCTTCCTTCACCTGGACAGTGTTTTCCGCATCAATCCGGCCGTTGACCTCGTGATCATAGCACGGCCCATTCTCCCGTTTAGTGAGCCGGACAAGTTCAAGATTGATCAGTTTGTGATGAAAGGCGGCAAGGTGATCTGGATGATTGATCCTCTGGCGGTAGGGTTGGACAGCATGCGGGGCCGGCCGGAGTATGTCCCACTGGAATTCGACCTCAATCTCGATGATCTCCTGTTCAAGTATGGCGCTCGCATCGAAAAGAACATGGTTTTGGACATGCAATGCAGCGGGATCCCCATGCAAGTCGGGGTAACCGGGGGAAAACCTCAATTCGATCTCTTCCCCTGGTATTATCACCCCGCTGTAGCTGCCCAATCCGATCATCCGATTGTCAAGAATCTCAACCGGATCCATTTCGAGTTTCCGGCATCCATTGATACCGTAAAAACGAAAACACAGGTCGAAAAGACCATACTTCTGACCTCATCGGATTATTCCAGGCTGCAATATCCTCCCGTCCAGCTTAGCTTCGAGATTCTCCGGTACGACCCTGATCCTGAGCAATTTGACAAACCCCATCAGCCCCTGATGGTTCTTTTGGAAGGCACCTTCCCGTCTCATTTCGACAACCGTGTTCCCCAGGCATTCCTGGATTCACTGGCGGCACTGGGCGAAAAATTTATGAACAAAAGTGTGCCAACGGCCATGATTGTGGTGTCGGATGGCGATCTGGCCCGCAATCCATACAATCCGGTCACTGAAGATGTACGACCCTTGGGATTCAACCCCTATGATCGGCAACAATATGCCAACCGGGATGTCGTGATGAACATGATTGCCTATTTGCTGGATCAAAAGGGCATCATCGAAGCCAGATCCAGAGAGGTGCGTCTCAGATTGCTCGACCGCGTCAGGATTGACAAGGAGAAGGTGAAATGGCAATTGCTCAACCTGGTCCTCCCACTTTTACTTGTGGCGGTGGCGGGGATGTGGTTTTATTTCTGGCGGAGATCCCGGTATGCGGTCAAATCCATCAAACCATGAAAAGAAACGTGATACTTCTGCTCCTTCTGGTCCTTTTGGGTGGAGGGGCCTGGTGGATGTACAACAAGCAGCGATCCGCCTCCACATTGTCCCGGTACGAAGGAGCCTTTGCCGTACCCGATACCTCCATGATTGGCAAGGTGTCCATTCTGGACCGCCAGGGAAGGAGGTTGTTGTTGGAACGTCAAAAGGGATATTGGCTGGTGAATGAACAACATCCCGCCGAACCTATCATTGTCAATGAAATGCTTCGCACGCTGAGCCAGGTGGAAGTCAGGTTCATCCCGCCCAAATCCATGGTTCCCAACATCCTTAAAAGCCTGGGCACACATGGTCGTCGTGTAGACGTTTGGGATTTGAAGGGCAATCTGCTCAAAACCTATTACGTAGGAGGAGTGACGCCCGACGGGACCGGGACTTTTTTCATGATGGAGGGATCAAACCAGCCTTTTGTGGTTGGAATGAAGTATTTCCATGGCTCTGTTTCGGTCCGCTACCATTTGGACGAAAAGGATTGGCGGGATCTTTCCCTTTTTCCTTTGAGAGGTAAGGAACTCCTCTGGTTTTCGGTCGAATATCCCAGACAGAGGGATCAATCGTTTTCCATCAGGCGGGAAGGCAGCGGATACACGGTTGTCCCGTTTTTCGATCTGACCCCGAAAAACCCCGGCACGTTGGACCCTGATCAGGTTGAGACTTACCTGGGAGATCTTGGCAAGTACAAAATTGAGGGATTTATCAATGACCATCCCCAAAGGGATTCCCTCTCCCGATTGCTCCCGTTTTGCGCCATTGAATGGATGACGACCGATAGTATACGACATGCCATTGCCTTGCATCCCAAAGTACCCACAGACCGACAGGGAAAGGTACTCACGGATGCCAGAGGTCAGGTTATCCCGGTTGAGCGATACTATGTAAGCACCACCTGGGGGGATTTCATGCAGGTCCAAAACGAACCCCTCAAGGACCTGTTTGCCGGTTACGACCTATTCTTCCGGTAATATGCCTGCCATGGGATTGATTTGCTTTCTGACTGGCTTTTACCTGGTGTGCGGATGTCCGCCGGACTGGGGTTTCTTCGGTCACCGGATGATCAACCGGCATGCCGTCTATGCCATTCCGGCACCTCTCAACCAGTTTTACCGCCAACACATCGGTTGGGTGGAGGAACATGGCGTGGATGCGGATAAAAGACGCTATGCTTCTCCCCAGGAATACAAAAGGCATTATATCGATCTGGACCATTTCGAAACGGAAGGCAAACCTTTGTTATCGCCCCATCTGCAGCAGGAAATCCGTCATCGGTTGCACCTCTTTGCTGTTACCCATCAACGGGACACCCTTGCGTTGACATCCTCATGGCCATCGTTTTTGTTGCCCGGCCAAGAAGACGCCGGTGAAGTGTGGTCTCTTGGTCCATTTCTGACGCTGTGGGACACCCTCTATGCCAATGACCCATATGAAGAACAGTGGATGGTCGAGATGGCCGATCTTCCTGACACACTCTTTGGGGGTAAAAAGCCTGCCTCCTGGACACAAATGATATTTGCGGATTCATTCAGCATACATGGTATATTACCTTACTGGCTGGAAATCAATCAAAAACGATTGGTACAGGCGTTTATCCGCAAGGATATTCCCGGAATCCTCCGGCTGAGTGCGGATTTGGGCCATTATATCGGGGATGCACATGTCCCCCTTCATACCACCCGCAATTACAATGGGCAGTTGACGGGGCAACACGGAATTCATGGATTCTGGGAAAGCCGGATCCCGGAATTGTTCTTTGAGGAATGGGATCTGGTCACCGGACCAGCGGATTATATCTCCGATTTCAGGGCATGGAGCTGGGCGCTGGTCCGTGAAAGTCATTCCCTCGTGGATGAAGTGCTGGACAAGGAGCGCCAACAAAGAGCGTTGTTTCCGGAGGATCGAGTATTGTGTTTTGAAGACCGGAATACCCAAAACCTGCTCACCTATTGCCCGGATTACGCACGGGCCTATGCCCTAAGTATGGACGGCATGGTTGAGGAACGATTGCGTTCAGCCATTCACGGGATTGCAAGCGCCTGGTACACGGCATGGGTAGATGCCGGACAACCCGACCTTTGGAAGGAATTGACCCCTCTCCCAGTGCCGGAGGAACCATCCTCTGACCCGGCCTCTGCGAGCCCTTTCGGACGGCCTCACGAATAGTTTGACGGGTGATGCCAATCATTACCTTTGCCGCATGAACCCATCCTGGATACTTCGTATGCTTAAAGGATTCGCCATGGGAATGGCGGAGGTTGTGCCCGGCGTATCCGGTGGAACCATCGCATTCATCACCGGGATATACAGCGATCTGTTATCCTCCATCAGGGCCTTTCATCCCCGATTGATCCGCTTGTGGAAGGATCAGGGATTCGGCGCTGTTTGGGAGGCGATAAACGGGCCCTTTCTTTCTGCACTGTTGACCGGGATGGCCGGTGGTATTGTTATCGGAGTGTTCGGTATTTCCTGGCTGATTGCCCATTACCCCAAAGGGGTGTGGTCCTTTTTCTTCGGGCTCATTCTGGCGTCCGCCTGGTGGGTGTCCCGAAGTGGTTCCCGTTGGAATCTGGGCAGTTGGGTTGGATTTGTCGGAGCGACGCTGATCGCGTACGGAATAACGGTGGCCAGTCCAGCTACCGGTAATGAGGCGCCTTGGTTTATCCTTATTTCGGGGATCATCGCCATTTCGGCCATGCTTTTGCCGGGAATCTCGGGCAGTTTTCTGTTGCTCCTGATGGGCATGTATACCCTGGTTATAGAAAATGTAAAAGGCTTGTTGAAAACCGGCTCCCTGGACAATATTATCGTTGTCGGCAGTTTCGCTATCGGTTGTCTCATTGGCCTGGCCGGGGCTTCGCGGATCCTTCAGTGGATATTTCGGCAGTATCACAACCTCGCGATCGCCATACTAACGGGATTCATGCTGGGATCACTCAACCGTTTATGGCCATGGAAGAGGGTCGAGGCCTATCGTTTGGACAGTCACGGCAAGGAAATCCCTTTCCTGGAAGTCAGTATCCTCCCGGGTGATTATCCCGGGGATCCCCAATACGTCCTTGTCTTCGTCTGTACCCTCGCCGGATTTTTGCTCGTTTGGGCTTTGGGAAGAATTTCGCCACCGGCAGAGACCAGTCCTGCCTGATGCGTCTGCTCGGACTGATCGGTTACCCGCTTTCCCATTCTTTTTCCCCGGAATATTTCCGCCAGAAGTTCCGTCAAGAGGGTTATTCAGGATGGGATTACAAGGCTTTCCCGCTTCAGGATATCCGTTTGTTGCCTGAGTTGTTGTCTTCACATCCCGCCCTGATCGGATTCAATGTCACCTATCCCTACAAAGAGTCGGTCATGTCCTATTTGCACACATTGGAAGATGAGGCTTTACAGGTTGGAGCTGTGAATACCGTCCTGGTAGGCAGGGAGGGGCTTGTCGGCTTTAACACGGATGCTCCTGCGTTTCGCCAGATGGTCGTAAAACACGGTGTCCAACCTGGCATGAAAGCCGTTGTCCTGGGCACCGGGGGTGCCGCCAAAGCAGTGGTTCACGCTTTGAAAGGATGTGGCGTATCCACCCTTCAGGTCAGCCGAAAAGGACGATCAGGGGTTGTGGCCTATCAAGAGCTGGAAGAGGATCAATTGGCGTCAGCGGACCTGGTCGTTCAGACGACCCCATTGGGTATGTCACCCCTGGAAGGACAAAAACCCCGCATTCCCTATGCGGCGTTATCTTACCGTCAACTCGTCATTGATTTGATTTATCAGCCCGCTCAAACACCCTTTCTGGCCGAGGCCGACCGTCGGGGTGCACGCACTTTGAATGGCCTTGAAATGTTGTACCTTCAAGCCGAATTATCCTGGAATATCTGGCATGCATCCTCCTATGACCTCCCCTGATACCCTGGACTCTTCCACTGGCATGGGGTTGCCAGATTTCCAGGACACCTCGATTGCCTTTTCATACCTCTCTGACCGGGAGCTCCGGCAAACCGCCCGTTTGTTCCGGCTCATGAACAAAAGTTGGTTGGTTGACTTTGCTGGGCCATTAGGCTTATGGGCCGTGCGTCACAATTTTCCCATGGCCCGTTGGCTGACCGAGAAGACCATTTTCAGCCATTTTGTCGGTGGGAAGTCCTTGCTGCAGTGTCAGCCAACCATTGACAAATTAGCGCGTTACCAGACACTGACAATCCTTGATTATGGGGTGGAAGCGCGCGAAACTGAAGAAGATTTCAACAGAACATTGCGCGAAAATCTCCGGGCCATCGAATTTGCCTCCACCAATCCGCATATTCCGGTCGTCAGTACCAAAATAACGGGTCTCGCCAGCCATGCCCTGCTGGAAAAGGTCCACCATGGTGATTCTCTGACCACTGAAGAAGAAGCCGCCTACAAAGCTGTTGTCAAGAGGGTAGAAGCCATCTCATATGCGGCATTCGAGAAAAGAGTGGCCGTATTCTTTGACGCAGAGGAAAGTTGGATCCAACAGCCCATTGACGACATGGTCCTTTCCATGATGCGGCGATTCAATAAGGACAGGGTGGTGGTGTACAACACCTATCAAATGTACCGACTGGATCGACTGGCACTCATCCAGAAGCACGCGGAGTTGGCGGCCAGCGAGGGATGGATGCTGGGTGCCAAGATCGTCAGGGGAGCCTATATGGACAAGGAAAGAGAAAGGGCCCATGAAATGGGGTATGCCTCACCGATACACCCCGACAAGCCGTCCACAGACAAGTCTTACAACAGCGCCCTTAGATTCCTCGTGGACCATTATGAAATGATTGGTTCCTGCAATGCCTCGCATAATGCCGAGAGTTGCTTGCTGATGGCCAAATGGATTGACGAGAAGGGGGCCGACCGCCGTCACCCCCATCTCAATTTCTCCCAGTTGTACGGTATGAGCGACAACCTCACCTTCAATCTGGCCGCCGCCGGTTATAATGTCGCCAAATATGTCCCCTATGGGAAAGTGGAGGAAGTGATTCCCTATCTCATCCGCAGGGCCGAGGAAAACTCGGCAGTCACCGGAGAGATGTCCCGTGAGTTGGAACTGATTGATAGGGAGATGCGGAGACGTCGGATCTCCTGATACCCTACAATATCCTTCGCCCTGTCGGGCCCGGAAAGCGACTTGCCTATCCCATAAATGGGTAGCGGTAGTCTTTGGGCGATACAAAATTTTCCTTGATGGCCCTAGGGCTGACCCAACGCAGGAGGTTCAGCACCGATCCTGCTTTGTCATTGGTACCGCTCCCTCTGGCACCGCCGAACGGTTGCTGTCCAACGACAGCACCGGTGGGTTTGTCATTAATGTAAAAATTGCCGGCACTGTGGCGCAGCCTTTCCATGGTATGGAGGATGACACTGCGGTCTCTGGCAAAAACGGCCCCGGTCAAGGCATAGGGTGAGGTTTGATCCAGGATTTCCAGGGTACTATCAAAATCTTCATCGTCATAGACGTAGATCGTGAGCACAGGCCCGAAAATTTCCTCGCACATGGTCACATAACCGGGATCCTGTACTTGAATAATGGTAGGGGCAATAAAGAAACCCGTGGTTTTGTCGGTTTCGCCTCCTGCCAGGATTTCGACGCCTTCGGCTTGCCGGGCATGGTCGATGTAAGCTTTGATTTTGTCAAAAGCCTTTTCGTCAATGACCGCGTTGATGAAATGGGAAAAGTCCTCGGGGGAACCCATTCGGAAGCTTTTCACATCCTCCAATAGCCGGGCTTTCACTTCCGGCCAGATGCGTGCGGAAATGTAGGCCCTGGAAGCCGCCGAACATTTTTGCCCCTGAAATTCGAAAGCCCCGCGGGCCAATGCCACCGCCACGGCTACCGGGTCCGCACTGTGATGAGCAATAACGAAATCTTTACCGCCCGTTTCTCCCACAATCCTGGGATACGACCTGTATTGCCGGATGTTGGCGCCAATGGTCTCCCACATATGTTGGAAAACGCCCGTACTGCCCGTGAAATGCAGACCCGCAAAATCCCGGTGTCGGAATATGACGTCTCCGGCCACCGGTCCCGAAACGTAAATAAGATTGATGACGCCATCCGGCAAACCGGCTTCCTGAAGTATCTCCATGATAACTGCCGCGGAATAGATCTGGCTTTCAGCGGGTTTCCATACTACCGTATTGCCCATCAATGCCGGTGCCGATGGCAAATTACCGGCAATCGAGGTAAAATTGAAGGGTGTCAATGCAAAGACGAATCCCTCCAAAGCCCTGTATTCCATCCGGTTCCACGTTGTGGCGGGACTATAGGGTTGCTGAGCGTATATTTCAGTGAGGTAATGAGCGTTAAAACGAAAGAAATCAGCCAGTTCTGCTACTGCGTCTATCTCTGACTGAAAGATGTTTTTGGACTGACAGAGCATGGTGGCTGCATTCATTCTCGATCGCCAGGGACCGGAAAGTAGGTCAGCGGCTTTGAGAAATATGGCAGCGCGTTCCTGCCAGGGCATTTGCTCCCAGGAGGGCTTGGCGGTCATGGCAGCCTGAATGGCATCCCTGACATGGGAAGCATCGCCTTTGTGATAGTACCCCAGGGTGTGTGCCCGTTCGTGCGGTGGATGGATGCGCTTGCGGTCCCCGGTGCGGATTTCCACACCGCCTATGTACATCGGAATGTCTTTTTCGATGGATCTCAACGCATTCAAAGCGGACATCACTTGCTCCCTTTCCGGCGATCCGGGGGAATAGGAGAAAACCGGCTCATTCACGGGAGCCGGGACACGATATACAGCATTGGACATAGGTCATGTATTTTGCCTCGCAAAGGTAAGCATTCAAGGGTACCTGCCCTCGGGAGGATGGTGCCTCCGAGCCGGAAGGAAGACGATGGAGAGGCTGCAGGAAGCGTCTGACCGAGATTCACCCCATGTACGAGGATTCGGTTCAGGCAGACATTCTGGTTCGTTTGACCAGATAGGGTAGAAGGATTTGACGATACCCGCCGGCAATATCCGCTTCAATAAAGTCGATGTGGTATTGGAGACACCTCTCACGCAAGTGACGGACATACTCACCCATTTGCCTGACATAAGCCTCCCGGACAAGTCCTGCCTGGACTTTTACGGACTCACCGGATTCCATGTCGATAAACTGGTATGGTCTGTCGGGATAGTCGAAGGTCAGTTCCCGTGCCTTGTCCACGGTGTGGAAGAGGATGACTTCATGCTTGTTGTGCTTGAGATGTCGAAGCGCCTGGAACAGGTCCTCTTCCTGGTCACGTTCCTCGAACATATCACTGAACAGAATGATCAGGGACCTGCGGTGGATTTTTTCGGCAAGTTGATGTAGGGTATCTGCGGCGCGCGTGCTCCTGGAAAGGGCATTTTCCCGGTAGGCTTGTTCCAGATGGGCCAGGAGCAGCTTGTAATGGGCCGTACTGGACTTTATGGCGGAGTGGATGCGGATCTCCTGGTCAAATAGGGTCAGTCCGAAGGCATCTCTTTGCTTGCGGAGCAACACCATCAGAGCGCTGGCCGCGAGGGCAGAAAACAAGAACTTGTTGCCCGGCTTCATGAGGTCGGGTTGCTTCTGGAAAGGGAAGAACATGGAGGAAGAGGTGTCCACAATCAACTGGCATCGCAAATTGGTCTCCTCTTCAAAACGTTTGGTATACAGACGGTCGGTTCTTGCAAATACCCTCCAGTCAATATTGCGGGTACTCTCGCCGGGATTGTAGATGCGGTGTTCGGCAAATTCTACGGAGAAGCCGTGGAACGGACTTTTGTGAAGACCAATGATGAAGCCTTCCACCACTTGCCGGGCAAGCAATTCGAGATGGAGTTGCTCCTGGGCATCCTGGTGTTCGAGTAATGACATGACCAACCGGGTTATTCAACTGTAACGGAAACCTCAGAAGAAAGATTGGAAGGCCTGCCTGTGGAAACAAAAAAACCCGGGGGGAGGCCCGGGTTTTTCGACTTCATTTTGCCGGGAATCAGCTCAAGTGGCCTTCAATCTTGGACGACAGATTTTGTTTGGTCGTCACACCGACAATTTTTTCCACTTGTTGGCCATCTTTGAAGATCAGGATCGTAGGGATACTCCGGATCCCGTATTTCATGGATACCTCGGGATTGTGGTCCACATTGAGTTTGCCCACCGTCACTTTCCCATCATAATCATGGGCCAGCTCTTCGATGATAGGGGCAATCATACGACATGGGCCACACCATTCAGCCCAGAAATCAACCACGGAAACACCACCATCCAGGGCTTTCTCCTGGAAGTTGACATCAGTGAATTCAAATGCCATTTCAATAGAATTTTAGGGGTAACAAGCTGTTGCCAGGAAAAGTTGCAAAGGTAATCACCATCGGGAAAAGCCCTGTCTCATTCCCCATCTTCGCGTCCTTCCACCCAATCTGACAGCCAGCTGAAAGCTACCTGGCTAACCGCATCCACGGCAGCTGGAATATTCCACCGTTCACGGCTGCGCGGTTCAATGGCATTGGAAACACCACGGAGAGAAACAATCGGGATTTTCCTGGCCAGGCAAAAATGAAAGAAGGCCGCATTCTCCATGGTCTCCACTTCAAAATCATAGCGATCCTGCATGCGCTGAATATTCAGGTGGGTACCGGGAATGGTATTGACGGAAATGCCCGTCACCCCTAAGACCCCTGGAATAGAGGCAGGAATCGGATTTTCCAGCCATCCCTGCCGGAAAGGATAGACATCTGGATGCCACAATCCCAAATCTCCCATGGACAGAAACCTCCCATCGCTATCTTCCGCTCCTATATCGGCATAAACATCCCGTACCACTTCAACCACCTCCCCGATATGCCTTTGCGGAACCATGGCGCCTGCAATCCCTATGGCCAATACCCGGTCGGGGGGACATCGGGCTTCCATTTGGGCCAGATTCAATAATACCATCGGGATACCGGGCCCCGTCATAACAGGGATGATGTGCCAATGTTTATGCCACCATCCACCTTCCTGATGGGCAGGAAACGATTGGCCAAGTTGCTTTTCCAAAGGACCCAGCTCTTGTGGGGTCGTTGCTGTAATCCAAATGGTCTTCATGGTCCTTAACGGGGGATCTGATACCGGAGCCCGGCGGTGGGGGAGAAACCAAGAAAAGGGTGGTATCCTCCTGCCAGATCCACCTGCCAGTTTTCGCGAAACAGATAACCTGCCCCCGCCAGAAAGGAACCTGAAAGGGATTGGTACCCCAACCTGATCGCAACGGAGCGGACAGGGAAATAGGTAATCCCTGCCCGTACATCCGGCTTCCACGAACGCTCCTGGTACCATTCGGCGGCAATCTGCAAACCCGGCGAAACCCGCCATGCCAGGGAGGTACTCAAAGAGGCAGGTATGGTGTGAACCGAATGGGTGCCCTTCAAAACCGGATATCGCAAAGCAGAGGCTACCGCCACTCCTTCCAGCAGGGTGAACCGAAGGCCACCCTGAAGGCCAAGCATCCGTACCCGTCCGTAGTCCTCAAAATGGACCTCTTGACCTTCCAACTGGATTCCTGCATCAATCCTGTTCCACAACCGGTGGCCAAATCCAAGGAACAAAGCCACTTGTCGCATCCCGCCAAACCCGGAATAGCCAACGGCAGCACCAAGTCCACCGCCCCCCATGCCATGCCAACCGCTGATCATTGTGGTAGAAAGGGCACTCAGACCGAATGGATGGTGGGTGAAAACGGCGACCCCTGCCACAGGAGCGCCTGACAAGGCAGCGGGATTTCCGGCCGGTTGGTAATACTTTGCAAAAGGGTCCTGGATACCACCTGATGCCACCATGGCAGCATCCGGGACACTACCGGCAGACATTTGGGCCTTCACCATCTGAGGAAAGGCCAAAATCCCGATAGGTAGCAAGATCAAGAAGGCATTCATGTTTTGTACAGCCTGCATGGCTGAAACCTAAAGGTAGGCCATCAGGACAATAGTCCTAATTTTGCCACCATGGCCAGATTTCGCAGGAATTACCAGCGATCGGGCGGTGCCGGTTTCTGGCGAATGATCATTTGGGTCGTCGCGATGGTCTCCATGCTCGGTTTTTTATTTTATTGGATGCATCACCTCCACGACCTTCTCCATCCGGGAGCCTCACAACAATGAATCCGGTGAGCATGAACAACAAAGATGCTTTTTCAACCATGATCCGGGAAGGGTATCATCACAAAGGGGCATCCATGATATTGGGAGGTGCCATGTTGGATGGCAGGGTGGTTGAACAGCTTTCCGTTAGCCTTCCGTTGGCTACGCTCAACCGGCATGGACTGATCGCCGGTGCGACAGGAACCGGCAAGACTAAAACCCTGCAGGTGATTGCCGAACAACTCAGCACGAAAGGGATCCCAGTTTTGCTGATGGATATCAAAGGCGATCTCAGTGGTCTTGCAGCCCTTTCGGAGGGGGGTACCCGGATCACCGAACGCCACCAGGAAATCGGAATACCGTTTCGGCCTGCATCCTTCCCGGTAGAGTTTTTATCCTTGTCCCAGGAAAAAGGTGTCCGGCTACGCGCTACCGTAACGGAATTTGGCCCCGTCCTTTTTTCGAAGATTCTGGGTTTGAATGACACCCAGTCCGGTGTCATGGCCCTGGTTTTCAAATATTGTGATGACCACCAACTGCCTTTGGTGGACCTGGGTGATGTTCGAAAGGTGCTCCAATTCCTCATGCAGGAAGGGAAAGCCGATCTCCAGGCGGAATACGGCTCTGTGGCTTCAACGACGGTAGGGGCCATCCTCAGAAAGATGGTTGAACTGGAACAACAGGGGGCAGACCTCTTTTTCGGAGAACCTTCTTTTGAAGTTGAAGATCTGTGCCGGGTTGACCAGGAAGGTCGTGGCATCATCTCCATCCTGCGCCTGGTGGACATTCAGGACAGACCCAAACTGTTCAGCACTTTCATGCTGCAGTTGCTCGCTGAGATCTATTCCACTTTCCCCGAACAAGGCGATCTGGACAAACCTCGCCTGGTCCTTTTTATCGATGAGGCTCATCTGATTTTCAAGGAATCATCCAAGGTCTTGTTGGACCAAATAGAGGTCATCGTCAGGCTTATACGTTCCAAAGGGGTAGGACTCATTTTCTGTACCCAGGATCCTTCTGACATTCCTGAAACCGTACTTGCCCAGCTGGGATTGAAAGTACAGCATGCATTGAGGGCGTTCACGGCCAAGGATCGCAAGGCTATCCGTCTGGCCTCCGAAAACTACCCGGACTCGCCATTTTACATAACGCATGATCTGATGACCAGGATGGGCATAGGTGAGGCCTTTGTCTCGGCGCTCAATGAAAAAGGGATACCTACGCCATTGACCCATGTCATGATTCGGGCTCCCCAATCCCGAATGGACATTCTTTCGGATGCTGAATTGGAGGCGATTATCGGGCGATCACCCCTGGTATCCCGATACAACCAGCGAACTGATCGCGAAAGCGCCCGTGAAATACTGGATCGCAAAATGCAGCTGGCGGGATCCGATGAACACCGGAATGTCATCCGTGAACAGGAAAAGAAAGCGGGGCGGCCGGAACGCGGTTTTCTGGAGGAACTCGTCCGACATCCGACTACACGGAGTATCGGCAACACGATTGCTCGGGAATTGACGCGCGGCATACTTGGTGTGTTGGGCTTAGGCGGATCCTCCCGAAGGAAACTGACGACAAGGCGTTGAAAGACAGGTGCCGGAAACGAGCATGAATTAACATCCGGACCGGGAGGGGAGGGAAAATCCTACCGCCGTCCTTGTTGCGAGGTAGGAACCTGCAAACCGTCTCCCTGGTAATGTTGGACATAACGATCCCAGGGCATCCTTTGGTGGTAGTTCTCGCCGAAATACCGAAGGACCATCATGTATTGTTCGGCATCCTGAAATCCAGGTATGGGTTGGATCAGGTTCATTTGTTCGTCCATGAAAACGATGGTCGGGAAACTGAGACGGCCCCTCATCAATTCGGAGGCCAGCTCGTGGTAGCTCCTTTTTCCCTGACGGACAAGGGTATATGTCTTGCCACGAAACAAAATATCCATGTCGGTCTCAGCATTAAACTTGACCGGCAGGTAATGGGTGTTGATGTACTGAGCCACCTCGGGATCAGAGAAAGTCCTCTGGTCCATGACCTTGCACCAGCCGCACCAGGATGTATAGACATCCACCATGATCTTTTTGCGGGCAGAAGGGGCTTTTTGGACGGCTTCCTGGAAGGTAAGCCAATGCACTTTTTCCTGACCATACATGGTCGTGGAGGCTGTAAACACCAGCGCTGTGAAGAGAAAAAGGTGCAAACCTGTGCGAATCATACCTGCAAAGTAACAGGGTTTAAACTGTTCAAGGGAAAAGTAATCCCTTGAAGGACGGGCTTTTAATAAAAGATTAACGAATATCCACATGATAACGCGGATGGCGGAACCAATATAGTTGATCTTCGCCAATCTGCCAGCTGTCTTCGGGTAATGTCAGCAATCCGGGATTGGGAATACCTTCTCCGAGAAAGGAGGGACAAGAGCTGACGATGGCTTCATCCCAAAGTCCGGCGGCCAGAAAAGAGCGAAGCAGACGACCGCCCCCTTCCACCATAAGTCCGGCAATCCCTTCTCCTGCCAAGACCGACAGCATTTGGGGTATGGTAGGACGGTCGGCATCAATCTGCAAGACGCGTACGTTGGCGGGAAGGTCTGCCTCTTCCTGCGCGGATTGGCTGCGAAATATCCATGTCTCTCCCCGGAGATGAAAAATGCGGGCATCCACGGGAAGCCGGGCGTTGAGATCCGGGATGATCCTCACCGGTTCTCGTCCCCAAAACAAGCGGTTGGTCAACCTGGGATTGTCCACCAGTACGGTATCGGTCCCTACCATGATGGCATCGGCTTTTTGCCGCAAACGGTGTACCAGCCGCCAGGATACGGGGTTACTGAGATTGACCTGATGGGTTGCCTGCCCGATCATGCCATCCTTGCTCATGGCATATTTGAGCCATACAAATGGCCTGTTCTCGGTCACAAACACATTTCGGGGCATGGCCAACCAGCTCCCTTCAAGGGCCATAATGCCTGTCTGGACATGAACCCCCTGCTTTTCCAGCAAACGGATACCGCGGCCCTGAATACCCGGGCTATGATCCTGGACGGATACCACGACCCGGGGAATACCGCTTTTCAGGATGAGATCGGTACAGGGTGGAGTACGGCCGTAAACACAACAAGGCTCCAGAGTTACATATAAGGTGCTGTCTGTCAATAAAATCCGATCTTCCTCTTTGACGGACTCTATAGCTCGTACTTCGGCATGGGATTCCCCGTACCGGTGATGATAACCCTCTCCGATAATGCGGCCTTGGGCAACGAGGACAGCTCCAACCATCGGGTTGGGTGAAATACGACCTTCACCCAGACGGGCCAGGTCCAAAGCCCTTCGCATAAATCGGTTGTGGTCCGCAATGGTCATCCGGGCCAAAGATAGGAGGACCAACCGGCATTCCGACAAACCTGATCATACCTGGGAAATCGGCAGGCGTTAATTTTACCTAGTATTCATATAATTGTATATCAAAGCATTTAATTCTTTCAAATAGACTATTGCTTTAATTAAACGTTGTAAAAGAATACCTTTCACTTCCTCCTTTTCAAAGGGCGATCCATGCCAACCGATCCTTTACGTCGGGGAATCTTTACATTTGTGCCTCAACAACATCATTCTTCCGAATATGGGTTGGTTCAAGCGGCTCAAGGAGGGCATAACCACGGCAACCAAGCACAAGAAGGAAGCGCCGGACGGCATTTGGTACAAATGTGATGCCTGCAAAGAGGCCAGCACGATGAAGGAGTTGAAAGAGAACTTCTTCATTTGCCCGAAATGCGGTTATCACACCCGGATTGGTTCCCATGATTACTTCGATCTATTGTTTGACGGTCGGTATGAGGAGTTGTGGTCCAATCTGATTGCCGTGGATACGCTGGAGTTTGTGGATATCAAACCCTACACGGACCGTTTGCGGGAAGCGGTGGAAAAAACGGGCCTGCATGAATCCATTGCCGTGGCTGAAGGCAAGGTTAACCGGCGTCCATTGATCATTGCCGCGATGGATTTCCGGTTTATTGGCGGTAGTATGGGTTCTGTTGTGGGTGAAAAGATTGCCCGGGCAGTGGACCGCTGTATTGAGAAGCAAACGCCATTATTGATCATTGCAAAGTCGGGTGGGGCCCGGATGATGGAATCGGCTTTTTCCCTGATGCAGATGGCCAAGACATCGGCCAAACTGAAGCAACTTGCCGATGCGCGAATTCCTTACATCTCGCTGATGACAGACCCAACAACAGGAGGAGTGACTGCTTCCTTTGCCATGTTGGGTGACATCAATTTGGCGGAACCCGGTGCCTTAATCGGTTTTGCCGGTCCCCGGGTCATTCGTGAAACCATCAAACAGGATTTGCCCGCCGGATTCCAAACTTCGGAGTTCCTGCTTGAACACGGCTTTATCGACGTGGTCGTTCATCGCAAGGACCTGAAAGAGAGGCTTTCCGACCTGCTTTTGTTGTTTGGTAACGCAGCCGCCTGATCTCCGGGCTGCTTTTTAGCTTAGTGGTGTTCTTCCTGAAAAATTTTGACAACAAGCGAAGGTTGTAACGGCTCTAACGTTTGCAACACATCGTTTATCCATGTCCTTCCATACCGCGCCATCCACGGTAGGAATGTTTCCTGTCGCTCCTGAAGGTTGCCTTCCGGCATAATCTTTTGGCAAATATTCCTGATTTGCTGAATTTCCTGTTCGTGCAGATGCTTGAGTCCGCGAACCATTTTTGCCTCCAGGACATCAAGTTGTTTCAACATCGCGGTTTCTGCCGCTTCCTGGCTTCGGACAAGGGTTGGATCAATGCGGGCACAGTCCTCACGAACTTCCTTCATCATATGCTGTACCTCCGTTTTCTGTTTTTCAAGGCCTTGCTCGAAGGCATGGCCTTCCCGCACATAACGGGCTACCAACTCATCCGGTGAGGAAAACCATTCTTCCAAAGGCCAACCAAATTTTTCCATCTTCCGGGCGGTGTGATGATCGATCATCAGGACAGAATCCCTGCGGTACAGGAAAGGCATGGGCAAGGCCCAATGCCGGAAGATACCCGTCAGTTCCATCCAATAAGCCAATTCTCCGGGTCCACCTGTGAAAATCAGGCCAGGCAACAGCATTTGCTGATAGACTGGCCGCAGCAAAACATTGGGACTGAATCTCTCCGGATGATCGTGAAGGAGCTTCATCATTTGGGTCTGAGAGAAAGCCAATTCCGTATCGACGATTTGGAAACCTCCATTATCGGCCACCTCGATCCGGTTGCGGCCATGCCGGTCCACATAAAACAGGTTGATTTCCCGCCCCGTAGCCTGGTGTCGGATTCCTGCTGTCTCCATGGCCTCCAGGACAGGGTCCACACATTCACGTACGCGATGGTGGATGAGTTCATCCTCCATTACCGGTACAAATGCCGCTTTGGCTTCGGGATGGTCCAGATCAACCACCAGGAGTCCCTGCTCTCCGAGCAATTCCTGCAGGATGGCGCGGGTCATGCCGGAAAAGGTTTTGCCGGGGGATAGCGGTTTTGACAGGATCCCGATCATTTCTTCAGCGTGTGGCAGTCCCTGAAGGGTGGCCGACAATTGGCTGACCAGATCTGGGATCCCCGAACAGGACATTTTTCCGATAGGGCCCGTTTCCCCGGGATCCCAGGAGATTATATCGTTGAATACGGAAAAATGGCGCACCTCTTCGAGATCGTGGTCTTCACTTCCGAGAACAAAAACGGGAACGAACGTAGAGTGGGGCAGGGAAGCCGAAGCCCATTCGGCCAACCGAATGGCCGTCAGGGCCTTGTACAGGAAGTACCCTTTGCCTCCAAAAAGCAGGGGTTGGTGAGCCGTGACCACACAAAATCCGCTTTCCCGGGCGAGCGAATCCAGATTTTGTTTTTGCCTGGTTGTCAACACGGTATCCGCGTATTGTTCGCGTAGAATGCGGAGCAGAATTTCTCTTGATGAATAAGATTCCTTTACCTGGCCGGCCTGTATAAGCAAATTTTCCGCTGAGAGCTCAGGCGTCAGAAAAGGGACTACGCGAGACGTCCGGTTGAGCATTTCCCGTTCAATGGGCCCCAGAAAAGGCATACTGTGCAGCGGGAAACGATGCATGCTTCCGGGTGACTGTTGTAGATCCATGGCGTAAAAATGCGGGTTACCCCCAAAATGTTTGGGGCCTCAGGGCTTTCGTACCTTTGAGGCATGCCTGAAATCCTGGATCCTGCCCAATTCCTGGCCTTGAGGAAATGCGGCATTCCCGTCCTGGATGTAAGGTCTCCGGGAGAATTTCGACAAGCCCGAATTCCAGGCGCTCACAACCTGCCTTTATTTGACGACATGGAACGCGCCCAGGTCGGCACATTGTACAAGCAGGTATCCCAGGATGCGGCCTTCATTCGCGGTATGGAGATCGCAGGTCCCAAGATGGCAGGATTCATCCAGTCTGCCTTGGATATGCACAAGGACCGGCAAATAGGGATCTATTGTGCCCGGGGGGGTAAGCGGAGTGCCAGCATGGCCTGGTTGATGGAGAATGCCGGTTTCAGGGTTTTCTTGTTGAGAGGAGGTTACAAGTGTGTGCGGCAGTATTGGCTGGACGTGTTGGCACATCCTGTTTCCCGATTTATTCTTCTGGGGGGCATGACGGGAAGTGGCAAGACCAAACTTTTGCATGCCATCCAACGGTCTGGGGGGCAAGTCATTGATCTCGAAGGGCTTGCACATCACAAAGGAAGTGCTTTTGGCGCCATTCCCCAAAACGATCAACCTGCACTGGCGGATTTTGAAAACCAATTGGCCGATAGCCTGCTGGCGATGGACCCATCCCGTGTCATCTGGATGGAGGACGAAAGCCGTTTTATCGGACGGATACAGTTGCCTTCGGGGATATGGGATCGAATGCGCCAGTCCCCGCGCCTTATCCTCGAAGTTCCTTTTACCGCCCGGTTGGAGGCCATTGTCGGTGATTACCAATCCTTGCCATTACCTGTATTGGCTGACGGTTTCAGAAAGATCGAACGCAAAATGGGACCGCAGCATGCCCGACAGGCTTTGGCATTCCTGACGGATGGCCATTTGGACGAAGCGGCCCGATTAGCGCTGGATTATTACGACCGGTTATACCTTCATCATCAGAAAACCCATGCCACCGGATCTGTGACCTCATTGTCCTGGGATGGCCAGAATCCTGAAAGGTTCGCGGCCAAACTGCTGGACATGGAGGACCGGACCCTATGAATTTACCATGGATATCCACCGATTGACCTTATACAGCCATGGAGCCGGATGCGGATGCAAGATCGCCCCGGACGTATTGAAGCAGATGCTTGCCGGACTGCCGGCCGGGCACTTGCCCCCTGAGTTATTGGTGGGCAGGGAAGCCAACGATGATGCGGCTGTGTACGACCTGGGGGATGGCACCGCCCTGATCAGCACGACCGATTTTTTCATGCCCATAGTGAATGATCCTTATGATTTCGGCCGCATCGCATCGGCAAATGCATTGAGCGATGTTTATGCCATGGGCGGTCAACCGCTTTTAGCCGTGGCACTCCTGGGCTGGCCAGTCCAGCAACTGTCCATGGATATGGCCGCTGAAGTGTTGCGCGGCGCTCAACATATATGCCGGGAAGCAGAAATCCCTTTGGCCGGAGGTCACAGCATTGATGCCGTGGAGCCCTTCTTCGGTTTGGCTGTAACTGGTCGGGTTCCCCTTTCCCATATCAAAAGGAACAACACAGCCAGGGCCGGAGACTGCCTTTATCTGACCAAGCCCCTGGGGACGGGAATCCTCACTACGGCCGAGAAACTGGATCGCCTGAAGCCTGAGGACCGGTTTCTTGCCCGTGATACGATGATCCGTCCCAATAGTCTGGGGGCCCGTTTGGGTGCCTTTGCCTATGTGCATGCCATGACTGATGTGACAGGATTCGGTCTGTTGGGCCATTTATGGGAGGTGTGTGACGGCAGCGGACTTTGTGCCGAGATCTGGCCGAAAACTCTGCCGGTATTGGGTGGAGATCGGTTGGATTACTATATTTCCATGCAATGCGTTCCGGCAGCCGCCGGTAGAAACTGGCGGAGTTACCAGTCCCATTGTTCGACGTTGGATCCACGTCTGGAAGCCCTGATGTGTGATCCGCAAACCAGTGGAGGACTGCTGGTCTGTGTGGCCTCCACACATGCCAGGGAATTCGAGGAATTGTGCCTCTCAGAAGGGTGGCCTGAGGTCGCGAGGATAGGTCGACTCCATCCATACTCCGGGGAGGAGATCAGGATCCGAACAGGAAAGCCACCGATGTGATGATACGATGCGGGCTATCCTCAAAATGGACCTTTGACCCGAAGAATTCCATGTGCTCTCCATATCGGTAGAAGTTGCCTTCATACCTGAGATCAAGATTAAGGCGCCAGATGTCAAAACCGATACCTGCCTGCCATCCCCAGGTCAGATCGTTCCATTTTTGACGAAATCCCTCCAATTCATTCAGTTCGGAGGTACTGCCTACAAAGACATGGCCGACCGGACCTCCGAAGAAATTGACGACGCCAAGATCAAAACCCAGCATAACAGGGACGTCCAGATATTGATAGTTTTCCTCGAGTTGGGTTTCAATGTCAAAGGCATCCTTGAGGGTGTAGGTACTGGAGTTGGAATTCAGCACCAATTCCGGTTGGATGAAGAATTTATTCATCCGGATCTTGTAAAATGCACCTATGTGGAAGCCATAGCGGGCATCTTTGAGGGAGAGTTCAAATTGGCGATTTTGGTTGGGGTCTTCCACGGTGACGGGGTCCGGATTGACCTGGACGTTGTAAAACCCACCTTTAATGCCCAACTGGGCCCAGCCCCAATGGCCAACCAACAGAAATACGAGGAGGAACAGGATTCTCATGGCGCAAAATTACAATAAGGAAACGCTCCATCCATCTCCGTGGCTTCAGAGAATTGAGAAGAATAAGGTAAATTTAACACCAATGTCAATTGGCTGAATCGGGTTAGCTTTGCCCACACCGTTTTACGGCCTGTCCCGTACCCGGGCTTTCCCGTTCTCAAAAGATCGACGGTCATGGAGGTACAGTTTCTTGGCAGTTACCCGCATCTGGATCAATTGCCTGCGCCAGGGCTGCCGGAATTTGCTTTCATCGGACGTTCCAATGTGGGAAAATCCAGTTGGATCAATACGCTCACTCGCCGGAAAAACCTGGCGCATACTTCAAGTACACCCGGCAAAACCCGGATGATGAATCTTTACGCATTGCCGGGAGAATTCATCATTGTCGACTTGCCTGGGTATGGATATGCCCGTCTCAGTCAGAAAGAAAGGGTCAGGATGAAACAAATGGTGGATGCATATTTACTGGAACGGGAAGCTTTGTACCTGGTCTTCCTGTTGCTGGACCTCCGGGTGACTCCCCAGGAGTCCGATATGTCCATGTTGAATTGGCTGGGCGAAAACGGAATTCCGGTTGCCCTTCTTTACACCAAATCCGACAAACTCAAGCCTGCCTTTTTAGACAGCCAATTGGCGCTTTATGCGGAAGTGATCGGACAGAACTGGGAAACTTTGCCGACATCCTTTGTCACATCCTCCGAAACGGGGCTTGGCAGAGACGAAGTATTGCATTACATGAGAGAAAGTATTCTCTTGAATATCAAGGAATGAAACGTGCAAAATCATCTTTGGATCCTTTGCAACCGGATGTTCGGAAATGGCCGGTATACCTACTGAGTCAGGAACGGGACTATTTCATCCGGCAATTGAGGACGGCCGTTTTCATTTCATTGACGGCCAACGGCACACGTCCTATCCGGGCGATTTTGGAGAAGACGCTGTTTTTGGAGCGAACCAGGTTGAGAGAAATGCCCTGGAGGGTTGATCCTCCCGATGAGCGCGCCTTTTGGACCAAGGTCAGAAAACGGCTGGGAGTAGGGGAGGAGGATCAAGCAAGCAGGGAGGTTGAATATGAACTATTGCAGGAAGTCATCCGAAGATATGCCCAGGAGATAACGGGCACTTTCCAGGTTTCCACTTTTCTGTTTGCAAGACGATTTCTCACCTTGTTCTTCTCCTTATTATTGAATCCCTTGTCTGAACAGAGGATTTGGGGACGGAAGGACAAATTGTTCGAAAAACTTCAGACTACCGGACCTACTGGTACAATCCGGTCCTTGATGGACAAAGGCACTGTCATCATAGTTCCTACCCACAGCTCCAACCTTGACTCCATTCTGATCGGATATGCGCTGGACACAGTTCTCGGACTCCCCAGTTTCTCCTATGGGGCCGGGCTCAATCTATACAATACAGGGTACATTGCCTATTTCATGAACCGGCTGGGGGCCTACCGGGTAGATCGCAGGAAGAAAAACCTGGTTTACCTGGAAACGTTGAAGAATTACAGCCGGCTGACCATTGAGCGAGGGGTAAACAGCTTGTTTTTTCCTGGTGGCACGCGATCCCGAAGCGGACGCATTGAATCCAAGTTGAAAATCGGACTTCTCGGCACGGCTGTTGAAGCGCAGAGGGCGCTTTTTGAGAAGGGAAGTGACAAAAAAGTGTTTGTGGTACCCCTGAATGTTTCTTCCCATTTCGTCCTGGAAGCCGGCACATTGATCGATCAACACCTGAAAGAGGAAGGGCAGGAGCGGTACATCATGTCATCCCGGGAGGATATGGCCAGTCTTCGCAAACAACTCCGGTTCCTGTGGCGATTGATCAAGAACGGGTCAGAGATCACCTTTTCCTTTTCATCTCCTATGGATGTGCTGGGCAATCCGGTATGTGCGGAAGGTAAAAGTTATGACCAGCACAACCGAGAGATCGAGTTGCGGGATTTCTTTCGTCTGGGAGAATCCATATCGGCGGATGCGCAACGGGAGTCACAATACAGCAAGCTGTTGGCCGAGCGCATCGTAGTCGGCTACCAAAGGGATTATGTCGTGCTCAGCAGCCATTTCGCTGCCTTCCTGGCTTTTGAAATCTTACGCAACGATCATCCCCACATGGATTTGTATGGACTGGTCAAACAACCTCCTGAAGATTACATCTTCCCGGAGGACAGCTTGCGGCAAGCCGGGGAGGAGTTACTCCGGGCCCTTAAGCAACTGGCCAGAGAGGACAAATTGAGGCTGTCTGCCATTTTTGACCAACCTTTTTCCGCCGTGTTCGAGGATGGAGTGACCCAAATGGGTTGTTACCATGCAGAACGTCCCTTGTACCGGGACCGGAAAGGGTTTGTGAAAAGTGGCAGTTTCAAATTGCTCTACTTTTACCACAACAGGTTGGATGGCTATCCTTTGCGCGATTCCGTCAAATGGGAAAAACTTCGAGTGGTTCAGGAGGTTTAACGTGAATGGAATTCATTCTCTTTGACCTGGAAGCGACTTGCTGGCCCGAGGGTACACCAGGTGTTGTGCAGGAGATCATCGAAATCGGCGCCTATCGGATGAACCCATCAAGACGGGTTACCGATTCGTTTCACAGGATGATCCGGCCTGTCCTGCATCCGCATTTGTCGCCGTATTGTCGTCAATTGACCGGGATAGAGCCCCATGAAATCCGTAATGCCGCCTTGTTTCCCAAAGTGTTGGAAGCATGGACCGAATGGTTGGCATCCAGCGGAGAGGAGTACGTATTGGTGTCATGGGGAAAGGAAGATGAGCAATTCTTCAGGTCGGATTGCCGGCTCCACAGGCAGGATACCTCTTGGCTGGACGGATGTTATTACGATTTGAAAGCTTTGTACCGGCAGCAATTCCGTCTCACCAAATCCCTCGGGTTGCAGGCGGCCCTTCGACGGGAGGGCATTGAATTTGAAGGTACGGCGCACAGGGCGGTGCCGGATGCCCGGCATTTGGCCATGTTGTTTGCCCGGCACATTGACGTTTGGCCCATACCTTAGCCCGACCATAAAGGCGAAACCGGAGGCGAACATCCTGGAATCCATGTCTGTACCATGCCGAATCAATAGATCATCCGCAGTAAATCACAGGAACGAGGGTAGTCATTCG
>JAGFIW010000267.1 GCA_024103195.1 Saprospiraceae bacterium | reverse complement strand
AGGGGGGCATGAAGTTTCGCGACATCACGGAGACGTCGGGACTGACCTCCGCCGAAGTCTTTGAAACAGCCGTGACCGCCGTGGATGTCAACAATGACGGATTCCTCGACTTCTACATCT
This sequence comes from Saprospiraceae bacterium, assembly GCA_024103195.1. Taxonomy (GTDB): domain Bacteria; phylum Bacteroidota; class Bacteroidia; order Chitinophagales; family Saprospiraceae; genus JAGNXB01. The sequence continues at coordinate 1,707 of JAGFIW010000267.1, read as the reverse complement.
GCCGGGCCGGCGTGGAGAAAAACGAAGACCGGCGCAACAAACTTTTCATCAATCAGGGCGATCTCACCTTCCGGGAGGAATCGAAGGCCTACGGACTGGATGACATGAGCGCCAGCACGGGGGCCAATTTCTTCGACTTTGACGCCGACGGGGATCTGGATGTTTATATCATCAACTATCCCACCGAAGCCATCTGGACCAACAAAATCGAGGCAAGGCTCGGCGACGACGGCAAATACAAGCCCATGCTTTTCCCCCGCGCGGAATTCGATACCGACCGGTTTTACCGCAACGACGGCGGCCGTTTTACGGATATCTCCAAGGAATCCGGCGTGTGGAACCTGAGTTACGGACTGAGTGTGTCGGTCACGGATTTCAATCTGGACGGCCGACCCGACATATATGTAGGTAACGACTTCATCCAGCCCGACTACCTCTACATCAACAATGGGGACGGGACCTTTACCGACCGGCTGGGTGACTATTTCCGCCATACCACCCAGCACACGATGGGTACGGACCTGACCGATTTCGACAATGACGGCCGGGTGGACCTGTATGCGGTAGACATGCTTTCGGTGCACAACGAAAGGCAGAAGTCCTTTTTCGCTACCAATACCCAAAGCAAATACAGCTCCCTGATCCAAAACGGATATTTCGAACCCGTCATCCGCAACGTCCTGCAGCGCAACAACGGCAACGGCACCTTTTCGGACATCGGCTGTATCGCCGGCGTGTACAAAACCGACTGGTCCTGGAGCGGCCTGTTGTTCGACATGGACAATGACGGATGGCGCGACCTGCATGTGACCAACGGATACCGGCGGGAAGTGACCGATCGCGATTTCATTGACTTCACGCTCCCCGAGAAGACCAAACATGCCGGTTCGGGCAAGAAACTACGCGATATCTATCCCAACTTCCAGGAGTTTCTCGACTTCATCCCCACCTTCAAGTTGCGCAATTTCGGCTTCCGCAATCAGGGCAACTGGCAGTTTGAGGATGTCAGCGGCCAATGGATGACCATCCCGGCCGCGTGGTCCTGCGGGGCGGCATGGGCGGATTTTGACCAGGACGGCGATCTGGACATGGTGGTCAACAACCTCGATGATCCGGCTTTTGTTTATGAAAACCTGAGCAACAAGAAACAGGAGAACAATTGGCTACAGGTGGAATTCAGGAATGCTCCGGGCAATGCTTTTGCCGTCGGCGCTTCCGCCACCATTTATTACGGAAACGGTTTGCGTCAGTTTGCCGAGAATTATCCCACGCGGGGTATTTTCTCTTCGGTGGAGCACCTCCTCCATTTCGGACTGGGGTCGCAGGCCCGGGTGGATCGGCTGATTGTTCGCTGGCCGGACGGTCGCACCCAGGAATTCACCGATGTCAAGGCCGGCCAACGCATCCGGCCCAAATACGAGGAGGCAAAAACCACAACCCGGACCATTGCCCCTATTGACCCCCCGGGATCCCTGTTCACTCCGATCAGCCGGACCTTCAACTACCGGCACACAGAAAACGAATTCAACGATTTCGAGCAATACCCGCTCAATCCCTGGAAGGTCACCGAGCTCGGTCCTTTCCTCGCGAAGGGGGATGTCAACGGAGACGGGCTGGATGATTTTTTCGTGGGCAACGGCTTTGAATCGCCGGGGGCATTGTACTTCCAGCAAACGGACGGATCCTTCCGGGCCGACCGCTCACCGG
>JAGFIW010000250.1 GCA_024103195.1 Saprospiraceae bacterium | reverse complement strand
TTTCATTCTCGATGAATCCCTGCAGCCGGGCCACTTCCTGGCGCAAATCGGCCGCCGTCTTCATCGCATCCGCACATACCAATCATATTTGGCCGTTGCGAATTTTTTTGGCGGGGAGGGCCTCCGCCTGCCGGGATTCTTCCCCGGCCATTTGCATTTTCCCGGAGGCCGGCGCACTGACCGGCGCCGACCTGTCGGCCTCCTGTTGGCAGGACAGCAGAAAACCGAAAGCCACAAACAAAAGCCGTATGACCATAACCAGGGATTTGTCCGACAAGATAAGCATCCGCTATGGGACAGGATGAAACGGACACGACAAGTTTGACCGGAATCCTCTTACTTTGTCATTCCGTTTTCCGCCACCGAATTCTCTTTCACCAACCCCCGCAATAATATGGACAAGTCCATGCAGACCATGATCGAAAACCTCCACAAAAACACAGGAAAAACCCTGGAGGAGTGGGTGGCTTTGGTCAGACGCGAAAATCTGCCCAGGCACGGAGATGTTGTCCGCTTTTTGAAAGAAGACCATGGCATGACCCACGGATATGCCAATCTGGTGGCCCATACCGCCCGCCAGTCGGATGCCGCTTCTGCCGAAACACCCGACATATTGATCGAGCAGCAATACAAGGGGAAAGAACATTTTCGACCGTTGTATGAACGCCTGATGCAAGACATCCGCCAGATGGGGCCCGACTTGGAGGTCGCTCCCAAAAATGCCTATGTCAGCCTTCGCCGGAAAAAACAGTTTGCCATGTTGCAACCGGCCACCAAAACCCGGTTTGAAATCGGTCTCAACCTCAAAGGACAAGAACCCCAGGGTAAACTTCAGGCAGTAACGGCTTCCAATGCCATGTGCTCCCACAAGATCTGTCTGTCCGGCCCTGAGGACCTGGACCAGGAGGTCCTGCAATGGGTTCGCCTCGCCTTCGACCAGGCGGGATGATCCTTGTGCCCGGATATGTGATGAAGATCATGACCCCTTTAGCTACTTGCCTCCCGGGTCCTGGCTATCTTTGATACAAACGTTCGCCATGAATCCCACCCACATCCATCTCGTCATCACCCACCTCCCCATTTACGGTGCCTTCCTTGGTGCCCTTGTTTTGGTTTGGGGACTTCTTTCCCGATCGGTGCCAACCAAAGTGGCGGCCTACGGAGTACTTCTGATTGCCTCCCTGGGTGCCGTCATCGCCTTCCAGACCGGTGAGGAGGCCGAAGAAACGGCAGAGCGGATTGCCGGTATATCCAAGACCGCTCTGGAGGCCCACGAACATTTTGCCGACAATGCCTATGTGGCCTTCATCGTGCTTGGGGTCGCTTCCCTGCTGGCGATGTGGATCACCTACCGGCATGCCCGACTGGCAAGAACCGTCGCCTGGCTCATGCTCGTGATCGCCATGGTGGCCTTTGGTCTCGCCGCCCGCACCGGTTACCTGGGTGGTCAGATCCGGCATACCGAGATCCAGTCGCCCCCGCCCGCCGGCGTCCACCACGAAGACTGAACGGCTACCGGAGAGATCGTCAGGAATTCCGCAGGAACGCCAGGACCTCTGCCGCTGTTTCCAAAGGTTTTTCAAAGGGCAACAGATGTGCGGCTTCTCCGATTTCGCGAAAGTATCCCGAAGGGAGAGCCTTCTCCATCCGGGCCCAGACTTTGTCCGGCAGGGTGTCGCTCTCCTTGCCGCGGAGAATCAGTACGGGAACCTGCAAGTGGCGAAGAGCCCTCCAGGGGTTGGTCACCGTCGCATAAATGCGTGCTTCCCAATCCCGGGTGTAATGCAGTACCACCCCACCCGTTTCGCCGGGACGGACCATGGCAGTCATCATTTCCCGAAAAACCGCATCGGGAATACGCCGGAACACCGCTTTGCGCCGGAGATGGCTGAAGGCCGTTTTCGTATCCGACCACCAGGTACGCCGCCGTAGGGCCTGCCGGGCCAACGGAATCATCCGGTACCGCCACGATACGGGCATGACAGACAACAGGGTGTACCACCATTCCGGCAGAAAGACGGGTTCAAGGAGAACCAATTTCCTGAAAAGTCCGGGATGACGGGCTGCCGCCAATAAAGTGACCACCCCTCCCAGACTGTGACCGACGCCAATTACTGCCCGGCGGTTTTGGTTGACCAAATCCTTGACGAGGTCGTCGGCAAGTTGGTGCCACGACATCAAACGGCTGGGATGCTGGCCCCGCCATAAAGGACGCATGGCGGGAAACACTACCTCCGCATCTTGTCCCAACAGGGCGATCAAAGATTTGTAAGCCAAGGGGGGATAACCGTTGGCATGCAGGAAATGGAGCATGGACCTTCCGGGTAGAACGGGCCGGTCCGTTCCGGATCCGTCCGGGGAGGACATGACTTATTCCTCCTCGTCCTCACCCAGCAATTCGCGGACCGGCATGAGCACCGATTCCACCAGGTACTGCTGGGCCGACGGGTTGTCCTCTTCCTCTTCGAGCGCGGCCCCGATGAGGGTAGCCAGCATTTCGCCCAGATCTTCCGTACCGGCCGCCGAGTAGATCTCGCTGCTGATATAGCTCTCCCCGTCTTCGGGGTCTGTTTCCTGGGTGCCCAAAATGGCCAGGAAACGATACGGTGAACCCTCCAGGTCGTTCAACTCGGTGAGCGCCATCAGGGCGCTGCGGAGCTTCTCGAACTGTTCGTCAATCAGTCGTTGCTTGTCGCTCATGGTATAGGGGATTTTCAGCAGAAGGGTTCCGTTACCGCTTCCGGGCTGCAAGATGCGGGAAAAATACCACCCGCGCCGGTCAGTGTTCCGCCAGCAGGTTCAGCACCAGAAAAAAACGATTCGTGCTCCCGGGATCCAACCCGCCAATCGGTGGGCAGGAAACGTCATCGTCCTGAGCAACCCGAGCAAAAACTGGAAGGAATGCCCCTGCATCCCGAGGTCTTTGCGCATTGGCGTCAGACCTACTTACCGAACCCGTAGATGCAGAAGGACGACTGCCGCCAGACCGGCCACCCCGGCGCCAATGACGATGGCTTTATCCCCGGTTTCAGACATCCACGATTAACCCATGAACCGGGCGGTTGTTCAAATCAAAACCAGCGGATGAAAAGACGGGCCAACCACCGGACCAGCCGTCCGTAAGGGGGTAATACCAGATCGACCGCGGTCCACGGAATGATCTCCCGGATCACGGACCGCTCATTGGAAAAAGCCAGGAATCCGTAATGCCCATGCGTCTTGCCGAATCCGCTGTTCTGATCACCGCCGAAAGGCAGGCCGTTATGGTAAAACTGGACGAGCGCCGTATGGACGGCCGTACCCCCTGCACGCGTTTCCGACAGGATCCGCTGGCGGGCCTTCCGGCTTGAGGCAAATACATACATGGCCAACGGACGGGGGCGGGCATGGACAAAGGCCAGGGCCTCATCGAGGGTATCATAGGCCACCACCGGCAGGATAGGGCCGAAGATTTCCTCCTCCAACAAAGGGTGTCCGTCGGGTACGTCTGTCAGGAGGGTAGGCGGAAAGGCACGGGTGGCAGGATCACCTTGCCCCCCCTCGTGCAAACGGGCCCCTTGGGCCACCGCAGAGTCCACCCAATCCTGCATCCGCCGGAAATGCCGGTCGTGAATGAGACGCGCCAGGTCCGGACTTTGGCGGGGATCGGATCCGTAATATCGATGGATGGCGGCCACCGCCTCCCGGACAAATTCTTCACATCGTTGACGGGGCACGAGGACGTAATCGGGGGAAACGCAGATCTGCCCGCCGTTGAGATTTTTGGACCAGATGATCCTGCCTGCCGCTTTGCGCAGGTCCGTATCCTCTGTCACAATGGCCGGCGATTTGCCACCCAACTCCAGGGTGACGGAGGTGAGGTGACGTGCGGCTCGCGCCATGACTTCCCTTCCGACCGCCGGGCTTCCGGTAAAAAAGATGTGGTGGAAAGGCAATTCGAGCAATGCCTGGGCCACTTCTGCCCCGCCCTGCACCAGCACGACTTCGTCCGGCCGGAAAATCTCGTGCACGATCCGCGCCATCACTGCGGCGGTGGCCGGGGTGTACTCACTGGGTTTGAGCACGACCGCATTGCCGGCGGCAAGGGCCGAAACGAGCGGCATAAAGGTCAGGTTGACCGGAAAATTCCAGGGGGAAAGGATCAGGACCACTCCCTTGGGCTGGACCATCACCTCTGAACGGTGACCGATAAGGGTTAACGGCGTGGGTACCCGCCTTGGCGCCATCCATGACCTGAGCCGGCGGCTCACGTATCCGATTTCAGAGGTGACCTGCAGGATCTCCGTCAGGTCTGTTTCCACTTCGGGCTTGCCGAAGTCTGCCTGCATGGCCTCCCGCAAAGCGGGCTGGTAACGCAACAGGGCCTG
>JAGFIW010000248.1 GCA_024103195.1 Saprospiraceae bacterium | reverse complement strand
GTTGTACAAGAAACGGTTTCCTTCTTCCGTGACCACACCGGAAGCTTCACGCGAATGAGAAAAAGCTTCAGTCCAGGACCGGAGAAAGCAGTCGGCGGGCTTTTTCCAGGGGCAGGTTTTTGCGGCGGGCATAGTCGGCCAACTGGTCCTCGCCGATTTGGCTGACGGGAAAATACCGCGCTTCGGGATGGTGGAAATACCAGCCGCTGACCGAGCTGGCGGGCAGCATGGCGTAATTGTCTGTCAACCGTATGCCGGTATTTTTTTCGACCTCAAGCAGCGACCACAAAGTGGCTTTTTCACTGTGTTCCGGGCAGGCGGGGTAACCCGGTGCGGGTCGGATGCCGCGATATCGTTCGGCGATCAGCGCTTCGTTGTCCAGCGACTCCCCTTCCGCATAGCCCCACACGTTCACCCTCACCTCCCGGTGCAGCCACTCGGCCGTCGCTTCGGCCAGCCGGTCGGCCAGCGCCTTGAGCAGAATGGCTCCATAATCATCGTGGGCGTCCTCAAGGGCTTTCACGCGGGTATCCAGACCGATGCCTGCCGTCACGGCGAAAGCGCCGATGAAATCCCTTTGGCCGGTATCGGCAGGCTGGACAAAATCACTCAAGCAATAAGAAGGCAAGCCATCGGCTTTGCGCACTTGCTGGCGGAGATGGTGAAGACGGACGGGATCACCGCCACCGTTTGTGTCCGGCCATACCAGTATATCGTCATCCCCGGTAGATACTGCTGGAAAAATACCAGCGACAGCTTTCAGTGTGAGCCATTTTTCCCGGATGGCGAGGTCCAGCATGTCAAGGGCATCCGCCATGAGCCGGGAAGCCTGGGGCCCAATGACAGGGTCTTCGAGAATGGCGGGAAACCTACCCGCCAGTTCCCACGTCTGGAAAAAAGGTGTCCAGTCGATGAAATTCCGGATGGTGGCGGGATCCAGATCCTCCCAAACGCGGATGCCCGGATGGCGGGGTGCCGGTGGGACGATGGAAGGATCCGGCCGGAAGCGTCGTTGGCGGGCTTCTTCCAGGGTGAGCAGGGATTTGCGGGCGAGCTGGTTCTCGCGATGGATGCGCACCTTTTCGTAATCGGCGGCCAACTCGCGGTGAAAGGCCATCCGTTCTGACGGATCCCGGTGGAGGAGACGGCTGAGGACGGGGCCGCAGCGGCTGGCATCCGCCACATGCACCACAGGAGCGCTGTAGGCGGGGGCGATCTTGACGACCGTATGAGTGCGGGAGGTCGTAGCGCCCCCTATGAGCAGGGGAATTTTCAGGTGCCGGCGTTCCATTTCCCGGGCCACGTACACCATCTCGTCCAGGGAGGGGGTAATGAGACCGCTCAGACCGATGACGTCGGCGCCGTTGCTGGCTGCGGCGTCGAGAATTTTGTCCATGGGCACCATGACCCCGAGGTCGATCACCCGGTAATCGTTGCACCCCAAAACGACGCCCACGATGTTTTTCCCGATGTCGTGGACATCCCCCTTGACGGTGGCCAGCAGGATGGTGCCTTTGGCATGGCGGGAGCCGGTCTCCTTTTCCGCTTCGATGAAGGGGGTGAGCCAGGCAACGGCTTTTTTCATGACCCTGGCACTTTTGACCACCTGGGGCAAAAACATTTTTCCACTGCCGAAAAGGTCGCCCACCACACCCATCCCCTGCATGAGAGGACCTTCGATGACTTCCAGGGCGTGGCGGCACTGGAGGCGAGCCTCCTCGGTATCGGTTTCGACCCAGGTATCCACTCCTTTGACGAGGGCGTATTCGAGGCGGCGGACTACGGGCCAGGTGCGCCATTCCTCCTCCTTGCCGCGTAGCGGTCCCTGTGCCGTGGCGGAGGTCTCCGCCCAGGCGGTCAGTCGTTCGGTAGCGTCGCTGCGCCGGTCGAAGATGACGTCTTCGACCCTCTCCAGCAGCTCTGCCGGGATATCGGAATAGATGGCCACCATGCCCGCATTGACGATGCCCATGTCCATACCGGCCCGGATAGCGTGGTAGAGGAAGGCGGCGTGCATGGCTTCGCGGACGGTGTCCTGGCCACGGAAACTGAACGAGAGGTTGGAGACGCCGCCGGAAATCCGGACGCCCGGACAATGGGCTTTGATCTGCCGGCACGCCTCCATGTAATCGATGGCGTACCTGTTGTGCTCGGGGATGCCAGTGGCGACGGCGAAAATATTGGGGTCGAAAATGATGTCGGACGCGGTGAAACCGGTTTTTTCCACCAGCAGGGCATACGCGCGGCAACAGATGTCCACGCGCCGCTGCACGGAATCGGCCTGACCTTCTTCATCAAAAGCCATGACCACGACAGCGGCGCCGTAACGGCGTGCCAGGGTGGCCTGGCGGAGAAATTCGGGCTCGCCTTCTTTCAGGGACAGGGAATTGACAATCCCTTTGCCCTGTATGCATTGCAGGCCGGCTTCGATGACTGCCCACCGGGAAGAGTCGATCATGAGGGGCAGGCGGGCGATATCGGGCTCGGCGGTCAGCAAATGGAGGAACCGGGTCATGGCGGCCTCACTGTCGAGCATGGCTTCATCCATGTTGATATCGAGGATCTGGGCACCTCCCTCCACCTGTTGGCGGGCGACTTCAAGAGCTTCGGCATACCGGTCTTCGCGGATCAGACGGGCAAACTGTCGGGATCCGGTCACGTTGGTCCGTTCCCCTATATTGACGAAATTGGTATCGGGCCGGATGATGAGGGGTTCCAGGCCCGACAGCCGGGTAAATGTAGAAGGCGGGGACGGAACTCTCGGGGGCACGCCGGCGACATGGCGGGCGATATGGCGAATATGGTCCGGCGTGGTCCCACAGCAACCGCCGACGATATTGACCAGTCCGGCGCCCGCAAATTCGGTGATGAACCCGCACATGTCCGAGGGGGTCTGGTCGTATTCCCCCATTTCGTTGGGGAGTCCGGCGTTGGGATACGCATGGACAAAGCAATCGGCCATGCGTCCGAGGGCTTCGAGGTGGGGGCGCATTTCGGCGGCGCCGAGGGCGCAGTTGAATCCCACACACAAGGGGCGGGCATGGGCGATGGAAATCCAGAAGGCTTCGGCCGTCTGTCCGCTCAGCGTGCGGCCCGAAGCGTCGGTGATGGTGCCGGAGATCATGACCGGCAGCCGGATCCCGGCTCTTTCAAAATATTCCTCGAGGGCAAAGATGGCGGCTTTGGCATTGAGGGTGTCGAAGATCGTTTCGACGAGGAGAATATCGACACCTCCTTCCACCAGGCCCCTGATCTGTTCGGCGTAGGCATCCCGCATTTCGATGAAGGAGACTGCGCGGTAACCGGGGTCCTGGACATCCGGACTCAGGGATAGCGTCTTGTTGGTGGGACCCAGGGCGCCGGCTACAAACCGGGGTTTTCCGGGATCACGGTCTGTCCATTCATCGGCGGCCTGACGGGCGAGACGGGCGGCCGCCAGATTGAGTTCGTAAACGAGAGCCTCCTGCCGGTAATCGGCGAGGGATATCCGGTTGGCGTTGAACGTGTTGGTCTCGATGATATCCGCCCCGGCGTCCAGATAGTCATCGTGGATGGCACGGATGATGGCCGGCCTGGTCAGGGACAGGAGGTCATTGTGCCCTTTGAGGTCACAGGGCCAGTCGGCAAACGCTTCCCCCCGGTAACCGGCCTCATCCAGCCCGTATTGCTGGATCATAGTGCCCATGGCGCCGTCCAGCACCAGGATGCGTTCCTGCAGGGAGTGGAGCAGGAGGACATGCCGGGGGGAGGGATGGGTCATTCGCGGAAAGTTGGGGATGAGGCTGGATGGATGGGAGATCGAAGAGGGGCAGAAACGGCCATCCATTTCTCCCCGGGTCTCCCGGAGGCGTTTCCACCGGGGGAGATGAGCGCCCATGGTCGTGTCTGCCGGCAACCCGGCGATGTCGTCAGGGCGTTTGGATGAGCGCTTCCGCCCGGCGTCGGGCAATTTCCGCTTTCATCTCCCGCCAGGAAGTACCCATGAGTTTGTTCATCCCCTTGTCCACCACAAAGTGCCGGGCGATGTTCAAAGCCCCTTTGGCGCGGCGGACATAGGACTCATTGGCGCGGAGCGCCATGGAATATCCGCCGTCGGTGTATTCGATATAGTGCCAGTACCCGCACGGCATGAAGATGGTTTCGCCGGGTTCGAGGATGGTCTCGAAGCCATGAACCTTGCGCAACGCGGGGTATTTGTCGTAGTCGGGATTGTTGACATCGATATAACTGGCCACGGTGAACGGGTGGTGGTACAGCAGCCGGGATTGTTCGGGGGAAAAAAGGACAACGCGTTTGCGGCCATGGATCTGGTTGAGAAAGACATGGGCGAGGTCAATGTCGAAGTGCAGGGCCACTCTGGAGCCTTGTCCGCCGAAAAACATGAAAGGGAACTCGCGGTAAAAGCCGTCCATGATGGTCGGGATCCGGAAGTCCTCGCACATCGAGGGGGCATGGCGAAAGATATTGAACAGGAAGAGGCGCCAGGAACATGGTCCCGCTTCCAGGAGTTGGAGGTATTCCCGGAAGGGGATCACCTTGTCCGGCGCCATGTATCCTTTGCCGGGTTTGGAGTAGTTTTCGGAATACACGGGTACCTGGATGTGGCCGTATTTCTCCTTGAGATAACCGATGCTCCATTTGGTCCTGGCAGGCCAATCCTGCATGAGGTCCGTAAAGACAACCGGCCGGCGGGTGTCCAGGTATTCAGCCTTGAAGGACTCCCGGGTCAGACCGGTGCGGCGGTCGACAGCTTTCAGTTCCATAACCGGATGATTTTCGACCCAAAAATAAGATGCGCCGGGATTTGTGGCATCTTCCGGGGAGCGTTGTTTGAAAACCCTATCTTTGCCATGGCTTCCTCCCTCCATATGTAAACGGGTCATCTCCAGGCCATGGGGAGGGATGAAGCGCTTCAATCCCGACCGGACATGTCCACCAGGAAAAAACAAAATCACAAACAACTCTCCCTCGACCTCAAACCCGGACGGGATGAGCGACGCATCAAGGTAGGCGGGCTGGGGCTCATGCTGCTGTCCGTCTATCTCCTGATCGCCTTTGCCTCGTATGTATTTACCTGGTATCGCGACCAGGATCTGGTCCATGCCCACGGTTGGAGCATGCTGTTGAACGGCGAGGTGGTGGTGGACAACTGGCTGGGAAAACTCGGTGCGCTTGTATCCAGTTTCTGGATATTCTACGCCTTCGGAATCGCCTCTTTCATCATTCCTTTCCAGGTGTTCCGTTTGGGATATTTCATGGTACTGGAACGGAAGCTCAAAGCTTACTGGCCCGGGATGTTCAGGGCCATCCTACTGATGGGCGCCGTATCGGTGTACATGGCATTTTTCCTCCGCATGGCTGCTTTCCCTTACGGGGGCGGGTTCGGTCAATGGGTGGCCGCATGGTTTACCGGAGTCCTCGGTACCATTGGCATGACCCTTTTGTTGCTGGTGGTTGTGATCGGCGTTTTGATCTGGTTTGTCAATCCGGATTTCAACAAATTGGGACTGCCCGAATGGATGGCGCTTCACCTGGAGCGATGGAGAGCGATGCGGTTCAAACCCGCAGCGTCAGGAAGCAAACCCGCCAAAGAGCGCAGCAAGGACATCCCCGATGCTGAGGAGAAGGAAAGGGATTCCCTGGAGGTGGCCGGAAAACCCATAGATCTCGAGGCCGGGGCGGCACCCATCGTAAGGTCAAAGCCGGTGGCGGTGCGGCCGGATCTGGAACTGGAAACGGACCTGCCGGAACGCAGCGGGGACCTATTGGAAGAGGGCACCGAAAATGGTGACCAGAGTTCCGGACGTCCCGATTTGCTCACCACACCTGTATCGCTCCGGGAGGGCAACCATCCGGTCGTCAACGACGACGAGCATGCCGTGTCGGAGCCTTATGATCCGACCAAGGAGCTTTCGCGCTATCAGATCCCTCCGCTGGAATTGTTGCACGATTACAGCAACCAGCAATTGGAAGTGGACCGTGAAGAATTGGAGCAGAACAAGGACCAGATCCTCGAGACCCTGATGCATTACAAGATCGAGATCGTCAAGATCCGGGCCACCATAGGGCCGACGGTGACGCTCTACGAAATCGTACCGGCGCCGGGCATCAAGATCAGTCGGATCCGCAACCTGGAAGACGACATCGCGCTCAGTCTGTCAGCACTGGGCATCCGCATCATCGCGCCCATTCCGGGCAAGGGGACCATCGGTATCGAGGTACCCAACAAAAAGAAGCAGATCGTTGGGCTGCGCGAGATCATCGCGTCCGAGAAATTCAAAAATGCCCGGATGGACCTCCCAGTTGCCCTGGGGAAGACCATTTCCAACGAGGTGTTCATTGCGGACCTCGCCAAAATGCCCCACCTGTTGATCGCGGGCGCCACGGGCCAGGGCAAATCGGTCGGTATCAATTCCGTCCTGATCTCCTTGCTGTATCGCAAGCACCCCGCCCAACTCAAGCTGGTGCTGATCGACCCCAAAAAGGTGGAACTCTATCCTTACGGATTTCTGGAAAACCACTTCCTGGCCTTTCTGCCCGAGCAAACCGAGCCGATCGTGACCGACAACAACCAGGTCATCTACACGCTCAATTCGCTTTGCCTCGAGATGGACGCCCGCTATGAATTGCTCAAGCGGGCCAAGACGCGCAATCTGCGGGAATACAATGAAAAATTCACGGCACGGCGGCTCAATCCCAGGGAGGGGCACCGGTTCCTGCCTTTCATTGTGTTGGTCATTGATGAGTTTGCCGACCTGATCCTTACAGCCGGCAGGGAGGTTGAGCAGCCACTGGCCCGGTTGGCCCAATTGGCCCGGGCCGTGGGTATCCATCTGGTCATCGCCACCCAACGGCCATCCGTCAACATCATCACAGGCAGTATCAAGGCCAATTTTCCGGCGCGGATCGCCTTCAAGGTGGCGTCCAAGATCGATTCGCGGACCATCCTCGACAGCGGGGGGGCCGACCAGTTGATCGGCCAGGGCGACATGTTGCTGAGCGTGGGCGGCGACATGATCCGGTTGCAGGGCGCCTTTGTCGATACCTCCGAGGTGGAGCAGGTGATTGATTTCATCGGCAAGCAGCAGGGATTTCCCGAGCCGCATTTCCTGCCGGAATACAACCCCGACAACCCGAATGCGCGGGGGCCGCTGGATGCCTCCGATCTGGACGACATGTTCCTCGAGGCGGCCCGGATAGTCGTCGCCAACCAGCACGGATCCACGAGCATGGTCCAGCGCCGGCTCAAACTGGGGTACAACCGGGCCGGGCGGATCATGGATCAACTGGAGGCCATGGGTGTGGTGGGGCCCTCCGAAGGCAGCA
>JAGFIW010000242.1 GCA_024103195.1 Saprospiraceae bacterium | reverse complement strand
GGGAGAGGTGGTTTATCCGGAGCCAATCGGCAACCATTGCCGGGGCACAATTTTCCTTGATGCCGGTCATGAGGTGTCCGGGGACCTGACCGCGTTTTTCGATGACATCAGTATCCGGGCCCAGGGTTTCTACTATGGCCGATTTGACCTGCGCTGCCAGTCCCTGGAGGCCATGATCCATGATCAGCAATTCCGGTTGCTGGAATACAATGGGGTTTCTGCCGAGCCGGCCCATATTTACCATCCCGGTCGCCCGGTCTGGAAAGCTTACAGGGATGTGGCGAGACACTGGGGAATAGTGTTCCGGCTTTCCCGCGCATTGCAAAAGGAAGGCGTTCCTACTGCCTCGAGGACGGAGTTTTGGAACACCATGCGCCAATGGTGGAAACACAAGAATACCCAGCCATTAAGGATGCAAAAAGAATTTCCCTTAAATTTGGATCAAATATCTGCTGTATGAAGTACTTGTACCTGCCTCTTCTTTTTGTTCCTTTCCTTGTTGCCGGCCAAAAACAAGTGCAAGTCCGGATTGACCAAATGGTGAGTAATGCCCCTTTCAAACTGCATGTTGCCTATGAAGATGATGGGGGAGTTGCCTATGAACCGCGCCGTTTGGAATACTATGTTTCGCATCCGGTAATTGTACATGACGGAGGACAGCGGACGGCGCCCAAACGGGCGTATTTCCTGGTGAATGGGGGTACGGAGACAGTACTGGATCTCGGCGACATGGATGTGGAGGTCATCGAAGGGATCGAATTTTCGATCGGGGTGGATTCGGCGAGCAATCATCTTGATCCGGCCAATTACCCGGAGGATCATCCCCTGGCCTATCAGGACCCATCCATGCACTGGGGTTGGGTGAGTGGTTACCGGTTTGTCGCCTACGAAGGGAAATGCGGGGACGGGTTGCTCCACACTTTTGAAATCCACAGTATTGGCGATGAATTATACAAAACGGTTCAGTTGACTACTGGTGCGGAAGTGTCGGCGGATACGCTGGTCATTCCGTTGGTTGCTGATTACGGTCGCCTGTTGGAAGACATCGAAATTGATGGAGGCCTTTATGCCCATGGCAATCTTGGCGCGGCGACGCAGATCATGAACAATTTCGAGACGAGGGTTTTTTCTGCACCGCTTGTCTCTTCCATTCAAAATGGTGCCGAGGCTGCCGATATTCGGTTGATGCCCAATCCTTCCGGTGTTTTCTCTACGCTGGAATGGTCAGCGGTAACCGAGGCAGGCTGGATTGAAATTCATGATGTAGCCGGGAATTTGGTCAATTCTCTGAGGACTGGGCCCGGGATGTCCAGGGTGGTTTTAGAGGCACCCTTGCCCGGTTTGTATTTTGTCCGGGTCGGATTGGATGGCGGCGGTGTGGCGGTCAGGAAATGGGTGGTCTGTCCCTGAGCCATGCCAAGATGGATGGGGCTGATCGGCTTGATGGTCCTGCTTTCCTGCAGGCAGGAATCCTGGTATCCCACTGAAGTTCCGGCTTTATGGCAAGTGCCCCACGGATTTCCCGTTCCAACTGTCCCTGCGGACAATGTGCCTACTCATGCAAGATGGGCCTTAGGCAAAAAGCTGTTTTTCGATCCGGTCATGTCCCGGGACCGGACAGTGAGTTGTGCATCCTGTCATTTGCCCGCCTTTTCCTTTAGTGATACGGTCGCATTCAGCAAGGGAGTAGCGGGAAGGACGGGAACCCGCAATGCGCCCTCGTTGGCCAATGTCGCTTATCATCCCTATCTCTTGCGGGAAGGCGGGGTGGCCACACTGGAAATGCAGGTTGCCGTGCCGGTACAGGAGCACCACGAACTGGATGACAACCTGGTGCTGATCGGTGAACGGTTGCGGGAAGATTCCCTTTATATGCGCATGGCGCACGAGGCTTATGACCGGGATCCGGATCCCTATGTCATTACGCGGGCCATTGCCGTTTTTCAAAGGTCCCTGCTGAGTGGAGACAGTCCCTATGACCGTTATGTGGCAGGGCATACCGGTGCGTTGTCGGCGTCCCAACGCAGAGGCATGACCTTGTTTTTCAGTGAGAGGACGAATTGTGCCGGATGCCATGGTGGATTCAATTTTACCTATTATTCCTTCAGCAACAATGGACTGTATGTTGACTATAACGATCCGGGGCGGTTCAGACTGACGGGAATGGAGGAGGATCGTGCTCTTTTCAAAACGCCTTCCCTAAGAAATGTGGCTGTTACGGCCCCTTACATGCATGACGGCTCTCTGCCTGATCTTCAGGCGGTTATAGCACATTATCGTAAAGGAGGAGCGGGTCATTTCCGGCAGGATCCCCGGGTACGTCCTTTGGATCTGACTGATGAGGAAGCCAGCGATCTGGTTGCCTTCCTTCAAGCCCTTACCGACGCATCATTTCTCGAGAATCCCATATTTCGATCCAGTCCATGAAAAAATACCCAGCATGACTCATCGTTGGATGGTTTACTTCCTGGCGGGAAGTACACTGATCGCATGCCGACCTGAAGAAATGGAGGATCCGGCGGTTTATGATCCTACACCCTATGTGTTGGCAACGGGTCATTTTCCTGCCCCACCATTATCCGGGGACAATCTGCCGACCCAGGCCGGTGTACGTCTTGGGAGGATGCTTTTTTATGAAAAATCCCTGTCCCGGGATGGCAGTATGGCATGTGCTGACTGCCACCGGCAAACCGACGGATTTTCCGATTCTCGCGTGCTGAGCATTGGGGTTGAGGGATTACCGGGCCTACGACAATCGATGCCCACCTTCAATCTGGCCTGGCACCGTAACGGTATGTTCTGGGACGGGCGCTCACCGACTCTTCGGCATCAGGCCCTGCAGCCCATCCAGGACCCACTGGAAATGAACGAAACGCTGGAACGGGTGGTACAGAAGCTGAACGATATGCCAATGTATCGCGATCAGTTTGTGCGGGCATTCGGGGACGACGTGATTACTGAAGAGCGTATTGGCCTGGCGATCGAACAATTCATGGTCACGATCATTTCCCAAAATACCAAATACGATAGATTTCTGAGGGGCGAGATCACTTTAACGGATGAAGAAGAAAGAGGGCGGCAGCTTTTTTTTGGGGAGTTCGACCCTCAGGGGATCAAAAAAGGGGCAGAGTGTTTTCACTGCCATGGAGGATTCAATTTTACCAATGATTTGTTCATGAACAACGGGCTTGACGCGGAGGCGGATTTTGCGGATCCCGGCCGATTTGCCGTGACAGGTGTGGCCTCTGACATGGCACGGTTCAAAACGCCCTCCCTCCGGAATATTGCCTTGACAGCACCGTACATGCATGACGGGCGGTTTCCGGATCTGGCTTCGGTCATCGACCATTACAATACCGGTGTCAAATCGTCACCGACCGTTGATTTTTTACTGCAGTACAATTTGAATCCCGGAGGGTTGAAACTGGACGCGTCGGACAAATCCGATCTCATTGCTTTTTTGCATACACTCACCGACACAACCCTGTTGACCAATCCGGCATTCGCCAGTCCCTTTTAAGGAATACTTCCCGGATTCATTTCTTTGCTCACGGGTCCATAAAGTCGCATTATGGAAGGCTTTTGGTTTTTCTGGGTGGCATTTGGATTGAGTCTGATGGGTTCGCTTCCATTCGGAATGATCAATCTCAATATTTTGTCGGCGGCCGTTTACCGGGGACGCACGGCAGCCATGATCATGGGGTTGGGCGCCGTGCTGACCGAGGGGTGTCAATTGGTATTGATTCTTGCAGGTTACGATCTGCTGTCTGACAATCCCGGTATCGAGCGATGGCTCAGGGCTATTGCGTTACCACTTTTTCTCGGATTGGCGGTTTATTTTTTTATGTCCCGGCCCAAGGCGGATGTGAGGGAAGAACAAAACGGGATCCCCTTTTGGAAAGGCGTGGGGCTTTCGATGATCAATATCCTGGTATATCCGTTTTGGTTGTTTTGGCTGACCTGGCTGGATTTTCCGGTTGAGAACAAAATGCTGTGGACAGCTTTCATTGGCGGTGCTGTTGGCGGCGCCTATTTTTCCTTGATGGCTTTCATTTTAATGGGCCACGTCATTGCCAGGAAGGGTGGCATATGGACACGTCACCTGAACCGCTTCATCGCCCTGGTATTCACGGGTCTCGCCTTGATGGAATTATTCCGTTGGATCTGGTAGGCAAGCACCAGGTGCAGACAACAATGGCATGCCGGATCAGGACATTGTGGTGGCAGACTCGTTGGTAATGTTTTGCTGCAGGGCGGACAGGATATGGCGGGCCTCCTTGAGGTGAGGGACTCCGTCCCTGGCGGCAATCAGCATTTGGCGGTTTTGTTTGACGGAAAATCCGGTGGAGGCTTCTGCCATTAGGGCCATCAGCCGTTTGAACAAGGGACTGTCATAATAGGACGAGCGAGGATTATGAATGAAATAAGCCCGGAGTTTGCCTTGTCGCAGGGTGAGTCTTTCAAATCCCAGTTCCTTGCAAATCCACCGCAGGCGAAGACCGTCGAAGAGTTCCTTTACCGGGTCCGGAATGAGGCCAAAGCGATCACCCATCATGTCGCTGAAAGCCTGGAGAACTTCTTCGGTTTCGATCTGGTCCAGTTGGGTGTACAGACTGAGACGTTCCTGAATATTGGTGACGTAGTCATCCGGAATGTGCATTTCCGCGTCGGTGTCAATGGTCACTTCCCTGATCCAGACACGATCTTTCTCTTGTTCTTGGTGGAAGGTTTCGGCAAAATCTTCTTCTTTGAGTTCCTGAATGGCTTCATCCAGGATACGCTGGTAAGTTTCGAATCCGATCTCTGAAATGAACCCGCTTTGTTCGGCACCGAGCATGTTGCCGGCACCCCGGATGTCGAGGTCCCTCATGGCGATCTGGAATCCGCTGCCGAGATCGGAAAAATCTTCGATGGTTTTGATCCTTTTCCGCGCTTCGGGTGTCAGGACGGACAACGGAGGATGGATCAGATAACAATATGCTTTGGTATTTGAGCGACCAACACGTCCCCGTAATTGGTGCAGATCGCTGAGGCCGTATTGGTGGGCATTGTGGATGATGATGGTGTTGGCATTGGGAATATCGAGACCGGTTTCGATAATATTGGTACTGACGAGTACATCGAAGGTACCTTCGATAAATGCCGTAAGGGTTTTTTCCAATTGATTGGATTCCATTTGGCCGTGGGCCACGGCGACCCGGACCCCGGGACACATGCGCATGACCATATCGGCCGTCTCGCCCAGGCTTTTGACGCGGTTATGAACAAAAAACACCTGTCCGCCCCGGTTGACTTCATATTCAATGACATCCCGGATAAAGGGTTCGTGAAAAATCCTGGATTCGGTATGGATGGGCTGGCGATTGGGTGGCGGAGTGCGAATGATGGACATGTCACGGGCCGCCATGAGCGAAAATTGCAGGGTTCGTGGAATGGGGGTTGCCGTGAGGGTGAGGGTATCCACATTGACTCTCAGGGAGCGCAATTTTTCTTTGGAAGCTACGCCAAATTTCTGTTCCTCATCGATAATCAACAAACCCAGATCCCGAAATGAGACTTCTTTGGAAAGGAGGGCATGGGTGCCTATGATCACGTCGATACTGCCGTCCTGGAGTTGGTGGAGGATTTGTTTTTTGTCGGATGCGCTGCGAAAGCGGTTGAGATAATCGACCGTACAGCCAAATTCAGCAAGACGGCCGGAAAAGGTGCGGAAGTGCTGCAGGGCAAGAATGGTGGTGGGAACCAGTACGGCTACCTGCTTTCCGTTGACGACCGCTTTGAAAGCGGCGCGGATGGCCACTTCCGTTTTTCCGAATCCCACATCTCCACAAACCAGACGATCCATGGGATGCGGCTTTTCCATATCCGACTTGACTTCCTGGGTGGCGGTAAATTGATCGGGAGTGTCTTCGTACAGAAATGAAGCCTCCAATTCATTTTGAAGATATCCATCCGGGGCAAAAGCAAAACCGGGAGTTGCCCTTCTGCGCGCATAAAGAGAAATGAGTTCGCGGGCGATATCCTTGACCTTTCGTTTGGTCTTGGCCTTGAGGTTTTTCCAGGACTCCGATCCCAGTTTGCTGAGTTGTGGCTCGGTACCTTCCTTGCCTACATACCGCGCCAATTTGTGGAGGGAATTGATGCCTACATATAGGATGTCATTGTTTTTATAAATGATCCGAACGGATTCCTGGACGTGGCCATTGACCTCGATTTTTTCAAGACCGCTGTACCGTCCGACCCCATGGTCGATATGGGTGACAAAATCACCGGGACTCAGTTCGCGCAGCATGCGCAGGTTGATGGCCTGATCGCGTGTAAATCCCCTGCGTAATTTGAAGGCGTGGAACCGGTTGAATATCTGGTGGTCGGTGTAGCAGAGTACTTTGAGTCTGTCGTCAATGAAACCCTGGTGGATGGCTTTGATCACCGGATGGATAATGATGCTGGCTTCCAATTCTTCAAAAATCGCATGGAACCGCTCTATCTGGCGGGGGTTGTCGGTGAAAAGAAAAAAGGAATACCCTTTGCGATGATGTTCGCGCAGGTCCTCGATGAGAAGTTTGAAATTTTTGTTGAAGTGAGGTTGTGGCCTGCCTCCCATTTCCAATTGGATATCCGGTACCATTTCCGGAGGCAGGTTGGCGGTACAAACAAGGCCATAGCGGCTGATGGCGTCGATGATCTCTCCGGGTGATACCAAAGGTTTTTCCCTGAAAAAGGCGGCAAGGGTTTCCTGTTCGCCAGGCAGCAGATCGGGGGTAAAATCAATGGCCTGCCGGTATGCCGACTCACACCGTTCCAGGACAAATACCGGGTCCTCCATCCACAAGGTGGTCGTGGACGGGAGGATATCCAACAGGTTGGTTTTTTGGCCGGGTTCGTATCCGCGGTGGGCATCAGGGATAATATTGACCCGTTCGACGCGCTGGCGGGATAATTGGGTCAAGGGATCGAAAGTGCGGATGCTTTCCACCTCCACGTCGAAGAGTTCGACCCTGTAGGGCCATTCATTGCCATAGGAAAAAATATCCACGATCCCGCCGCGAATGGAAAACTGTCCGGGTTCGTAAACAAAATCGACTTTTTCAAATCCGTATTCAAGCAATAATTCGAAGGCAAAATCCAGGTCGAGATTTTCTCCACGTACGATACTGATCCGGTTTTTCTGGAGCGCCTCCGGTTGGAGCACCTTTTCGATCAGGGCCTCCGGGTAAGTGACCACAATTTCAGGAACTGGATTTCCTGTACTCAGCTGGTTGACCACTTCGGTGCGTTGCAGCACGTTATGGCTGCTGATTTCGGCGAAATATCCCGGGCGTTTGAAAGAGTCGGGGAGCAAACGCACCGGACGGTCCGGCATCAGATTGTCGAGGGTATTCTGCAGATAGGCGGCTTCCTCCTGATCGCGGGCAATCCAGAGATGCTGTCCGGGTTGCTGAAGATAGACGGCCAGCAATACGAGGCAGGCTTGTGAACCGGCCAGTTTCTGCAAATGAACGCGGCGTGGACTGGTTTCATTCAGCGCTTGAGCCAGTTGCCGGATGGTGTCATCCTGTCGGTAGGCGCTGAGAAGTTGATCCAGTTGATCCACGCCCCAAAGGTACCACCCCCATGCGTTAATGCCTTAACGAGGGACACTCAATGCGGATTCCACGGCCTTCAAAGCCTCCTGGTTGGCCGGGTTTTCCCAGGCCTTCAGAATGTCTTGTTTTTCTCTCCGTGTGAGGTGGAAGGAGAGGGACGGAGGGGGTAACCCGGACTGAGGCTGGTAGATGAACCGAACAACCCGCAGGGGTGTGTTCCCGAGCGTTTCTTTCAGCAGACTGGTGCCGGCATCCTGTTCGAAATCCTGAAATCGCGAAGGTTGCCCCAGAAGCCCAAATGGTTTGAACCACTCTCCGATCCATCCCTGACGGCGGTCGGATCCGGGTTCGGGGTCCTTTTCCCAACAACGGATCTGGACCAGGACTACCCCTGATGTATTCCGACGAATCCATTCGCGGTGTTGCTGGATCAACCTAACAGCAAGGGAAGCGCCGTAATTGTCCCGGATACCGGCATCAATGATGTCAATGACCGGATCAGAGGGCATGCTGACGGCGGGAAGGATATAGGGGAAAGTGGCGTTCATCCTGAGCGCCGTACTGAAAGGCAAATCCATGGGATTCAGATGGCGGAAAAACCGGCCGAAATCAACGCCATCCACGGCAAAGTGTCCGGCCGGGGGATCGCCATGCGGCGGTCGGCACAAATGACTGACACCTTGCGGACTGATTAACAATCGCCGACCGTCATGGAGGATGGAGGGCGTAATGAATAGCAAGGGTATTTCGCCGTTGGCTTCCGGTTCCCGGTATGCACCTAAACGGGCCGGAAACACGTTCCCTGTATTTTCCATCCATTGGCGCTCGAAATGGAAGCCGCGATCTTTGATGATCCGTCCGTCCTGGGAGGATACCGGCGTACCGAAATGGAAAATATCATTGCTGACCAGGCTGAAGGCGACAGAATTGAGAAGGTCAAGGCCGATTTGATCGAGATACCGGTCATTGGTCCATGACGGAAGCATTCCCTTTTGTTCCCTCCACCACAATTCACGAAGGAAGGCAAGAGCGAGGACACCACCCGAAGCGCCTGTCAGAGCTGCTGTGCGGGTGACCAATCCTCCGGGGATGGCACGATCGAGTTGCCGGGCCACTTGCATGGTCCACAGGGCGGCCCTGAGTCCACCCCCACTGGCGGTCACGATCACCAGGGGAGGCAAGGGATTTTCCTGACGTGCCTTCCAGGCCTCCAGGATGGATTCCATGGCTTGCCGGTCTTCCCGGATTGCGGTGGTGTCGAACAGGCTGTCCAGGGCCTCGTTGGTGTAGGCGGGCAGCGGCTTCCCTTTCGCCACTGGACCGATCGGCGCTGTAGGTCGCCGGATCGCCCATCGCCCACTGGCCCCTTCCAGAATGGCCAGCAGCAACAGAAATACCATGAAACGCCAGGGTCCGAACCAATAAGAGATGGCGCCGATCATCGCCAGGCCCACAGACAGAAGGATCAGCAGGGAAGCCCCTGCAGGGATACGGACCCAATCGAGTTCGGCCATGCGACCCAGCAGAATGAGGATTACCATGCCAACTACCTGAAGGAGCAGCGTATTGAGATGATTTTGCCGATAGATATCCCGAATGACACCGGTTTCTTCTCCGGTGAGTGTACGGGTTCGCCGGAAGTGCCCGCGGGCGGAGATATAATTTTCCACTCCCCAGTTTTCTTTGCCCGGGTCCCTGTCCTCTCTTTTTTCCATCTGTCGGGACAGGCGGTGGCCAAAGTGGTAAATGTCTTTATTGGTCAGGGTGAGATACAAGGACAGGATTACCATGATGAGAACACAACCTCCCAGAAAGGCGAGGAGATTCAGGAGGGCTTCCTGCTGGCTGAATCCTCCTTCGCTGACCTGCAGCCTTCCTGACAGGATCATGTAATGCACGGTCATGGCGAGAGGCAGCAGGCTGTTGTTGAAGGAAAAGAGGCGCAGCGGCCAGGAAAGTGTCCCGAGAAAAGGGAATCTGCGGGCATAAAGGAGATAGGTGACAAGGTTCCACGTCATCCACAATCCGCCATATGTTCCACCCAGTAGCATATAACTCAGCGGAGAGGTCTCTCCGCGGTATTCGGGCAGCAGGAGCAGGAGCCGAATGCCGAAAAGGGAAAAAACGGCACCGTGCAGGATAAGGACAATGAAAATCCAAAACAGGACGAGAATAAAATGCTCCCTGAAATGAAGGAGCATTAGCCGGAAGGCAAATGAATGGAGCAGATTATGGAGCCATCTCTTCATCTTCGGGCCCCAGTCGGTGTACGTGGATGATTTCGATTTTCTTGTCGCTCACTTTTTCAAGGACAAACCGATATGGAGGCAGGACGATTTCGGTGCCCTCCTCCGGAATATGTTCGGTAGTGATGACGAGATAGCCGGAAAGCGTATGATATTCCCCTTTGGGCAATTGCAGTTCCGGGTATTTTTCATTCAGGTAATCGATCTCCAGGCGTCCCGAAAAACGGTAATTCCCGTCTCCCCATTTTTCTTCCGTGTATTCTTCCTCGTCGTGTTCATCCTCGATTTCTCCAAAAATCTGTTCGAGGATGTCCTCCATGGTAATGATGCCCGATGTGCCGCCGTATTCATCCACCACACAAGCCAGGCTGGTTTTCTCCTTGATGAAAAGATTGAGCAAATCCTGCACTTTCATGGATTCGGGGACAAAAGGAATTTGAAAGATCATTTTGCGGATACTTCCCTTCCCGTTGAGCATTTGTTGGTGGTGGACATAACCGAGAACATTATCAATGTCGCCGTCTATGACCAGCAGACGGGATAATTTGCTCTCCACGAAAAGCTTTCGCAATTCTTCCAAACCGTCGTTGACGTCAACCGCCTCGATTTCCGTGCGCGGTACCATGCAGTCTTTGACCCTCACCTGTTTGAGATGGAGGGCTTTTCCAAACAGGTCGGTGTCTATGCGTGTTTCGGAAAAGCTCTGGGAGTCCCGAACGAGACTCTCGAGTTCCAGGCGACTGAACGTATTGTCCTGAAAATTCTCTGTGGTTTTGGTCAGCAGCCGGAGCAGCCGGTTGGACAACCAGGTAAGCGCTCCGGCAGGAAGGGCAAACAAAAATGTCAGGATCCGTACGGGTACGGCCAGATTGTAGAGTACCACTTCACCATACGTCCTGAAAATTACCTTGGGAAGGAATTCGCCGAAGATCAGGACAATGATTGTTCCGGTCAGGGTAATGAGGAACGGCGTCAGGAATTCTTCTCCGAAAAGAGGTGTGTAAACGGGTGTGAGGAGCGAGGAGAGCAGGAGGGTAAAAATGACAAGGGCGATATTGTTGCCCACCAGCATGGATCCCAGGAATCGGGCCGGATCGGCGTAAAATCGGGCGATCAGCCGGGAACGGAGGCCGCCTTGTTGTTTTTTGAGTTCCACCCTCAGTTTGCTGGCCGAGACATAGGCGATTTCCACGCCCGAGAACAGGGCGGAAAGAAGCAATGTGACCAGCAAGGCAATAATCATGATCTGGCAAAGGTAGGTGGGTCGTTGACGGACATTACAAAGTACGGGTAAACGGGAAGCCGGTGCTTCAGGTTACCCGGATGGCGGCATTTCAAGGAAACAGTTTCTTCTTGGCCGCCTGGTACACATACCGCGTATTGCCATCCGAAATGAAAGCGACCAGTTCGCATTTGTCTTCCTTCCAATCGGCGGGCAAAGTGCGGGAACCCTGGTAGAGGAGGGTTTGGCCCGCCGTTGCTCCGGGTGCCAATACATCCCCTTCTGCGTTGGAATTGACCATCCCGCGCAGTACATGTTTGTGCACATATTCGGGAATTTCGCCCAGGATGGCGTCCTTTTGATAATCCACGATACCGCTCTCGGTAATCATCACGGTAATCCTGAGCGGATTATTGACGGCACGACGGGCAATACCGGTCACCTGAACGGTCAATTCACGCGTGGCAGGATCAAATTCCGGTTGCAGGTCAAGGCCGAAAGCGGCTTCCTGGGTGGTTTCCGATTCGATATAAGCCGGCCATTTGGTGATGACGTTATGCAGGCTTGTCTCACCGGGAAAATTCCGCCGGTTGATGATGGAACTCGGATATCCCTTGTCCGGAGAGCCCAGGAAGACATTCAGGGCATCGCCTTCCGGTGTGCGAAAATCATACTTGCTTTTGTTGGGGATGGGGGTAGCGAAAAATCCGGTATGGATGGATACCACGGCGAGATTATCCGGATACAGAATCAGGAGGTTTTCCAATTCCTCACTGCCCGGGGGGCAAAAAATGCATTGGGCACCGGTGAATTCCTCCACAAGCACTACGCGGTCACCCAATCCGGCGGGTGGTCCGAACACCACATCCGGGGATATTTCCTTGCAGCCGGTGAGCAGAAGGATCAAAAGCAAAAGGAAGGAATGGGCAGAGCGGGCATTCATCACAGTCAGAAATTGGTTTGCATGTTCATCCGGAATCCGCTGAACGCCGGTTCGTAACGGCAAATACCGCCCGTACAGACGATTCCGTCCACTTGTTTGATGTAAGACAGGGCTACCCGGGTGGGTCCGGTGGCATAGAAGACATCCACCCTCGGATAATGGACGGCTTTGACTTTTTGGCGGGTGTTGAGATCATATCGCTTGAAATTCCACATGTCCGCGACCGTAAACGTCCAGTGTGGCGCAATGGTGTATTCCAGCAGTCCGAACAGCCAGTTGCCGTAATCCCGGGTGGGGGCGTCGTTGAGCCACCCGGTAAACATGGTGGAAAATTCGGCGCGAATGGCCCTGGTGTCATCGATGTTGTACTGGATGTCGGCGTAGGGGGTTATGGTTCCGATCCGTGCCGGACGGCCATCGACAATTTTTCCTTCATAAATGAACTGATTGTACCATTGGTGCTGGACGCCGGCCAGGATATTCCAGGCATCGCCGGGTTTGGCATTTACCTCGGTATAGACTTCCCGGTAGAACAGATCCTGCATATCGAGGTCCATGATCTGGCTGTAATCCACATTGACGGACCAACGGTCGTTGAGGGCATATCGCAGGCTGACCTGCCCGGCCGTTTCGCCGATTTCCTGGGTAGCGGCATTATAACGTGCCGTCAGGCGGTAGGTATTGACGCGGGCCATGGGGGGGAGAAAATTGACCATGCCCCGGAGTTGGTTGACAAATGGATCAACGCGAAAGGTGAAATCCTGGGTGCGTTTGGCCTCGACAATAACGCCCAGTCCGCCGGTATTGTATCCGAGGGAAGTGTAGATGATGTTGCCGGGTCTTGAAACGAGGCGCCCTTGTGTGACCGATCCGTTCCAGTTGTGTTTTTCGGCAAAGGGGTCGTAAAACACATCATTGGTCTTGTAGGCTCCTTCGACATACCAGGTCACGTTGCCGGCCGAGAGGGTGTTGTAGATGGTGGCAGCCCGTGTATTGTAATTGGGGATGAAACCGTCTTCGGGGGTATAGCTCTCGATGGCGGCTATGATTTGGTTCATGGTGGCATCATCGGTGGTGCGCATGACAACACCGGCTCCCGGGACGATGGACCAGGTGCCTTCGGCGTTGCCGGCCACGTAACCCTCCACGGCTGCGCCGGAGAGGGTGGGATGATAGGAGGAAAAGATGTTGCGTTGTTTGCCGGAAAAAACCTTTACCTGCCAGTCATCCGAGATCTGATAACTGACCCGTGCACCGTAAAGCGCGTTGTCAATAGCCAAAGGCCGGGCTTCATAAGCCCTGAATATGACGCCGCTCCCGATCTGGTCGTAAATATGTCCTCCCATGATGGTGAAATCGCCGATTTTGCGGCGGATGTACCAGCGCCCGATGCCCAGACCGTTGAAAGAGCCCAGCGGGTCGAACAGGTTGGTGTTGTTGAACAGGTCAAACCGCAGCCCGACATCAAACCCCCAATTGGAATAATCGAGATTGAGCCAGGACTCATTGCCGAGCAATTGGCGATCATATCCCGGTGTATTGGCGGCGCCGATGGACGAATCCCGCTGAAAAAAGTTGACGTTGGTCTGGAAGCTGCCACTCAATCGACCGGCACCGGGTTGCTGCGCCCAAAGGGCTGTATTCCCGGCCAGACAAAAAAGGGCGGGAAGAATCAAGTATCTCATATCCATTCGCCAGGGTGCTATGGGCAGGTAAAGGTAACGGTTCCCTTCCAGAAAAATCCGGACCTGCCCATTGTTGATCTTTGCCGCCATGCAACTCCAACGTATCAGGGACAAGCTCGGGGAATATACCCCAATGGTGAAGGCCACCTTTCCCCATTGGGTATGGGACGTTCAGGCCGGATTCGTTCGGCACTGGGATCCGGATGCCGGGGACCTCGCCGGAATGATCGACAGATCCCTCCAAAGCGGGGTGAGCCGGCGGTTGTGGAGCCGGACCTCTTACCAGCCCAAGGAGGTGCTTTTGCACTTTGCCCGCATGGAACCCGACCAGGTACGTGCCATGTTCCGTGATCTGTTTCGGGACGATCGTCCATTGGCGGGCCGGATCGACCGGTTCATCTATTTGTCCGGTGAATTGCTTGACCAGTACTGCGAGGAAGGTCGCAGGCCGCTTTTGGCAGGACACGACCAGGATGTGGGGACGGTGATGTTGTACCTGGCCTTGCGTTACCCCGACCAATACGGTCCATATGATCATGAGGCCTTTACAAGTGCCCTCCGGGCTTTCCAGGTGAAGGAGTTGCCGGTTCAGCCCGATCCGGAGCGATGGGTCCGGGTAGCGCGCACGCTGCGGGGAATCATGGATCAGGATCCCGCCTGGTCAAAGGCCTGGCAGGAATTGGATGCCGGTAGATTTTCAAACGGATCGCCATGGATCGTGTGGGATTTTGTCCGTTACGTCGCATTCGGAAAGGATCGTCTTGTGTAAACCCCGATGACCCGTTTTTGTGTTATGGATGAAAATCATCGTTTGGACTGGTCGACCTTTGAGCTGATGTTGGCTTCCAGAATGGAGCATCCTCTTCCCGGGGAGAAGGCACAGTACCGGATGGCCCATGGCAACCGCTTGCCTGTGGGGGGGATAGATGACCGGGATTTTCGGCCAGCCGCGGTATTGTTCCTGGTGTATCCCAGGGATGGGGAGGCTTGTACGGTCCTGATCCGGCGTACCGATCGGGACCAGCGCGACCGCCACCGGGGTCAAATCGGATTTCCTGGCGGCAAGTGGGAAGAAGGCGATGCCGATTTATCTGCCAGCGCCTTGCGGGAGGCCAGTGAGGAGGTAGGGATCAGCCCGGAAAGTGTCCGGTTGGTCACTCCGCTAACCCCTTTGAAAATCCCGGTGAGCCGGTTTCACGTCCATCCCTTTTTGGGGGTCACCCCGGCGACTCCTGCTTTCCGCAAGCAGGAGTCGGAGGTCGAGTCCATTCTGGAGGTGCCGCTGCGGCATTTCATGGAAAAAGCCAACATTAAGCGAACGGATTTGCCTGTATTCCCGGGCATTACTCTACGCGATGTACCCTACTTCGATATCGGAGGTCAGGTGCTTTGGGGAGCCACCGCCATGATAATGAGCGAGTTTTTGTTGTGGTGGGACGATACCGTATCCATACCCTGAAACCCTATCTTTGTAGGTCCCTCTCCGGTTTTTCATCGGAATTCCAGTCATTGAAAGGCATAGTTCATGGATAAAATTGCCCCTTACCAGGCCAGCCACAAGATCCGGATCGTCACGGCGGCTTCCCTGTTTGACGGGCATGATGCCGCGATCAACATCATGCGGCGCATCATGCAGAGCTCGGGCGCCGAGATCATACATCTCGGCCACAACCGATCGGTCCAGGAGATCGTGGATGCCGCGATCCAGGAGGACGCACAGGGCATTGCCATTACGTCCTACCAGGGCGGCCACAATGAGTATTTCAAATACATGCATGACCTGCTCAAGGACCGGGGAGCGGGGCATATCAAAATCTTTGGCGGTGGGGGCGGCACCATCCTGCCCTCGGAGATTGAAGAACTGCATCGCTACGGGATTTCGCGCATCTATTCCCCCGACGACGGTCGTCATCTGGGGCTTCAGGGCATGATCAATGATGTGTTGCAGCAATGTGACTATCCGGTCGGTCAAAACCTCAACGGGGAGATCGGAAAGCTCCACCATTCCCGTCCGGGGATTGTGGCCCGAATGATTTCCGCCGTGGAGAATTTTCCGGAAGAAAGTGCCTCCTGGGTGCAGGATCTGCAGAAGGGGCTGGCAGGCAAGACGATACCTGTTCTTGGCATAACCGGGACGGGCGGCGCCGGAAAATCCTCCCTGGTGGACGAGATGATTCGCCGTTTTCTGATCGACTTCAAGGACAAATCCATCGCCATCCTTTCGGTCGACCCTTCCAAACGCAAAACGGGAGGAGCTTTGCTGGGTGACCGCATTCGGATGAATGCCGTCAACCACCCCAGAACCTTCATGCGATCACTGGCTACCCGTCAGAGCAACCTCGCGCTCAGTGCGCATGTCCAATCCGCCCTTACCGTGCTCAAGGCTGCCGGTTATGACATGATCATTCTGGAGACTTCGGGTATCGGGCAGTCGGATACCGAGATTGTGGATCATTCGGATGTATCGCTCTATGTGATGACGCCCGAATACGGAGCTGCTACCCAGCTGGAGAAGATAGACATGTTGGATTTTGCCGACATCATTGCGATCAACAAATTTGACAAGCGGGGTGCTTTGGATGCCCTGCGTGATGTGCGCAAACAATACCAGCGCAACCACCAGCTATGGGACCAGCCGGTGGAAAACATGCCGGTCATTGGGACCATTGCCTCCCAATTCAACGATCCGGGTGCCAATCAGCTGTACCGGCGACTGATGGATATTGTGGCCGAACGCACAGGTGCCGACCTTCACTCGAGCTTCCAGCCGGGTGAAGAGATGAGCGAAAAGATCTATATCATCCCGCCCAACCGGACCAGATATTTGTCCGAGATCAGTGAAAACAACCGGCGGTATGACCAGTGGGTCCAGGAGCAGGTAGTCATCGCCCGTCAGTTGTACGGACTACGGCAGACCCTGGATCTGCTGGGCAGGCAGGACACTCCGGCGCCCGAATGGCTGGAGATCCTCCAAAAGACCTACCGGGAAAAGGAACAGGAACTCGATCGGTCCTGCTGGCAAATTCTGCAGGAATGGGAGGGCCGAAAGGCCAACTACGCGGCGGAGGAGTTCGTCTATACGGTGCGGGGACGGGAAATCCGTGTGCCCACGTACACGTCATCTCTTTCCCATACACGAATTCCTAAAGTGATCCTGCCCAGATTTGAAGATTGGGGAGAAATTCTTCGCTGGAACCTACAGGAGAATGCGCCCGGGGAATTTCCTTACACGGCCGGGGTATTTCCCTTCAAGCGCAAGGAAGAGGACCCGACCCGCATGTTTGCCGGTGAAGGAGGCCCGGAACGGACCAATCGCCGTTTCCATTATCTCTCCATCGACATGCCGGCCAACCGGCTTTCAACGGCCTTTGATTCGGTCACCCTCTACGGCGAGGATCCCGACCACCGGCCGGATATTTACGGCAAGATCGGCAATTCAGGCGTAAGCGTTTGCTCTCTGGACGATGCCAAAAAATTGTATTCCGGCTTCGATCTCTGCGATCCCCGTACATCGGTCAGCATGACCATCAACGGGCCCGCCGCCACGATTTGCGCTTTTTTTATGAATGCGGCCATTGATCAGCAATGCGAATTATATATCCGGGAACACGGGTTGGAAAACCGAGTGGAGGCCAGACTGAAAACCCTTTATGATGACAGGGGGCTTCCGCGCCCGCGTTATGTCGGCGAACTCCCGCAAGGCCATAATGGCCTGGGGCTGCTCCTTCTGGGACTGACAGGGGATCAGGTACTGGAACCGGAGGTTTACGCAGCCCTGAAAGCCAAGGCCCTGGCTGCGGTGCGGGGCACCGTACAAGCGGATATCCTGAAAGAAGATCAAGCCCAGAATACGTGCATTTTCTCTACGGAATTTTCTCTGAAATTGATGGGAGACGTGCAGGAATATTTCATCCGGCATCAGGTCAGGAATTTTTATTCCGTATCGATTTCAGGTTATCACATTGCCGAGGCCGGTGCCAATCCCATTTCTCAGCTCGCCTTCACCCTGGCCAACGGGTTCACTTTTGTGGAGTATTATTTGTCAAGGGGAATGCACATCGACGATTTTGCGCCCAACTTGTCTTTTTTCTTTTCCAATGGTGTGGATCCTGAATATGCCGTGATCGGCCGTGTGGCCCGACGGATATGGGCCAAAGCCATGAAGGAAAAGTACGGGGCCAATGACCGTTCCCAGAAATTGAAATATCACATCCAGACCTCCGGCCGCAGCCTGCACGCTCAGGAAATATCTTTCAACGATATCCGCACGACGTTGCAAGCGCTCTATGCCATCTATGACAATTGCAATTCATTGCATACCAACGCCTATGATGAGGCGATCACCACGCCTACCGAAGAGAGCGTCCGGCGTGCGGTAGCGATCCAGATGATCATCAATCACGAACTGGGCCTGGCCAAAAACGAAAATCCACTGCAGGGTTCCTTTATCATTGAAGAGCTTACCGATCTGGTTGAGGAGGCAGTATTATCGGAATTTGACCGGATCACCGAAAGGGGCGGTGTTTTAGGGGCTATGGAAACCATGTACCAACGCAGCAAAATCCAGGAAGAAAGTCTTTATTACGAGACCCTGAAACACAGCGGTGAATATCCGATTATCGGCGTCAATACCTTCCTTTCACCGGATGGATCGCCGACCGTCATTCCCCGCGAAGTCATCCGGTCCACCGCGGAGGAGAAGGAGGCCCAGATCACTCATTTGAAAAACCAGCATCAGGCCATGGACGCGACAAGTTCGGAATCGCTTCTCCGTCTGCAGAAGGCTGCCCTGCACAATGAGAATGTATTCAATGCGCTGATGGAGGCCGTCAAACAATGTTCACTGGGCCAGATTACCCACGCTTTGTATGAAGTGGGTGGTCAGTACCGCCGCAATATGTAATGCACGGGCCAGATGGATAAACCAAAGGGGACACCCCGCCCTGCCCCGACGACAGTCAGGCAGTTGGCAGGTCTGATGATCGCAGTTGTCCTGGCCATTTGGGTGGCGGGCTGTGAAAAGAAACCGGTGGATACCCCACCCGATCCCCTCCTGATGGAAGGCGATGTCGAAATTGTCCGGGATGTGGTATTGATGTACAGCGACTCATTGCGTTTGCGCGCCCGTGTGGAGGGTCCCAAGCTCGTCAAATACCTGAAACGCCAGGAGGAGAAAGAGGAATTTCCCGAAGGGGTCAAGGTTATCTTTTATGAACCGGATGGAAGTGAGTCGGGTACACTGATAGCCGATTTCGGTATTCGCGACCCGCGGAAAAAGCGGATCAAAGGAATTGGCAATGTCGTTTTTCACAATCCGGCCGGCGAAAAACTCGAGACGGAGGAATTGATTTGGGACGAGGAAAACGATCGGGTTTTCACCCGCAAATTCGTTCTTTTCACCACGCCGGAAGAAAAGGTATGGGGAATGGGGTTTGAGGCCAATCAGGACTTCTCCTTCAGGCGGATATTTGCCCCGGAAGGCAGGGTAATCCTCAGGGAGTAATAAGTAGTGTTTCGTTCAGGCGCCAACAAACTTCAGGGCATGATAGACCAGCATGGCCGGCCAAACCAACGCTTTGAGAAACCCAAGTATCCCGTCCCAGAATCCTGTGGCCTGAGAGATAAACCAAACGGCAGCGCCGATGAATCCAAGACCGTATACGGCTCCTGTAGAGCCCGCCCTTGCAGCTTGATGTCCCATAACTACTATTTATGCCGAAAGATAAACCAAACCCGGCGCCGGACCCCGGCATCATCAAAATCCTGGCCGGCCCGAGCCTCAGAAGGCCAGTTGAAGACCTGCTCTGCCGTTGGCATACCGGCTGTCGTCCAGCGTGAACAGGGATACAATATTGTCTGAAGCTGCATAGATGCGCAGCGGCCCAAGGCGAAGCAGGGTATGGGCACCGATGTTGTCATAAGTCCGGGAATACGCCGAATAAGTCAGTCCAAACTCCCAAACGTTGCCAATGCGGGCATTGGCGCCCAGTGAAAATCCGGAATACATCCGCTCGGGCCGTTTTTGGCCAAAAAACAGAGCGCTGACATTGAGCCATGAGAGAGCCTCATACCTTCCACCCACCTGAAAATGCCAGGGCAACCGGGTCGTGAAAGGTTGGCCCTGCTCTTCTTCAAAGGCCAGCAGTTCCTGCAGGGTGTCCAGAGCGCCGATCAAACTGAGCGAATCATCCGAAAACAGGGAATTAAACTGAAATCCATCATACTGAATGGTTTTCATGGAGCGGTAACTGACGAGGTCATCCTTCCATCGTATCTGGCCGATATCCATGATGGCACCATCCAGTCTGAACCGCTCTCCTATGCGGGCAGAAGCTCCGAGGTCGAAAGCAAATCCGGCGTTGCGGGACAACATGTCGCGCAACGTGAAATCCTGCAATCCCATTTCAATATTGGCATCTTCTCCTTTCAGGATGTCCAGCTCAGGCGAGGTGTGGAGCAGGTAATCGCTTTGGAGCGTGAGTTGATACACATCATCGCTGGTGTAAAGATCCAGTTTGCCTCTTTCCGTATTAGCAGCCAATGCGCCATGCAGGAGTTTGACGCGGGCACCGGCACTGAAGTTTTCCCACTCCAAAGCGGCTCCGGCATATATTTCACTGTAATTGAAGCTGGATACTTTGAGGCCCAGGTCGGCCGTCTGGCCGATATAAGAAGCGTTGCCTTTGAAAAAAACGCTGAATAAATCCCGGGGATAGAAAAGGAAATTCTCGAACCGGATCTGATGGCCCGCCTCCAGCCACAGGTTGTTTATTTTCCATCCAACCCCTAACGTTTGCAGACTCCCGCCTATCGCCAGCGTATTTTCTTCATCCAGCTTGGCGAGTATGCCATCCACATCAAATTCGTACACATTTTGCGTGGAGGAGACAACAAGATCATTGAAACTGAAACCTGAATTATAAATACCCATTCCGTACGATGGAAGGGTGAAGACCAGTTTTTCCTTCGGAACTGTTCCGGGCAGGCGATAACCGATATGATCGGCATGCCAAAGACTTTGGACCAACTGTGCATTCGCAGTGCCAAGGAAAAATCCAATCAAGCCAAATGTCAGGGAAGAGCGAAATATCAGGGAGAGGTTCATAGACGGTGGAATGAAAAGGGGAAAACGATTTATTCGCCGAGTTTTTGGTTCAGTTTGGCACGGATGCCCATTCGGATGTCTACCCGGTCCGTGTGCCGGACGGTAACGTCCTGCTGGCCCATTTGGGCCGTTGAAAAGCGTGCGTCCACGCGTATCTGGCGAGCCATTCGCAATTTTTCCATCAGGGTGGCATCGGCGGGAATGTAGGTTTCCTGTCGGGTAGTACCCACGGACATTCCGTCAGGCCCCACCGGTGCCGCCTGGAGAATCCGTGTATATTCATTGAGCAGCTGACCCAATTCATTGCCCGCCTCGTCCAACAATGTGGCCTGAGCATCAATTTCGACAGGTATCCCGTTTTCGGTCACCAGTTTCAGTTCGGCCTCGTATATGTCTTTGAGACCCGAAAAGTCAACCGCATACGATTTTGACTCTTCGAATTCCGAGGCGGTTCCGATCAAAGGCAACTCAACCTGAACGCTCAGAGCGAAATAGGAACTGTCTGTGGTAAACCCGATGAGATTGACAATTTCGTCGGGGTTGGAGATGGCGTTAATCTGGTAGTCCAGATAGGTTGGATAAAGGTGGAAGATGTCCCTTATGTTGGAATTGTGACGATCGAAATAAAAAGTGGTCCTTTTGGTCTGCCCTGCTTCCGCCAGGGAGGGATACAGGAAGTCAAATCCCGATTCGACAAGCGGACTTTCCAGATCGGCGGATTGGGTTTCATTGCTGAGGCGCAAAACGGAAACCTGAGATCGCAAAGGAAATCCGAAGGAATTGTCCACCAGGATGGTCACTTTGGGATCGGCAAATTCGAGATTGCCCTGGATGACATTTTTGAAAATGTCCATGGTAATGGTATCGCGGTCGATCTGGTGAACCTCATAGCCAAAATATCCCTCGAGATAACTGAAGGTAATGTTGGTGATGAGAAATCCGACGGAGGGAAGTTTGACGCGTTCTCCGGTGGATTTTTTGGTCGCGATATAGCGGACATTCACCTCCAGTCCGTCCAGTTGGATGTCATACCCGTTCAAGTCATTGACGGGAAAGACCGCAACAGCAGGCAGATTGCCGGTGTAATCGACTTCTCCGATAATACGCAGGACTTGTCCGTCTTTGCTCACATCGGGAAATTCAAGTATGAAATCCAGATCTTCCGGGATATCCGAATTGACCTGGACATAAATATTGCCGCTGGTAAAATGAGCGCGAATAATGTTGATCTTATTTTCCAAAGTAAAAGGAGCAGACAGGAATGTGTCAGTCATGACACCCGGAAATGGAGGTATGGCATTGAAAATCTCACTTCCTTCCCTGCGCACCAGATCGCCTCTGTAAACAAGCGTCATGCTTCCGTCAGGGGCCAGGACCAGTGAGGAACTGTCGGTATCTTCCCCGAAAAGATCGGCCAGCGAACTGGATGAGGTGAAAAGAGGAATGGCCAATTCGGGTTCGAAAGCGATCTGGTCGAATTCTTTGTTGCATCCAGACCCAAGAAGCAACATACTGCCACTCAGCAAAAAGAAAGATAATTGCCTGAACATACGTTCTCGTTTATGAAATGAAAAAGGTCAATCCAAACCTTGTAATTCAAAGCTTTCACCAAGCCTGGGAATCACCACTTCCTTGAAGCCGTCGTTGGTGAGGGTATCGGCAAATTGCTCCTGTACATCCAGAGTGCCGTGAACCAGGAAAAGCTGTCTGGTAGAATCCCGATGGCCCGTCAGGTATTTTCGCATTTCGTCCCGGTCTCCGTGTGCGCTGAAGGAATCCATGATTTCAATTCGCGCGTTAATGTTTTTCCACTCGCCGAAAACATGGACCCGTCTTTCGCCATTCCGGAGGGCCCATCCCTGGGTGCCCGGGGCGCAATACCCGGTCATCAGAAATGTATTTTGGGGATTTTCGATATTATTGGCGAGGTGGTGCTTGACACGCCCTGCATTCATCATTCCGGAGGCACTGATGATCACGCAGGGTTCGCGTCGTTCATTCAGGGCCTTGGAAGCTTCCACACTTCGGGTAAAAATCAGATTGCGGAATCCGAACGGATTGGAATCCGTAATGAGGTATTCGGTGAGTTCTCTGTCGTAACACTCCGGGTGCAGCGCATAGATTTCAGTAGCTCCGGTGGATAACGGACTATCGACATATACCGGAATTTCAGGCAACAACCCGTCATTGGCCATCTGATCCATGAGGTATATGATCTCCTGCGTTTTGCCGATGCTGAAAGCGGGAATGATCAGTTTTCCTTTTTGCTCGAGGCAGGTTTCCCGGAGGATGCGAAGGAAGCGTTCTTTCTCGGCCGGCTTCTCTTCGTGGAGACGGTCTCCATAGGTGCTTTCACTGATGAGGTAATCCACTGGTTTCATCGGTTCGGGATCGCGAAGGATGGGGCGGTCCCAACGTCCGATATCTCCGGTAAATCCCAGATATACTTCCTGCTTTTTGCGTTTGATACGAAGGGTGACGGAGGCACTGCCCAAAATATGACCGGCATCCCGGTAATAGATTTCCACGTCCGGATGGATACGCATCCATTTGTGATAAGGCACTCCGGCAAATTGCCTGAGGACACCCAATGCATCCTGTTGGGTGTACAGCGGTTCGCGGACTTTGTTTTTTCTATGGTGTTTCGAATGAATCTTGTGATAATATTTGGCGTCCTGTTCCTGGATTTTGGCACTGTCCAACAGCATGATGGTGCACAAACTGTGTGTGGCCGGGGTGGCATAGATATAGCCCCGAAACCCGTCTTTGTAAAGTTTGGGCAGACGACCGGAATGGTCGATGTGGGCATGGGACAGGACGACACAGTCAATCCCGGTTGGGTCAAACAGCCATTTTTCATTGAACCCGATCATGGCGTCATTGTCACCCTGGTACATGCCGCAATCCAGCAGAATCCGGAATCCGTCATCCAGCGTAAGGAGGTGACAACTTCCCGTCACCTCACGCGCAGCACCGCAAAAAGTCAAATGCATGGGAAGGCCTTGTTAGTTCTTTGCCCGGACAAGATAGAAAGATTGGCGAAGGATACCTTCAAGGGATGAATGCCAGGCAGATATGCAGGATCACACCGGTGCGGACCACTTGGCCGTTCTGTATTCCCGCCAGCCCCAAAACCCGGCATATGCCAGAGCCAGTACCGAGGCCAGGATCAACCGGGGAGCCAATTCCCAGGAATTGGTCACCACCCCGTGTCCCCAGGCCAGCAATCCGGCCGAACCCAAATACAATCCCATGACAAGAAATTGATAAGGGACCGGATACAGTCGATGGCCCCAATAAAGGGACAACAGGCACATAAGTGCATAGCAAATCAGCGTGGCCCAGGCAGAGGCGACATATCCCCAGGCAGGAATGAGCAGGGTGTTGAGGAGAATGGTGGTGGCGGCACCAGCGAGGGCAATCCACGCGCCGGCCCGGGTACGGTCGGAGACCTTGTACCACACAGAAAAATTGTAGTACAATCCCAGGAAAACATTGGCCAGGAGGAGGATGGGCAGGATGGGTAGTCCTTCGTGGTAGGTGCTGCCTTCTCGTCCGATAAAATATTTGATCACGTCCTGGAACAAAAGGACCACCAACAGACCAGCGGAAGCGGCCAGCGTATAATATCGCGTGACCCGGGCATAGGTGCCGGGAGCGTCCTGCCGGAGTGCCTGGCGGAAGAAGAAGGGTTCGGCCGCATAGCGAAACGCCTGGGTGAAGAGGGCGATAACCATGGCCAGGCGATAGGTGGCCGAGTAGATCCCGATCTGCGCCCGGACATGTTCATCGTCGCCGGGGAGCAGATATCGCAGCAATTGCCGGTCGAGCATTTCATTGACCACACCTGCCAGGGACACCACCACAAGAGGGGCGGCATACCGGAGTACCGGCTTCCAAGGCATTGATCCAGGCCTCTTCCAGGGCGCCAAATGCGGAGATACCCAAAGGAACACGACTGCGGAGGCGGCCAGGTTGGCCCACAGCACCAGGGTGAGACGGCTTGAGGGGTACAGCCAGGGAGATTCTTCGCGTGTAAAGAAGGAAGGCAATATCCAAAGCAGAAGGACATTGGCGGCGATGTTGATGGCGATCCCGGTAAGGCGAATGGCGGCAAAACGGGCGGGCCGCTGTTCGAGCCGGAGTCGGGCCAGGGGAAATTCACTGAAGGCATCCAGCGCAAGCAGGATGGCTACCAATCGAAAATCGGCCGTATATCCCGCATATCCGGTCCACGTAGCCAGTACGGGGGCGGCGACAAACATCAAAACGCCGAGTAAGGCAATATAAATGACGGCAGGTCGGAGGATGCTGCGATAAGCGTCATCCCGCTGAGCAGGATCGGCTCCGAACCGAAAAAAGGCCGTGTCGAGCTGGAGGGTGAAAATCACCTTCAGAAAGCCCATTCCGGCGTAGAAAAAAGCGATGTCGCCAAATTCCCGGTCGACAAGCAACCAGGTATAGAGAGGGACCAACAGGAAATTGACGAATCTCCCGAGGATGCTCGACAAGCCGTAAACTGCCGTCTCCCCCACCAGCTGTCGTATGGACATGCTGCAAGATACGCCTGCCGGATTACAGCCTGATCTCGTCTTCGTTTTCGTCAAAGAAGACGTACTTGGTCAGCGGGAATTCACTGTTTCCGTAAACCCGCACCCATTTGTAGTATTTCATGTACCAACGCCGCTGGGTCTTGCGCCACCCCTTCTTGAGATAGGCCTCCACGAATGGATGGGTGTGCAAGGATATCTTAGTATTGGGCCTGTTCTGCATGATGAAAGAGAGATCCCTTTCGATGTCTTCGATGACAAGGACGGTGGCGTTGACGGAGCCGGCTCCGTTGCAGAGCGGACAGACCTCCGTCGTGTCGATGGTCATCTCCTGGCGGACTCTTTGCCGGGTGATTTGCATCAGACCGAATTTGCTCAGGGGCAGGATGGTATGCTGGGCCCTGTCCGTACTCATGTATTCCTGCATGGACTGGAAAAGCGCCTTGCGGTGATCGGGGCTTTTCATGTCGATGAAGTCTATGAGGATGATGCCTCCGATATCCCGGAGTCTCAACTGGCGGGCAATCTCCTTGGCGGCCTCCTGATTGACGCTGAGGATGCTGACATCGCTGTTGCTGGCGCCCACTTTGGGCCCGGAGTTGACATCGATGACGTGCATGGCCTCCGTATGTTCGATGACGAGGTAGGCACCACTAGGGAGGGTATAAGTTTTGCCGAAGGAGGCCTTGATCTGGCGGCTGACCCCGAAGTGTTCAAAAATGGGTCGG
This sequence comes from Saprospiraceae bacterium, assembly GCA_024103195.1. Taxonomy (GTDB): domain Bacteria; phylum Bacteroidota; class Bacteroidia; order Chitinophagales; family Saprospiraceae; genus JAGNXB01. The sequence continues at coordinate 13,392 of JAGFIW010000242.1, read as the reverse complement.
TTGCCTTTGTATGCATGGAGAATCTTGACCTGCTCGGGTGAAATGGACTCCAGATATCCTCGGATGTGCTGGTACATCTCCCGGTCGTTGGTGGCGATCCGCTGAAAGGACCCGTTGAGCAGGTCCCGAAGGATGCTGGAGGTCTTGTCGAGTTCACTCAGCAATTTGACCGGGGCCTTGGCCTTGTGGAGTTGTTTGTGGATTTCCTTCCACTTGGTGATCAGGGAAGTCATTTCCTCATGGAGGTCGGCCACCTTTTTGCCTTCAGCCGCCGTGCGGACGATCACGCCGAAATGTTTGGGCCGGATGCTTTCCACCAAATTGGCCAGGCGTCTTTTTTCTTCCTGGGTGCCGACCTTTTTGGAGACCGCGATAGTATCGGCAAATGGCGTGAGGACCATATAACGCCCGGGAATGGTGATTTCGCAACTAAGGCGCGGGCCCTTGGTCGAGATAGGCTCCTTCAGGATTTGGACGAGCAATTCATCCCGCTTGCCCAGAACCTGATCCACTTTTCCGGTCTTGACGATCTCGGGCTCGTATTCAAAATGCTCCAGCATGGGCTGGGATTGGGCTCCGCTGATGGATTGTTCGGTGTACTTGCGCAGGGAGCGCAATTTGGGCCCCAGATCCGTATAGTGGAGGAAGGCTTCCTTCTGATGGCCGATATCCACGAAAGCGGCGTTGAGACCGGGAGTGAGTTTGCGCACCTGTCCGAGGAAAATGTCACCTACCGTGAAATTTTCGTTGGTTTTCTGATGGTGCAGCTCCATCAGCCGGCCGTCTTCGAGAATGGCGATCTCGACGATGGTGGGCGTGGAGTTGATGATGAGTTCTTTTTCCGCCATGGCATAACAAGGCTCGAGCGCCTGTGCGCCGGGACAGGTGCGTCATTGCAATGCATCACGCGGACGGTTGGCGAGACAAGGGTGTTCTGCTTATGCCGTTCAGGGCTTTTCCGGATTCCCCTCCGACAGATGACCGTCGGCCTTGGGAATCAGTATGTCGGTGCCTTTGGCCTGGTGTGCCTGTTCGAGCGGGACAACGGGGGAATGGCTCGAAATCACACGGGATTTCCGGCAGGTGGTCACTCAATTAAACCCATCCTGACGGAGGATTGGCACATTTGCGGCCATGGTGGCCGTTGACACATTCTTCGCAGTGGTACAATGTTTTTCAACCTTCCACTGACCGAAAAGCGAGGGCAGAACAACCAAAGAATGTGAACCCGGTCCGGATAATTGCATGAGGCACGAGGCGCAGGCAGGGCTCCGGGGTGAGGGTTCTTATTTCTTCTTCTTGTGACGGTTCTTGCGAAGCCGTTTCTTCCGCTTGTGGGTGGCAATCTTATGCCGTTTTCTTTTCTTTCCGCAAGGCATTCTTACAGAGTTTATTTTGGTTCTTTAATCAGTGTTTCATACCGTTGGAGGGCTTCAGCCGCCCCAGTCTGGTCTCCGGCTTGTTCGAGGGCGGCAGCCAGCAATGCCCAGGTGTCCGGATGTTCGGGTCTCAGGGATGAAGCCTCCTTAAGCCGTTCGACAGCCTTTGCCGTCTGACCCGTCTGGAGGGCCAGCCGGCCGAGATGGAACAAAACTCCGGCGTCCTCCGGGTGTTTTTTGTTCAGGTCAACCAGCATCAGGACCCCTTGCATCGGATTGTCCCCGGAGGGCATTTCCGTATGCACCAGGGCGAGGTTGAGGCGATGTCTGACGACCTCCGGTTCCAGAGAAATGGCTCGCTCCAGGGCTTCAAGCGCATTGTCCCGGCAAAACCGGCGCACTTTTTCCTCCTTCGAGCGCTGTAGCCCCATGAGATAAGTAGTGCCCGCGATGGCCCACGCCTCTGCTGTTCCCTCCGATTCGGCCACAAGCCGGGCATAGTGTCCGGCAATGGCTTCATGACCCGCTGCAAACCAGGCCGAGGAGAGTTGGCGGAGCGTTTCCGGATGATCCGGGTTTTCGGCCAATGCCTGTTCCAGGGCCATGATCAACCGGGTCGATTCCGGGTCAAGGAGGTTACGGGCTTCCAGGATCAGGGACTGGGCATCGGTAGCCGTCATGACCAGACGCCTGGATGCTTCTACTTCCCGAAAGGAAGAGGGTTTTGTCGAAAAACCGAAATAGAGGACCAGTGTGAAGGCGAAAGCCACACCGGATGCTATCCACTGGGGTCGGCGCATCAATCCTCGTCCTCTTCTTCGGGCATCTCGGTGACGTTGTCCCGAACCTGGTCCACGAATACTTTGGCCGGCTTGAACGACGGAATATAATGTTCCGGAATTTCAATAGCCATGTTCTTCTTGATATGACGGCCGATCTTTTTCGCCCGTTTTTTAATGACAAAGGAGCCGAAACCCCTGATATACACATTCTCTCCTTCTGCGAGAGAGGCTTTGACTTCCTTGAAGAAGGTCTCTAAAGCGACGAGAACGTCGACCTTCGGAACGCCGGTCTTGTCGGCAATGGCGTTGACCAAATCAGCTTTCCTCATTATAGCGCTGGTTTAGAATTAGTTATAACCACTTCGTCCGCCTTTCGGTCCAAAGCGGATGCAAAGATGGGGAATAATTTCCTTTCCCGAAAGGGTTTGTCGAAAAAAACATGGGCTCAATGCCTGTAATTCAAGCAGATGTGATTGGCTATCTTTGCGGCCTAACTCTCGAAAAATGCTGCATTCCATGACCGCCTACGGGCGGGGCAGTGCATCTTCCGGCATCCTGAGGGTGGAAGTCGAGGTCCGTTCCGTCAACAGTAAGTTTCTCGATCTCCGCCTTAAATATCCCAATGCTTACCGCGAACGCGAAATGGATTTGCGCCAGATGTTGGCGGCGGGGATTGAAAGAGGAAAGGCGGATGTGACCATCCAGCTTTCGGGTTCCGACCATGCCGTAGAGGCACCCGCCATAGATGCCGTGCTGTTCCGGAGATATGCACGCGAAATCCTCGCATTGGCCGGAGAGCTGGGTTTGGCTCCGGGTGACACGGTCATGCAGATCCTCCGTATTCCCCAGGTGGTCACTTTGGCAGATGTCCAACTCAGCGAAGAGGAATGGCAATTGACGGTCGAAGCCCTGGAAGAGGCCTTGTACCAGTTCAACCGGTTTCGGAGCGATGAAGGGCAGGCCCTGGCCCGGGACCTGTCCACCCGGCTTGACAACATTCTGGCCCTTATTGAAGAGGTTACCCCGCTGGAGAATGACAGGATCCACCGTACACGCCACCGCATCCGGCAAAACCTTGCCGAGTTCCTGGAAAACGAACAGGTGGACGAAAACAGGTTTGAGCAGGAGATCCTTTTTTATCTGGAGAAGATGGATATCACTGAAGAAAAGGTCAGGCTGGCTCAGCACTGCCGTTATTTCCTGGATGAAATGGCGGCGGATGGGAAGGACAAAGGCCGAAAACTGAACTTTATCACCCAGGAGATCGGAAGGGAAATCAATACCCTGGGGGCCAAAGCCTATGATTCGGGGATTCAGCAGATCGTAGTGCTCATGAAAAACGAGCTCGAAAAGGTGAAGGAACAACTGGCCAATATCCTATGACGACACAGGGCAGGCTGCTCATCGTCACCGCTCCGTCCGGTTCCGGCAAGACGACCATCGTGCGGCATTTGCTGGCCACCTTCCCGGACCTACGGTTCTCCATTTCGGCCACCAACCGGAAAAGGAGAGCATCCGAAGTGAACGGCCGGGATTACTACTTCATTACCGACGAGCGGTTTCGGGTACTCATGGAACGGGATGCTTTCCTGGAATGGGAAGAAGTATATCCCGGACAGTTCTATGGCACGCTTCGGAGTGAAGTGGATCGCTTGCTGGCGGAGGGCCGGAATGTGGTATTTGATATTGATGTCAAAGGAGCTGCCCGTCTCAAGGCCCTTTATGGCGCCAAGGCGCTGGCCCTCTTTGTCAGGCCGCCCTCCCTGGAGATTCTCATCCGGCGCCTGACTCAACGCCAGACCGAGGATGCCGCCAGTCTGACCCGCCGCATCGAAAGGGTCAGGGAGGAGATGTCCTGGGAATCCCGTTTTGACCGCACCCTGATCAATGACCGACTGGATGCCGCCCTCGAAGAAGTGGAAGGGCTGGCCCGTCTCTTTTTCGACAAAGGCATCTGGTAATACCTGTCCCCATGGCCCGGAGAAAAAGACATCAGCGATCCAGAAAGACCGGCCTCCCACCAGGCACTGTGATCTATGTAGGCAATCAGCCCGAACGAGAGGCCCGGCTGTCGTTGTTTTGTTTTGACAAGGACGGAGTGACTTGTCCCGCCATCCTGCAACCGGAAGAGGTGGCTCATCACCGCCAACCGGGCCAGGTCATCTGGTTGAATCTGGATAGCCTGCACGATTTGAAGATGGTTCAGCAGGTGGGTCAGCTCTTCGGTATTCACAAATTGGTCCTGGAGGACATTGTCAATACCGAACAGAGGCCGAAGATGGAAATGGTGGACCATCACCTTTTCATGACGCTGAAAATGATCATCCGATGCCCGGATGATGTCTCCGAGCCCGAAATGGAGCAGGTCAGCTTCATTCTCGGAAAGGATTATCTCATCACGTTCCAGGAACAGGAAGGAGATGTGTTCGATCCTGCGCGGGAAAGATTGAAAAATCCCGATTCCGTCCTGCGACAGCAAGGTCCCGACTTTCTGATGTATCGCTTGATCGACCTGGTTGTCGACCGGTATCTGGTGATCCTGGAAGAGATGAGCCACAAACTGGACGAGATCGAGGATGAAGTGACCGACAGCCATGTACAGGCGGGCATGGCCCGTCTGCAACATCTCAAGCGGCAGCTCATTCATATGAGAAGAGCCATCATTCCCCTGCGCGAGGCCGTTTCCGCGCTCCTGCGGGAAGAGTCAGGCCTTATAACCACCAATACACGCAGGTACCTATCGGATATATCAGACCATCTGGTCCAGGTGCTGGAATTGCTGGAATCCCACCGGGAGATTTGTATCGAATTGCGGGAAATGCACCTGACCCTGCTGAGCAACCGGACCAACGAAGTCATGAAGTTCCTCACCATTATTGCCACCATTTTCATCCCCCTCACCTTCATTGTGGGGGTTTACGGCATGAATTTCCGGTTTATGCCCGAGCTCGAATGGCGCTATGGTTATGCCTTGGTTTGGTTGATCATGGTCATCGTAGGTGTGGTCATGCTGGGCTATTTCCGTAGAAAGCGGATGCTTTGATCAGGATGTATGGGCGGCGACATTTTGCGGGATAGACTTGACTTATTGAACACGTCCCCTGATTTTTGATGTTGTTTACGGCAAATGGAAACCAAAGAGACGCTAGGCATCCGGGTAACTGTTGAAACGTTTTACCAGGAAAAACACTCCAGTCCGGAGGATCAGCGCTATGTCCATGCGTACCGCATTACCATCCGCAACGAGAGCCCTGAGACCGTACAATTGCTGCGCCGGCATTGGTATATCCGCGATTCCAATTTCATTCTCCGGGAAGTGGAAGGTGAGGGTGTGATCGGACAACAGCCTGTGCTGGGTCCCGGAGAAGTCCATGAATACGTTTCCTGGACGCACCTCCTGACGGACATCGGTAAGATGTACGGTTCCTACACCATGCAGCGAATGCGTGACGGGACGCTGTTTGAAGTGCGCATCCCGGATTTCACCATGACCGCCCCTGTCCGGTTTAATTGACGGCGGGATTTTTGCAGGTATTTTCACCATGAAGCTGTTCCCATCCCGTCGGACCCGGATTGTTGCCATAGGCATGGCGGGGCTGTTTGCCGCGGCAGCTTGCGGCAAACAGGAAACGGAGCGGAGAAGGGATTTCACGGTCCACGGGGTAGACGTCAGTCATTATCAATCGTGTATTGAATGGGACAAGTTGGCCCTGCAGGATATTCACTTTGCCTTCATCAAGGCAACGGAAGGGAAGACGCTGGTGGATTCGCTTTTCACGGACAACTGGGAAAATGCCCGTACGGCAGGTCTCCATCGCGGCGCCTATCATTTCTTCCGGCCGCAATCACCCCCACTGGATCAGGTCCTGCATTTCATTCGTGTGGTTCGATTGGAGCCAGGCGATCTCCCTCCCGTTTTGGACGTCGAGACCCTGGACGGTTGTTCGCCGGACACCATCATCCCGCTCATCCGTACCTGGCTGACCCTGGTGGAGGCTCACTATGGCGTGAAACCCATCCTGTACAGCAATCAAAAATTTTATCACAGGCATCTGGCGGGACATTTCGACGATTATCCGCTCTGGATAGCGCGGTACAGCCGGGATTTTCCGGAATTGGGTCCCGAAAGAGCATGGCATTTCTGGCAATACGGTGACCGGGCGCGACTTCAGGGTGTCGATGGCTATGTGGACCTCAATGTTTTTTCAGGCAGCCATTCGGACTTCGCTTCCCTGCTTCTCCGCAGCCGGAGCAAGAACGTGATCAGGTCGAATCCCTGAAGGGTGTTACCGCTTCGGGCGATGGTCCCTGTCTCTCCGGTTGTGGACTTCCTCCATGAGGCGTCGCTTGAAATCCCTTTCGGCGGCAGGCAAATGAATCAGTTTGCGCAATGGCAGGGCCTGCCTCAATTTGAGAAGGTAATCCCGGTGAAGGGCAGCTTCTTCCTCAATTTGGGCCAGCCTTTTTTGAAAGAGGGCGTCCATTTCCTTTTCAGAAAGGTCGCGGAGCGGCTTCCCGGGATGCATGTCCTCTTTCAGGGCATCCTGTTTGGCCTGCCATTCATTGTAAAGGGGCCAGAATTTCTGGGACTCTTCGGGAGAAAGATCCAATTCCCGGGTAAAGAAGGCGATCTTCAGTGATTCGATACGGTCGCGTTGCATGCCGTCTTTGGGGCCGGGTTGGGCATTAAGGCTCACAGCAGCGCAAACAGACAAGGCAAGGGCAAAAAATCCTGGTTTCATGTGAAAGGGTCGTGGGGTTAAAAATACTTTTTCAGCCATTCGTCATCGATGGACTCCGGATTGTCCTCCAGGTATTGTTCAGCTTCCTGCCATGCTCCGGTATTCAGTGAAGTGAGCGTGGAAGGGGCAAATTCCATGATGAGGGATTCATCCATGGCGTCGATGCGATTGTCCAGATAGGCCTCCAATTCGGCGGCCGGAATCTGGCTGAAATCGGGATGGTGGGACTGAGTTTCCCGCTGGATCCAGATCAGAGCGGTCATCATCAAGGCGACAGAGGCGGCCACTCCGACCGGCCAAAAGCGGTGAAGTTGCCATGTCCGGCGGGGTTTTCTCTGCGTGGCCTGCACAAATATCCTTGCCTGCAGGTCATCGAAATATCCGGCACCAGGTACAGGTACCTGATCCTGACGCAGAAGTGGCCATAGGTCCGGAGCAATTCGCCGGATCTCCTGGTCCACGGTCTCAGCTTCTTTGTGCCATGTATCCTTCATGATCGCTTAATCGATGGGCAGATGGACGAGGTCTTTTTCCAGTTTCTTCAAAGCATGGTGGAACGAGGCTTTGAGGGCCCCGACAGACGTTTGCAGTACTTCGGACATCTCTTGATAGCTCATTTCGTCAAAGTAGCGGAGGTTGAAAACAAGGCGTTGTTTTTCGGGAAGGCGTGCCAGGGCCCTGCTGAATATTTTTTCGATGCCCGCCACCGGCAAACCGGCTCCTGCGGCGGATTCCGCCACCGGTATCAAGGCTTGACGGGCGGTTTCCCGGCGCTGGCGAGCCAGATGGTTGAGGGTTTCGTTGACGCCGATCCGGTACAACCAGGTGTACAAACGGCTGCGCTCCCTGAATTGATCCAGGTTGACCCATGCCTTGATGAATATCTCCTGCAGGAGATCATCCGTATCCGTCGTATTGCCGGTCATGCGGTACACCATGGCAAAAAGTCTTTCCTGGTAGGTGCTCATCAGGAGCCGAAAACCTTCCTCCCTGCGGCCGGGGTCCCGGACCCGGTCCAGTATCTCGCGATCCGACGGGAAAGGCAGCAATTTTCGGGAGGAGATTTACAACTTGGACAATGGAATGAGGCCAGGGTTTAATCCATGGCAAGCGCTGGCATGAAAGGCATTCAAAATCAATCGGTTGTCATTCATCCATCCCAAGAGACCAGAGCCGGATGGCTTCATTTCAAACGACAGGTCAATACGGTCACGTCATCGGGGAAAGGCTGCTGTCCGCGAAAAACCTCCATCCGGTGCATGAGCTGGTGGTTGAATTCTCCGGGATGCAAGGGGTGGTGGAGGCGGGTGAAGTCCAGCAAAAGCTGTTCGTTGAGGAATTCTCCGTTGTCGTTTTTCAGGTCGGTCAGTCCATCCGTGTAACTGAGGATCAGGGTATCCGGTGCAATTTGTTCGCAGCCTACCTCAATCGAAGGCAATTCTTCAAAGCTGCCGAGGAGGGTACACCCGCAGTCCAGCTGTTTCAGTTGGCCGTCATGCACCAGCAGGGAGGGGACATGACCGGCATTGATGTATTGCAATTCCCGGGTGGTGGTGTCGTACTCGGCATAGAAGAAAGTGATGAACCTTGATCCATGGGTGATCCGGAATACGATGTCGTTCAGTTTTCGAATGAGGACGTCAATGGGCAGGTGCTGGAGCAGGAGACTGTGGAGGTTGGCCTGGAAATTGGACATGATCATTGCCGCGGCCAGGCCCTTTCCGGAGATATCGGCCACGCAAAATCCCAGCCTCCGCTCGTCGAGCAGGATAAAGTCGAAGTAGTCGCCACCGACTCCCAGCTGGGGTTGGTAGATGCTGGCCACCTCAAAATGAGGGCTCTCGGGCAAAACGTCAGGCACCAGCATGCGCTGGATGTCGCTGGCCAGTTCCATTTCCCGCTTGAGTCTTTCCTGCTCGAGTTGTCTTTTGAAGAGGCGTTTGTTTTCCAGGGCCACCGCGACCACATTGACGATGGTCGTGATAAATTGCACCCGGTGGTAAATCCCGTCCTCCTGGTCGAGATTGCCCAAAAACATGTAGGCGATGGGTTGGTCCTTGTGCATGACCGGAATGATCACGTCAAATTCCCGCAGGAACGGGTGATCCTCCCGGGTCAGCTTGGTGAGCCGGGCGTATTGAGGAAACAAACGGGTGATGTAACTGTTGGCCTGAATGAAGGCCGGCTGGATACCTATAAAGACCGGGCAGATCCAATCGGTCTCCGTTTTGTCCCGGATGAACAGCGCCATTTTGGTAATGCCCATTTCCCAGCTCAGGAATGACTGGAACATCTGGAACAAGTCCTCGAACTTGAGGTTGTTGTTGATGGCCTGGGTAATATTCAACAACCGGTTGATCTGAAGTTGCTTCAGATTCAACTCGCGCTCCAGGGCTTCGATACGTTGGAGCAACTCTGCCGGTGAAGAAGACACTTCAGCCATACCCTAAAAGTAGATATTCCGTCCGTCATGCCCATTGATTCGCTGTATTTTGCCCCGTCGGCCATAGCCGTTTACTGGATTTGACTACCCCGCTCTGCCTCCCCGTCGGTTCTCTGTCGCCCGTTGACGGCTTGTGTGCCTTGTCGGGACTGCCCGGGCTTTGTTTTCTGGACAGCGCCATGTCCCACCCGGAGACCGGCCGTTATTCTTTTCTGATGGCCGATCCCTTCGAGGTCTTCCGGGGCGGGGATGGCGATCCCTGGACCGGGTTGCGGGCATTGCTGTCCGACTTTCCAATGCCGGCCGATCGCGATCCGCAGGCACCCCCGTTCCGGGGAGGCGCCGCCGGTTTTTTTTCCTACGAACTGGCCGGTACCCTGTATCCCGGATGTCAATGCCAGGATGACGATGCCACATGGCCCGATCTGGCCGTCGGATTGTACGATGTCGTTGTGGCTTTTGACCATCAAAAGCAGATGGCATGGCTCTACAGTTCAGGATATCCTGCCCGGGAAGACAGCGCCAGAGAGGCGCGCGCCCGGGAGCGGGCAGAGATGTTTCTCGGTCTTCTTCAAGGGGAATCCCGGACAACGCCATCTGCCTTTGTGCCCCTACCCCGGGAGAGATGGCAGTCCAATTTCGGAGAAGAGGCCTATCAGCAGGCCGTCGGGCGTGTGAGGTCTTATATCCGTGCCGGGGATGTTTTCCAGACCAATATTTCACAACGGTTTTCCGCCTTACTGCCCGAAAATTGGGATGACCTGGCCTTTTACCTCCGTTTGCGCGCGGTCAATCCGGCCCCATTCGGCGCTTTGGTCCGGTTGGAGGATGTCGTTGTGGCGTCCGCATCTCCGGAGCGGTTTGTGCGATTGTCGGGCCGTCATGCCGAAACCAGGCCCATCAAAGGGACCCGACCACGGTTTCCGGATCCGGTGAAAGACCGGGGAATGGCCGAGGCCCTGCTCGCCAGCGAGAAGGACCGCGCCGAAAACCTCATGATCGTGGACCTGCTCAGAAACGATCTGGCCCGGGTATGCACACCGGGGAGTGTGCGGGTTCCTTCACCATGCGCTCTGGAATCCTATGCCGGTGTCCATCACCTGGTTTCTGTCGTTGAAGGGCGGCTCGAACCGGGACGGGATGCCCTCGACCTGCTGAAGGCCTGTTTCCCGGGCGGTTCGGTCACTGGGGCTCCAAAGCGCCGAAGCCTGGAAATCATTGCAGAACTGGAGGGCATTCCCCGTCATGTGTATTGCGGCGCATTGGGCTATATCGGATTTGACGGCAATATGGATACCAGTATTCCCATCCGGACTTTGCTGATCAGGGGTGGCCAGGTCAGCTTCCAGGTGGGCGGGGGTATTACCTGGCTGTCCGATCCCGGTGAGGAATATCGCGAAACGATGGACAAGGCCCTCAAAATCTTTATGGCATGTGGCGATGGTTTGGGTGATTGACAATTACGATTCCTTTGTGTTCAACCTCGTCCATTACATCCGGATGCTTGGGGTTGAAGTCGTCGTACTGCGCAACGATGACGAAATCCTCATTCGCCCTTTTCCGCCGGAGGTAAGGGCATTGGTCATTTCGCCCGGACCCTGTACGCCGGCCGAGTCGGGTCACACCGTGGAAGTCATTCGCAGAGAGGGGGCAGGATTGCCGATGTTTGGCGTCTGCCTGGGGCATCAGTGTATGGGAGCCGCTTTCGGTATCCCGGTCATCGGGGCTCCCGTGCCCGTGCACGGCATGGCCACCCCGGTTCATCACAAGGGGCATCCCCTTTTTGCCGGATTGAACAACCCATTTCATGCGGGTCGTTACCATTCGCTGATCCTGCGGGATGATGCCCTGTCAAAGGGACCCTTCGACCGGTTGGCCTGGACGGAGGACGGGATCAATATGGCTATCGCCCACCGGGAGTATCCCCTGTATGGCGTCCAATTCCATCCCGAATCCATTCTGACGCCGGATGGGTTCAGGATGGTGGCCAATTTCCTTCACCTGGCGGGCATTCAGACCCTCCACGAAAACGACGCTTGGTCATGAACACCCGGCCTGTATGGTTGAATGGAGACATCGTGCCGGCAAATGCCGCCTGCATTCCTGTTGGAGACAGGGGGTTTTTGCTGGGGGAGGCTCTTTTCGAGACCCTGGCGGTTGTCAACGGCCATCCATGGAAAGCGGAAAGGCATCGGGAAAGGATTAATGAAGGACTGATGGCCATGGGTATTTCCTGGCAGTTCGGTGCCGGGGATTTTCCCTCCATGACCGAAAAGCTGTGTCATGCCGGAGCACCCCGGAACGGCATCTTTCGGGTGACGGTCACGTCAGGGGAAGGAGGCAGAGGCCTCGTGGCCGACCCGTCTACCTCATCGCCGCTGGTATTGGCCACACTGGATGCCCCATCTCCGCGAATCCGTCAGGCGGTCCACGCCCATCTGAGTGATGTCACAAGGGATCCCTCCAGTCCGTCTGTTCGTTGGAAAACGACGGGCAGGCCGGACCTGATCATGGCGCAGAAGGAAGTGCGGGTCAAAGGCGGGGGAGAAGCGATCATTCGTAGTCCCCACGGGCAGTTGGTAGGATTTGCCAGAGGCTGTCTGTTGCTGGAGCGAGGGGGGCGCTGGTGGACGCCTGGGCGTGAAGGATTGGCTTTTCCGGGTACCACCCTTCGGGAATTGCAGTCCCTGCTGTTGGCGGATGGCGGAATACCTTATGCCGACATTCCTGTTGAGGCACTCATGGAGGCGGACGGCATTTACCTCCTCAATTCCCTGGAAGGCATTCTTTCAGTTGACCTGCTGCATGGACGTCCGCTGGCTTCCCGGGAGAGGCTTGGATTTCAGCAACTGTCCCAATTACTTCGAGACTCCGTCATTCGGGAATGTGGAGCGTTTGAGGGTTTCGGCATCTTGCCGTGGCATTGATCGTTGAGAGGAGTCCGTTATCCGTTCAGCCCGCCCAACCTTCGCGGTCCAGGTGAAGCCTTCCCATTTTTTGAATCTTAATTTTGTTAACGCGTTGAGCGGTTAGATTCAATAAAAAAAGATCATGCATATTCTTGATATTCAGTATCTTGTAGATTATTCCACCAATCTTGAAGATACCTCTATGCATGATCTTGCCACAATTTACGGAAAAGTTCGCGATACAATCCAATCCCGGGCGGAGAATTTCTTTGATGGAGTAGGCAACACCCGTGCTTACCCCAATCCGCCTAAAATGAGTGATTTGGAAGTAATAAGTCTTGCAATCGCAGCGGAATGCATTGAAGTCATATCTGAAAACCTGCTGTGGTACAAGCTTGAGAAGGACTACCCGGACTTGTTTCCTCAACTCATCCATCGTGCCTCCTTCAACCGTAGGAAGAAGTCTTTGCGCGAGGCTTTGTTGTATTGTACGGAGTTGCTGGCGGCTCCAATGATTGATGACCAAGAAGCCTTTTTGATTGATTCGATTCCAATTCCGACTTGTAAAATTGTACGTGAAAAATCTTCCAAAGCATGCCGCCGACCGGAACTTGATCAAGTAGTAGCAAATAAGGGATACAATCCGATTGTTGGCGGATACTTCATAGGCTATAAAATGCACATTATCAGCACTGAACAAGGTGTTTATCGAGATCTCCTTATTACTCAGGCCAACGCTCATGACAGTATTTTTCTTAAGGAAATAACGACTGATGACAAGCATCTCGAAGGAAGAATTCTTATAGGGGATAGAGGGTACATAGGACAAGCTACACAGTTAAGTTTGTTTGAGCAAGTTGGAATTTATCTTGACGTTCCCTATAGACGAAATCAAAAGGACTATCAGGTATACGATCCTGAAAAACGAATCAAACGGAAATCAATTGAAGTGGTATTTTCACAATACTGCGATGAGTTTCGATTACGCTGTAATTATGCAAAGAGATTTTCAGGTTTCGAGATCAGGATCCTTTCCAAGATTGCAGCCAAAACTTTCAAACAATACTGGAATTTCACTCATGGACGCAAGATCAATCAAACCAAACATGCATTGGCTGCTTAACCGCTCAACGCGTT
>JAGFIW010000238.1 GCA_024103195.1 Saprospiraceae bacterium | reverse complement strand
CAAGGCGATTCATGCGCTGTCGCATGCTGCGGTTGTTGCGGGAGTCACCGCCGCACAAGAGGGTGACCGGTGTGTCGGAGGAGGCGGGTGCCGTGTGAAAATAGAGCATGCGGCTGTCGCCTTCACTGTCGCGCACGACAAAACGGTACCGGGTATCGGGACGCAAACCTGTCAACCGGGCAAAACACGTGGACATGTCCCTGATTTCGGTACAACGGTCGGGGTAATGAACGGTCCAGGGTTCCACACCGCCGGCATCCGGCTGGTAAAGAACCCGGGCGTCCGTTCCGGAGAATTGTTGCCACCCAATCACCATGGAAGTAGAGGGGTCCGTCCGCCACATGGCCCGGTACCGGCCGGTATGTCCGGCGGCATTGGTACAAAGACCCAGCCACACAAGGAAGGTCCCGATGATCAATGTCCTGTTCATGGGCATTCGCCAAATCCGGAAGAACTGGGATATTTGCCACTGTCCTCCGGTACCGGCGGGATTTGTCGCAAACCCTTAACGATAATTATGCCCAACTTGAACGCGCTTTCCCATGACCGGCGTATTTCTTCCCTTCTGGATGCAGAACTCGCGCGGCAGCGCCGGGGTGTGGAATTGATAGCGAGCGAAAATTTCACCAGTGCGGCCGTGCTGAGGGCCATGGGCAGTTGCCTGACCAACAAATACGCGGAAGGCTATCCGGGCAAACGCTATTACGGTGGTTGTGACGTGGTCGATGAGGTGGAGAATGAAGCCATCGACCGGCTCCGTCAATTGTTCGGTGTGGCCTTTGCCAACGTGCAGCCCCATTCCGGGGCCCAGGCCAACGCGGCGGTCTTTCTGGCTACCCTCCAGCCGGGTGATACGACCCTCGGGTTCGACCTCAGTCATGGCGGCCACCTGTCACATGGATCGCCGGTCAATTATTCGGGAAAGGTGTACCGACCCGTGTTCTACGGGGTGGAGCCCGATACCGGCCGGATCGACATGGACAAGGTGGCGGAAATCGCCTTTCGTGAAAAACCCCGGTTGATCATATGCGGGGCGAGCGCCTATGCGCGGGACTGGGATTATCCCCGCTTCCGCGCCATTGCTGATGAAGTGGGCGCCCTGTTGCTGGCCGACATCGCCCACCCTGCCGGGCTCATTGCCGGAGGCCATCTGTCCGATCCCGCCCCCTGGTGCGATATCCTGACCTCCACCACCCACAAGACCCTGCGGGGACCGCGGGGCGGCATCATCATGATGGGCGCCGACAAACCCAACCCCTGGGGGCGCACCACGAAGAAGGGCGAGCCGATCCCGATGTCTGCCATCATCAACAGCGGGGTGTTCCCGGGCATGCAGGGCGGCCCGTTGGAGCACGTCATTGCCGCCAAAGCCGTGGCCTTTGGTGAAGCCCTGCAACCGTCCTTCCGCGAATACGGCAGCCGGGTCATTGAGAATGCCAGAACCCTCGCCGATGCCCTGACGGCCAAAGGGTACCAACTCGTGTCGGGAGGGACCGACAATCATTTGATGCTGATCGATCTGCGCAACAAAGGGGTCACAGGACGCCAGGCAGAGGCGGCCCTGGGCCGTGCCGACATCACGGTCAACAAAAACATGGTGCCCTTCGATACCCAGTCGCCCATGGTCACTTCGGGCATACGGATCGGACTGGCCGCCATGACCACGCGCGGAATCGGCCGGCAGGAATGCCTCCAGATGGCCGAGTGGATCGATGAACTGATCTCTGCTCCTGACGACGAGGGCAAAGGGCGGCGTATCCGTCAGGAGGTCAACCGTTTCATGGAGCAGTACCCGCTGTACCCCGAAGAGGCCTGAAGGGTGGCGGATATCCGGTGTGCCGGTCGGTTTTTTCTCCCGATCCGCGTACCTTTGCGCCTCAATCGGTGACCATGTCTTCTTCTTCCAGCCGCACACCTGTCCAGCCATCTGCCCGCGAGGACCGTTTCCAGGGCCACGACTACTATGGGGTGGACGAACTGCTCACCCCTGACCATCTCCTGGCGAGGGATGCGGTCCGGACCTGGGTCAAACAGGAAGTGTCGCCCGTCATTGAAGCGTATGCCGAAAGAGCGGAGTGCCCGGTGCATCTGTTCCGCGGTCTGGCCGAGATCGGCGCCTTCGGGCCGAGCCTGCCGGTGGAATACGGGGGCGGAGGAATGGACGAGATGGCCTACGGGATCATCATGCAGGAACTCGAACGCGGAGATTCGGGCATCCGCTCCATGGCCTCCGTACAGGGATCTCTGGTGATGTATCCCATATTCCGGTTCGGCAGCGAGGAGCAAAAAAGGAAGTATCTGCCCAAACTGGGCAGCGGCGCATTCATCGGCTGTTTTGGCCTGACCGAACCCGATCACGGCTCCAATCCCGCAGGGATGGTGACCCAGATCCGGGATGACGGGGACGCCTACATCCTCAACGGCGCCAAAATGTGGATCACCAATTCACCGGTGGCCGATTTGGCGGTGGTGTGGGCCCGGGATGAGGAAGGGATCA
>JAGFIW010000026.1 GCA_024103195.1 Saprospiraceae bacterium | reverse complement strand
TCCCAGAAAAATTCGGCCACATCTTGGCTCAGGTTGGTGAATAAGACGGTCTGACCGTCACAAATCACATCCCAGGTGAAGTCCAAGAGCAGGGTGCTGTCATTGACATCCACGAAAATGGAGTCCGTGACGATGCACAATCCGACGGTATCGGTATAGGCCACATTATACCATTGGGAGGCAGGTGGCCACACTTTGGGACTGACCAATGTAGGGTCATCCATGAATACAAACGGGCTCCAGGCATAGACGAGTTCTGCCGGACCCCCGGGATGCAGGGTGGCTGTATCCCCTTCACAAATCTCCAGCGTGTCGGCCAGGTCCAGATAGGGCAGCAGGTTGACCTGTAGGGTATCACATTGAACCGTTTGACAACTGTCCGTGGAGATCATGGCACAGACAATGACTTCCTGACTCTCGGTAAGGACGACTTCAATACCCTCACCGCCCCCGACAAATACATCTTTTTCGGTCGTGACCTCCCAGGAAACGGTGACATCAGGGGGATAGGGAACAATCAAAGCAGACAGTACAGCGGTATCTACACACTGAGGAATCGCGATAACCAATTCCACATCAGGAAGATCGTCAATGACCGTCAGCAACACCTCTTGCTGGACATGGCACAATCCTTCCGCATCTGTATAATCCACTGTGTACAATGTGGTCTCGAAGGCCAGGATATCCGGATTGGGGGAATTGGCCGGATCCAGCAGGAAGGTATCGGGCGACCAGGTATGTTCCAACTGCGGATTAAAATCGGGGTTCAGGTTGGCGATCTCGAGGTAGCACAGATTGACCGTATCCGGCACCAACGGGGGCGGATCTATGATGTCAAAGGCGATCGTGTCGGACAAAGTGGCCACACATCCGTTGTAGGACTCGACGGTAAGCGAGATAATAGCATTGGCAGGTGCATAGAGGACTTGCTGCCAGGAGGGTGTGTTCACTTGTATGAGGGTATCCGGGGTTGTAAAATCCCACGCCCACGAAACGATGGGGCTGACCGAATCGGTACTACAATCTGTCAGTTCTACAAGAATGGAGTCCTGACAAATCGGTACACGGATATCCATACACATGTCAATGGAATTCCGCTGGATAAATATGGTCGCGGTGGTGGTATCCCTGCAAAAGGCGCCTTCGCTGGCTATGAGCGTCACCGTGTACAATCCCGTATCAGGAAATGTATAAGATGGTTCAAAAGCAGTACTTGTATCTCCGTTGACCCCGAAATCCCAGAAAAAATCAGTAGCTTCTGTACTCTCGTTTGAAAACTGGACAAAGAATTCATCGCAGAGCGTTGTATCCGGCAAGTCAATAATCGCTTGGGTCACCTTGCAGGGAACCACATTGTACTGGAAATCTCTCCAGGTCTCTCCGATGAGTATACCATTCCGGTATTCTTTCACCTTCACAGCAATCAAAAATTGCCCCAGCGTATTGGGCATGGCCTGGATCAGTCCTGTTACGGGATCAAGGGTCAGGGGTGTCCCACCCATCAGATTGGACAGGTTGTAGGGAGGATTCCACACAATGGTATCGTAGGTCCCATTGATAGGTCCGAAAGGAGGTGTCGGTTTGGGATTGACGACATAAATCCCTCCCGTATAAGGCGTTATCAGTTCATAAGCCAATGAATCCCCGTCCGGATCAAAAGCGCTGTGATCAAAGACAAGCGGCTCGTTGACGCAAATGAAAATGGGCGGATTTTTGAGCCAAACCGGTGCATTATTGCAACTTTTTAGCGTATTGTCAGGAATGTACGTCCAATAGGTGGCTCCGGTTTTTAATGGCTCAATGATATTCTGAATGGTCCCGTTGCGGCAGCACCGCTGGTAAGCCAGGTAGTATCCACCCCCGTACAGTGGCAAGACGATTTTTTCTTTGTATTGAGTGACACGAACACACAATTCCGGAATGGACTCAAAGCAAGGGTCTTCGCCATCCAGGGTGTCAATCTTGGTAGGAAGCCGCATAAAAATGGTATCGACAATGTCCCCGTTGTCGTTGAAAACCCCGACCCAGGCCGGGTCGTCATAATCTGCCTGACCAAAGAGGCAATCCGTGTAAAGGGTCAGGACCAGTTCAAAAGTATCATTGCCGAGACAGCGGTAAGTCAGGGAGCCCCCAACAATATGCGTAGCCTGGGCTGTCCATCCCGACAAACAGAACACCACTATCCAAAACCATTGGTTCATCGCTTTGATTCGATTATCCATAAGGCTGCCGGTCTAATTGTTTGGGATCACTTTCACGTGTTTGATGTCCGCCCTTCGCTCCTGGGCAGCCTCAACGGAATAGATGGACTGCCGTTCATCGTCAAGGTCATCACTGATGCCTTCCGGTGCCTGGGTTTCCCCCCATGTAACCGGTTTGAAGACCAGTTGACCGGATTGGATATAGGAGGAGAAAACGCCATCCCGGAATCCTTCAATGTAATTCTGAACGCTGGATGCCCGACGGGAACCCAGTTTGCGGTTGTAGTATTCTTCCGCCCGCGGACTGGTATAACCCTCAATCGTCACCTCCACCTTCCTGCCGTGTTGCAGGTCGCGTAAAAGCACATCACAGAAGTTGTCCAGCTCCCGCATGCCCTTACGCACCTTTTCCTGGAAAAAATCGCGTATCCGGCCCCGGATGACGGCTTGTTCCTGCTCAGTCAGGACACTGGTATAGATGTCTACATACTCAGATTCCCTTTCGAGATAAGGAGGTAAGGTTTCCTGATAATTGATACGGGTGGTTTCCGATCGCTGGCGACGTCCCGGAACATCGTTGTCAAAATAAACCGACAGCGGGATGTACTGCACCAGCGACTTGTATTTGAGATACAGATCCTGCCGCAAACGGGAATCCGGTTTGGCGTCCCGGGTGTCAATTTGGGCTGTTTCATCCTGATAGCCATCGCTGGATCCCCTTACCTCATACATTTTTCCGGGTCTCACCCGAAAAGTAAACTCATTGGTGCCGGTTCTCTCGGCTTCGTCCACAAGAACAGGTTTCGCCGGATCCGTCACATCATAGAGCTGAACCTTACTGGAAGCAAGAGGCTGGCGACTGAGGGCATCAAACGTGTACACGTCCACCAATACATCTGATGGACGTAAAAAAAGGTCTTTGGTGATCGGGTCCGGTTGTTCCCAGGTAAATGTGTTGAACGAGGCCGTATCCGGCTCATGCCATTCTTTGGTGCCGATGACACGGTATTCCTGACCAGGATGAAGGACAAAAGTTTGTTCATGGGTGCCCGGATCCGACTTGGCCTCCACTTTTTCCCACACGAGCCCGTTCTTTCTCTCGAGCGTCACGGTAGCTCCGGGCAGCGGGGCGCCGTC
Source organism: Saprospiraceae bacterium (assembly GCA_024103195.1). Classification (GTDB taxonomy): domain Bacteria; phylum Bacteroidota; class Bacteroidia; order Chitinophagales; family Saprospiraceae; genus JAGNXB01. The sequence goes on along the minus strand of JAGFIW010000026.1, from coordinate 1,481 downwards.
CGGCTGACGGAAGACCCTTGCCAGCAGCGATATTTCCTTGGTATAACGGGCCCGAAAGATGTCATTGCAACAAGACTGGAGCTCCGCATCGATGTACTTGGCACCCGGACTTTCGCGGTTGGAAGCGAGATACAGGTAGGACCCGTCATCCGTCATGGAGAAATAGAGGTCGTTGTAACTCGAGTTGAACGGAATCGGAAGGGCGGCCGGTGAGGACCATGTACTCCCCGAAATACGGGATTCATAAATATCGTATCCGCCCAGATTGGGATATCCCTCCGAACTGAAAAACAACCGTTGAGACGGATGGTGGTAATACGGCGTAATGTCGTTCTCGGGTGTGTTGATGCTGGCCAGATTGACCGGGTCCATGAATCGGCCGGTTTCATCCAGTTGCGCAAACCAAATGTCCATTTTGCCTTTGCCACCGGGCACATCCGACGCATAAAACAACCCTTCCCTTCCATCCGCATACCGCGCAAACGCCGGTTGGGTGGCTGTATACCCTGGCTGGTTGATGCGGTCTGGCAATTTTTCGGAGGTCATCCAGGTACCACCCTCTCTTTTGGCGGCGTACAGTTCACACCGATACTCAGATTGGTTGATGTTGTGGCAAATGGAGAAAAACATCCGGCTCTGATCCGCATTGTAGCTTACGTGGGCAATGTGGTGGTTGCCCTGTTGCATCTCGGCCCTCAACTGTTTCCCGATAATGTCATTGGAACTCTCGTAAATCCGGGTCACCAGGGATTGGGACACCGCCTCGGGATCATCGAGAGGTACATTCATGCTGGAATAGTAAAGGGTATCTCCAATGCGTACCGGTGCGAAATCGGCAAACTCCGTGTTGACACCTACCGGAACCAACTCCATCGGCAGCTGCATGCGGCTGGCAACGATGGCATATTGACAGGCTTCAATATGACGAGCACAATTCTGGGTCTTGTCGGCCCGGATCTGGTCGTATTCCTGGTAAAGGGAAATCGCTTCCCCGTACTTCCCCAGATTGCGTTTGATCCCCGCCAGATGCAGACGGGCTTCCGGCCATGCCCGGACCGAATCCTGGTCCAGGACAACCTGATAATATTTTTCGGCGAGCAGATAGGAGTGATAGTGACGGGCAGCCTCTGCCGTACGATATTGTACCTCCGTATCCTCCGGCCAGGCGTCCGCTACTGTTTTGTAGTAGATCAGGGCGGAATAGTAATTCTTCTCCGCCCATGCATCCTCCGCCGCCTGGATGAATTGCCTTTTCGTCTGACCGTGGACAAACGTCGCCCCCAGCATGATCAGGCATAGAGTAAGGGTAAGTGTGCGCATGTTCATAACCGATCAGCTTGGCTTTAATAGACAGGGCATGCCTTGACCAGCGGGAGAGGCTTGACCGTGGTAATGATGTATTGGATGCTGACCTCGGGCCCTCCGTTTTGATTGGTGGCCGCCCGGAAGTCGGAAACGTTGACGTCCCAACTGAATCCTGC
>JAGFIW010000025.1 GCA_024103195.1 Saprospiraceae bacterium | reverse complement strand
GGTAGCTTTGGGATGAAGATCCCTGGTCAGGTTAAGGTATTTGCCAATCTCTTCCAATCCGGTCACCGGCCATGCGTAACCACAAAACCTGCTGCCGGAGATCCTCCATTCACATTGACCCGGGCCTTCGAGGGTCACATACTTATCATCTTCCATCCCAATGATTGAGACTGAGAACAAGAATCGAGACAATGGCCATGATAATCCCCGCCGCATGGCGCCTTGTAAGCGGTTCATTCAGAACAAACCGGCCCAAACCTACCGCTGCAAGCAACGTGCCTACATTGATGACCGGAAGCACCAGGCTCAAAGATTGGGAACTGCCCAGTGATTTCATCAGGAAGAAAATGGATCCAAAATTGATCAATCCCAGGATGGCACCGGCCTGAAAATGGCGAATGGTCCAAAAAGCACGCCGCTGCCTCTGAAGGGCCAACATGGGGATGGAACCCCACAGGAAGGCAAAAGCAAACAGCTGGGTCAGAAAATGGGGATCACCGCTTGTGAGGAGCACTTCCTTCTCAAGAACCATGAGTCCTGCCTCAATGAAGCCTGCCACGAGTAGCGATCCACCAGCCATGAACAGCCCTTTTGTCCATTTTCCCCGAATCCGCTTGTTTTCTCCTTTTTCATAGGACACCAGAAAGGGGAGGGAAGTGATACCCAGCCCCATGGCCATCCATTGGATGCCATCAGGACGCTCATGGAAATAGAGGACAATAAAGCTAATGCTGACCAAAAGCGACATCTTCTGGACTGCCGACATGATGGCCACACCCCATAAGTCGACCGCCAATCCGAAAAGGTAGAAACCCCCGATGAAACAGAGGCTTAACAAGGCGGAGTAGGGAAACCAAGGTTGCGATACTGTTTCGGAGGTAAAGGGCCAATGTCCACTCGAAACAATGCCAAGAACGACACAGATCAAATAGTTATGAAGGATCCCGGGCAAGACATGAATGCCCGACCGGCCCCAAAGCCGGAATACAAGCCCCAGCAGGGCGTTGGCCACGATCGCCAGCACCAGGGATTCCAAGGGATTACCTTCCCCCTGTTAACCAGCGCATCCGGTATCGGTCGATATAAACCTGAAAACCTGCCCTGAATTGGAATCCGTCGGAAGCCTTGCGGTCCTTGAGCTTGTTGCCATTGTATTCGGCGATGAACTCCAGAGCCACGTGCTCATTCAGAAAAGCGGCCAAACCCGCGCCCACGCCATATGCCCACCCTTTTTCTGCTTTCAGCCCGCTTTGTTTTTCGGACAGAAATCCCGCTCTGGCAGTCAGGATTGGTCGGTAGTTTCTGCTTCCGAAATAGTAACGAACGGTGGGCCCTACACTCCACGATACTGTCCGGAGTTCGCCGATCTTGCGAATGGTGGTGCTCAACGATCCGCCAACGGCCAGGTTTCGGACGACAAAACATCCCAGTTGAGGAGAGAAAGAGAATTCATTCAGGGCATCCGTTGTGTTGAAGGACAACTGTCCTCCCATCAACCAGTCACCGGTGTCCGTTTGCGCTCTGACCATTAAAGGACCTAAAATCAACAAAATCAGGTATCCTGCTCGCATGAAATGCCGCGTTTGGCTGCCAGACAAAGTTAACATTCCTAACGGCTAATCGTATGAAATGGACTGCCCTCGCGCTTCAAACTTTGTTAAGAATTCGTCAAATATGGCCTCCGGATGGCCATACCGCCCGGGCAGACGTAAATTTGTCGTTTTCGCACCATTGTGACCGGATTCCTTGGTCCTGATGGCCCTGCCACCAACAGCAACCCTTATGAGCCTGACCTACCTGGTACTCCTGATCGTGACCATTGCTCTGGTATTGACATTGACCACGACCACCCTGCAGCGCAACACGCGCCATTGGCCGATCAAATTTCTGCAATTCTTTTGTGGTTCCCTTTTCCTGGTGTCCGGATTCGTCAAAGCCGTGGATCCCCTTGGTACTGCCTTCAAGATGGAGCAGTATTTCGCCGAATTCGAGACCACCTTCAGTGGAACCTGGTTTTCGTTTCTAAGCCCATTGTTTCCTGCTCTTTCCTCCCAGTCGGTTTGGTTCTCCATCTTCATGATCGTCCTGGAGCTCGCACTGGGGGCCATGTTGCTCCTCGGTGTCTGGAGGAAGTTTACCGCCTGGGCATTTTTCCTTGTCATTCTGTTTTTCACAGTACTGACCGGTTTTACCTACCTCACCGGATACGTACCGTCAGGGGTCAATTTCTTTGCCTTCGGGGAGTGGGGCGCCTTTGAAAAAAGCAATATGCGGGTTACAGATTGTGGCTGTTTTGGGGATTTCATCAAGCTGGAACCTAAGGTTTCCTTCCTGAAAGATGTTGTCCTCCTGCTGCCCGCCATCCTTTTCCTCTTCTATCATCAGTCCTTCCAGCGTATTTTCAACCCGCCCTGGCCCAAAGCCTTGACCTGGACGATGGTAGTGGTTTCGTTGATGTTCTGTTTCCGCAACGTTTGGTGGAATGAACCGCTGATCGATTTCCGGCCATTCCGTGCCGGTGTTGACCTTCGTGGGCAAAAAGCGGCCGAAGCAGACGCCTTGGCCAGTGTTCCGATGACCATGGTAATGAAAAACAAGGCAGATGGTAGCGAGGTCAGGATGTCTCAGGATGAGTACATGAAGGTATTCAAGGATTATCCGAAAGAGGAATGGGAATACCTGGAGCCCATCAAAGGGGAGCCTGCCATCCCGATTACCAAAATCAACGATTTCGAAATCAGCGATTCAGAAGGCAACGACTACACCAACGACATTCTGGACGAGGAGGGCGTCCAATTCCTGGTGATCTCCTACAGCCTAAAAGATGATGGGTACCAGGAATCCACCATAACCGTACAGGACACCATTTGGGCGTCTGATACGTTGCAGACGGCAGATTCCATCCAAATAGTCCGCCGTATCGAACAGATCAACAGGGACACTCGTGTTGAAAAGGATTATCAATGGACACCCGCATGGCTGGATATCTTCAGGAAGAAAATCACCCCTTTGGTGGAAGCAGCCAGTGGGGATGGAGCCACAGTCCGAATGATCACCAAGTATGCCGAACCTGAGAAACTGAAAGATCTCAAGGATGAACTGACATGGGATCATGAAATGCTCCAGGCGGATGACATTCTCCTCAAAACGATCATTCGCTCTAATCCTGGCGTGGTGCTGATGAAGGACGGGAAAATTCTGGCCAAGTGGCATCACCGTCAGCTTCCTGCCTATCAGGAGATTAAGTCGGCTCATTTGCCTTGAACGTCTTAGCCTGTTGTCATTTAGACCGTTAGAGATAAGGGATTGGAGGAATATTTTCTTTTCTTTGCGAGACATTAGGAAATCCCATGCTCAGCAGGCGCAATATCCGGATTAAGGTTCTGCAGGCATTATATGCCGCCACCCAGGGTCAGGAGACTTCGGCCGAGGAACTTTACCAGCTTTATCTGCAGTCCTGCCAGAGGAGCTATCGTCTCTTGCTGTTCACCCTCAATCACCTTGTTGCTACAACTACTTTCTCCCTCAAAGAAGAAGAAGTACGGGCGGCCAAATTATTGGCCAACGAAGAGGACAAACAGTTCAAAGCCTCTTTGTACCACAATCCTCTGACGCAATCCCTGGTCAAGAACAAATTTCTCAAGACCGAAACCGCCCGGATGAAGGCCGACGAGATCAAGGATGAGGATATCCTGCGCAAGGTCTATGGAGAATTCAGCAAGACGGAAGATTATATTGCATATTGGAAAAAAGGAGAAGATCATTTGGAAATTCTCCTTAAATTATTGAAATTCTGTATCGCTCATCCCCTTTTTGAAGAGCTTTTGGACGATTTTAGTCCTGCCTGGTCAGATGACAAATCACTTGTGTTGGGCACCTTGAAGAAAATTCTCAAAGGGCTACCACTGGAAGGGCCTTTTTATGAAGAATACATCCCCGACCAAATCTTGGTGGAGGAGTTTGGCCAGGGCATGCTCATGAATGTCTGGAAACACAATGAAGAGCTGACCCGGAACATCGGACCTCTTCTTCGCAATTGGGATGTATCTCGCGTTGCTGTATTGGACATGATATTATTGAAAATGGCGGTTTGCGAATTTATCTACTTCCCTTCCATTCCGACCAAGGTCACTTTGAATGAATTTGTTGAAATTGCCAAACTTTACAGTACTGAGAAGTCCAAGGAATTCATCAATGGAGTCCTGGACCGTTTGATGAAGGACCTCCAGGAGGCCGGCAAGATCAAGAAAGCCGGCAGAGGCCTGGTGGAGTAGGGAATCATTGAGTATCCTAACTTCTTAATCGATCACCATGACAACCCGGTTGCTGCTTTTCAGCGCGATACTTTTTCTCCATCTTCAGATTTGGGGGCAAACATCTTCGGCCAGGGATGCCGTATCTTTCAAACATGTTTGGGTAGACCACTATTCTCCAAAGAATAACTGGCTCAATGGCGACTTCGCGGATTACGATCTGCTCACCACCGGTGCCGAGATTGGATACACGCGCTGGTTGTCCGAAAGCTGGAACCTCCACCTTCCTCTCCGATTGGCCACCGCAGACCTTTCCAATTCAATCCCGCCCGGTGAGTCAGGCACAACATGGATGAATCTGGATGGGGTTCTTCAATGGAAGCTGTTGGACAATACCCACAGGATAAACCCTTATTTGACGGCAGGAATAGGTGCCGTCTATACCGATTGGAAAGATTTGGAAGCTCAAATCCCCTTTGGTGCCGGGGTGCATGTCCGTCTGGTGCCAGGTATATTCCTGACTTCCCAGGTGGAATACCGATACGCTTTGGGAGACCGGAAGTCGGATAACATGCAATTTCTTGCAGGCTTGATGTTCCCGATCGGAGCCCAACCGCAAGCACCCACGGATACGGATGGGGACGGAATACCGGATACCCTGGATGAATGTCCTCTTCAAGCAGGATCCGAATCAATGAACGGATGCCCTGATGGGGACGGTGACGGTCTGGCGGATATGGACGATGAATGTCCTGGTGAAGCGGGACCAAAAGAGTTGAAGGGTTGCCCGGATAAGGACGGAGACGGGATCGTAGACGGAAAGGACGCATGTCCGGACCAACATGGTCCATTCCACCATCAAGGCTGTCCTGATAGCGATGGAGATGACATTCCCGACAAAGAAGACAAATGTCCGGATCAGGCAGGTTCCGCAGTGACCGATGGGTGCCCTGATTCAGATGGAGACGGCATTGTCGATGCGGAAGACCGCTGTCCGGACCAAAGGGGTCCCGCCCATCTATCGGGATGCCCTGATAAGGACAATGACGGGATTCCGGATAAAGAGGACAAATGCCCGGATCAGGCCGGAATCAAAGCCAACATGGGATGTCCAGAGCTCAAAGAGGAGGAAAAGGCCATTGTTGCCACGGCAATCCGGGATGTACAGTTTGTCTCCGGAAGTGCCGAGCTTACACAGACCTCGCATGCCATATTGGATCAGCTTGTGGAAGTACTTCGGAATAACCCCGTCTACCATTGTGACATACACGGCCACACGGATGCAACAGGCGACAGCGCATCCAATCTGGATCTTTCAAACCGCCGGGCCAAGGCCTGCCTCGATGAGATCGTTTCCAAAAGTATTGCGGCCAATCGCCTGTCGGCAGCCGGATTCGGGGACACGCGTCCGGTTGGTGACAACAAAACAATTGAGGGTAGGAAAGCCAACCGCAGGGTTGAATTCTTGCTTATTGTACGTTGAAGCCATACCCATAGGGAATGGTAAGGTCGGATCTTCTTTGGTCCGACCTTTTTGTTCAGGCAGGTGAATGCCCTTTCGTACTTTTGCCCCATGAAAGAAAAGGTGCTCATCCTGGATTTTGGCAGCCAATACACCCAACTTATTGCCAGACGGGTTCGTGAGTTACAGGTGTATTGCGAAATCCTTCCTTACCACCATCCCGTCGTTCCAGATGCAGCTTTGAAAGGCATTATCCTTTCCGGAAGCCCTTTTTCTGTACGTGACGACCATGCACTGCGGGTGGAAATGGGGGCATTCCTGGGAAAAGTTCCTGTCCTTGGTATCTGTTACGGGGCCCAACTGATCGCCGATGAAGGAGGAGGGACAGTAGCCCGGAGTGCCAAAAGAGAATACGGGAAAGCTACCCTGGTAGTCGAAAAGCCTGAAGATCCTTTCATGGAAGATGTTTCCGCCCAAAGCCAGGTGTGGATGTCCCATGCAGATACCATTCTGGCTTTACCAGACGGATTTGTCAACCTGGCAGGAACGGACACGATCGCCCATGCCGCTTATCGTTCACATCCCAACGGACAGGCACCCATATATGGGATCCAGTTCCATCCCGAAGTGACGCACAGTCTGGAGGGGAAGGTATTCCTACGCAATTTTCTGTACAGAATCTGTCAGTGTCATGGTGAATGGACACCGGATTCCTTCATTGACGAAACCGTTGCCCGCATTCGGCGTGAAATCGGTGACGACGAAGTGCTCATGGCTTTGTCGGGCGGCGTTGACTCCACGGTTGGCGCCATGCTTCTACACGAAGCCATAGGCAGCCGCTTGCATTGCTTCTTTATAGACAACGGCCTGCTGCGGAAAAACGAGTATCATCAAGTGCTGGAAGATTACCAGCACATGGGTCTGAATATTAAGGGAATAGATGCGAAGCACCGCTTTTGGAGTGCATTGGCCAATCAGAAAGACCCGGAAGCAAAGAGAAAAATAATCGGACGGGAATTCATTCATCTTTTCCAGGAGGAGGCCACGGCTTTGCCTGGGGTGAAATGGTTGGGTCAGGGGACCATTTACCCGGATGTCATCGAATCCAGCCCCGTTCAAGGCCCTTCCGCCACCATCAAATCCCATCATAACGTCGGAGGGTTGCCCGATACCTTGAAACTACGAATTATTGAACCCCTTCGGATGCTTTTCAAGGATGAGGTCCGCAAAGTGGGCCTGCATTTGGGGATTCCCGAAAGCATTCTTCAACGCCATCCATTCCCCGGACCGGGATTGGCCATCCGCATTCTGGGTGAGATCACCCCCGACAAAGTGGCCCTTTTGCAGGAAGCGGATGCCATCTATATCGATGAATTGCGGTCATCCGGCTTGTACCATGATGTCTGGCAAGCCGGAGTTGTTTTGCTGCCCGTTCAATCTGTTGGCGTTATGGGAGACGAAAGAACCTATGAATATGTAGTGGCACTCCGTGCTGTCAATTCATTGGACGGTATGACAGCGGAGTGGAGTCGTCTCCCCTATGATTTCCTGGCCAGGGTTTCCAGCCGGATCATCAATGAAGTGAAAGGCATCAATCGGGTCGTGTATGACATCAGTACAAAGCCGCCTGCCACGATTGAATGGGAATGATGACATCCACCGTTAGATACAAGCCCTGGTTATTCCCGGTCTTTTTGGTCCTTAGCCTTGCCTTTTTGGTTCAGGCTTGTTCAACATCAAGACGAACAACACCTTCGTCCGGACCACGGAAGCCTTTGCCTGAAAAACCTGAATTGCCCAGGCCTTTACCGGAGGATACGTTGGAGCCGCCCCGTTGGGACACGATCAAATGGACCGTTGTGGACACCATCCAGGAAATCAAACCCGAAAAGCCTTCTCGCCCTGACCCGATCCGGTTAGAAAATGAAAATTCCAAACCTGAACGGATACTGAAAGACCGGTACCAACTGGCTGTTATCTTGCCTTTTCAGGCAACGGAGGGAGCTAACCCGACGAACAACAGGGTTGCCCAATGGGCCCTGGATTATTATATGGGATTGCGCATTGCCTTCGAGGAGGCGCCAACGACGAATCCCGGATTCCATATCAGGGTCTTTGATTCCCATGCCAGCGACCAAAAAATCAATAACCTGATCCAGTCCGGTGTTCTTGAAGGGATGGATGTGGTGATAGGGCCTTACCGGAGCAATCACGCTTCTATTTTGGCGGAATATGTGAAGGATAAACCGATACTATTGTTCTCTCCCTATAGCGCCTCCTCCAAATCAGGTGCGGGTAATGACCACTACCTGCAGGCCAATCCGGCGTTGGAAACTCATCTCCAACTCATTTTTGAGACGGTTCGCGCCCGTGCCTCGGATGAACAACCGGTAGTGTTTGTCTATGGAGAAGGGGAGACAGAATCCTCCAGGTATGAGTTCTGGAAAGAAAAGGTGGACGCCCTTCCAGTCAGGGAAAGGTCGCGCTTTCAGTTCAGGAAATTGAAGCTTGCCGACCCCAGCTTTTCGGAAGTCCTCATTGACAGCCTTTTGCCGGGGATGGTCCATACATTCGTTGTCCTGCCCTCCTGGGAAGAAGGATTTGTGCATAATGTATTGCGAAAACTCGTGGCCGAAAAGCTCGAAAAATCGGTAACGGTCTTCGGGTTGCCCCAATGGACGACATTTGAAAAGATCGAGGCCGCCCACTATGAAGCCCTGCAGGTACACATTACCAGTGCTGATTATTATGATCCCAAGGAGCCTGCTGCCCGGCAGCTCAATCATAAGATGAAAGAGCTCCTTGGCCAACCGCTTAATTCTGATGTGATGTGGGGGTATCGTTGCGGCAAGTACCTGCTGAAAGCATTGTCCGAAGAAGGGGCACTTTTTCAGCGATTCATGCCTTTCCAGACCTCCCTGCCATCGCAAGACCAGTGTTGGCTGCTTTTTGAAGCCGTTTCATGGGAAGGGGCCCATCCCCACTATGAAAACAAGCAGCTTAGGTTACTGCGTTTTCAGGATGGTACATTTGTACCGTCCCGTTAACAACCTGCGCCATGTTCTATAGCCGGAATCCCTACACGGGAATTCTACGGGAAGAATTCCCCCCCATTTCTCTGCAAGAGGCTGCTGACCAACTCAGAAGCTGCTCAAAAGCCCAGGAGAAATGGCAAACGAGCACGTTGACGGAGCGAGAGCGAGTCCTGCAGAAATTGGACAAATTCCTGGGACAACACAGGGAAACACTGGCGCTGATGGCCGCCTCCGAAATGGGGAAGCCCCTTGACCAAGGACTTGCTGAGGTGGACAAATGCGCCTGGCTTTGCCGGGTGATTGCTGACCAGGGGCCCTCCTGGTTGTCATCATCCCGGACCGAGGCGGGTACCTTGGATGTCACCGTCCATTATCGGCCCATGGGAGTTGTCCTGGGCATCATGCCCTGGAACTATCCATATTGGCAAATCCTCCGGTTCGCCATCCCGACGCTCTATGCCGGAAATGCAGTGCTGATCAAACCTGCGCCACAACTTCCGGGATGCACACAGTCATTGATCAGATTGATGGCTCTCGCGACAGGAGAAAACGACCTCACACAGTCCCTCTTCCTGGATGTTGATCAACTGGACCCTCTCTTCTCCACAGGACACATCAATGGTGTCTCTTTGACGGGCAGTGATCAGGCAGGCCGGTCATTGGCGGCATTGGCTGGTCGTTATTTGATTCCCGTAGTCCTGGAATTGGGAGGCTCGGACCCGTTTATTGTAGCTGCGGATGCTGATCTGGACAAGGCCCTGCAGATCGCCGTATTGTCCAGGATGACCAATAATGGCCAAACATGTTTGGCCGCCAAGCGATTCATCATCCATGAATCCGTTCAGGAGGCGTTTCTCGCTGGATTCAAATCGCGCCTTGCCGTTCTTCCGGCGGGAGATCCTCGCCATAATGGCGTCTTCTTTTCTTGCATGGCTCGTCCGGACCTGGCGACTTCAGTGGGCCGGCAGGTGCAAGAATCGCTTTCCCATGGTGCCAATTTGTATGTGGAGATGGACCGTACCTTATTTCCACAGGAAACCGGATTCCCACCGTCCATCCTTCAAAATGTAGCTCCCGGAATGCCTGCTTGGGATGAAGAGGTTTTCGGACCGGTCGCAGTGGTGACCTCCTTCCGTTCCGAAGACGAGATGGTACAGTTGGCCAACCATTCGCCTTATGGTCTGGGTGCATCCTTATGGACCCGTGATAGGCATTTGGCTGACAGGTGGTCTCGGGTCGTACAGGCCGGAACGTTAGCCATCAACACCATTGTCCGGTCGGATCCGCGGTTCCCATTCGGAGGAATCAAGTCATCAGGTCATGGAAGGGAACTCGGCAAAGAGGGAATCCGGGCATTCACCAATGTCCAGACCCAATTTATCGAAGAAAAACCATGAGAAAAGCCCGCAAAGACCGAATTTCGGAAGTGGCATTCCGGAGACAGCCCGATTTGACGGTCATTTTGGAAAATGTACACGACCCGCACAATATCGGAGCGGTCCTGAGATCCTGTGACGCGGTGGGCATTTCTGAGATATATGTCCTGTATACCGAGCCGCATCTCGGTCAGGATCGTTTGAAAATCGGCAAACGTACCTCCGGTGGGGCACGTAAGTGGGTGGATGTTCATTATTTCCGAGATCCAGAAGCCTGCATGGCCACTGTACGCTCACGGTACGGACACATATGGGCGGCGCTTCCGGCTAGTTCTTCGGTTTCTCTATGGGATATGCCCCTCACCCAACCAGGTGCATTGCTGTTCGGCAATGAAAGAGACGGCCTTTCCAAAGAGGTGCTCGCCCTGTGCAATGAGGCATTTCACATCCCGATGGCCGGGATGGCCATGAGCCTGAATATATCTGTGGCTTGCGCGGTTTGCTTGTTTGAGGCGTACCGACAAAGAACACAAAACGGTATGTATCTTGGCAATACGACGTCACAATTCCATCAAAACTTAAGGGATTCCTATCTCGAACGGCATGAAATGGGAGCAAATGGGGAGTGGCATCTGCTGAGAGATCCATGAAGGCATGCCGGATGGTTTGCCTTCTTTACCTTTGCAGGCTATGAGGCTCCAGAAGTTAGAGATTAAAGGTTTCAAGAGCTTTGCCAATGATACGGTCATACATTTCAATGAATCCGTGACCGGTATCATTGGGCCGAATGGTAGTGGCAAATCCAACATTGTGGACGCTATTCGGTGGGTTTTGGGTGAACAGAAAACCCGGGAACTCCGCTTGGAAAAAATGTCGAGCGTCATTTTCAATGGGACCCGAAAGCGCAAAGCGGCTGGCATCGCACAGGTTGCTCTGACATTTGAGAATACGCGCAACTTGCTTCCTACAGAGTATCAAACGGTTACTATCTCACGAACCCTTTACAGAACGGGGGAAAGTGAATACAGAATCAACAACGTCCTGTGCCGGCTCAAGGACATCAACTCCCTGTTTCTGGATACGGGGATCGGGTCCAACTCATATGCCATTATTGCATTGTCCATGGTCGATGACATTCTCAACGACCACGAACAATCCCGGCGCCGGATGTTGGAGCAGGCGGCCGGCATCTCGAAATACAAGAGCAGGAAGGCAGAAACCATGCGCAAGCTGTCTACGACAGAAGCCGACCTCAACCGTGTGGACGATCTTCTGTACGAGATTGAACACAACTTGAAAAGCCTGGAGAAGCAAGCCAAAAAGGCACAAAAATACCTGGACCTTAAGGCCGATTACCGGGCGTTGAGCCTTGAACTGGCGGTATTTCAGACTCATGATCTGAAAACCCGTTACAAGGAAATCGAATCCCAGTTGCAAAGGGAGGATGATCGTTTAAGGGACCTTGAGGTGCTCATTCACAAGGCGGAGGCACGTGCCGAACAGGAAAAGTTGGGTAATCTGGACAAGGAGAAAACGCTCTCTGATCGTCAGCGCAGGCTGAACGAGAAGGTCAACGAGATCCGCCAGATGGAAAATCAGGTCGAAATTGTCCAGCAAAAGGCATCCTTCATAGAGCAAAGCCGTGCCAAGCTGCGGGAAAGGATGCTCTTCAACCAAAACCGTCTCGAACAGCTCGCCAAGGATTTGCAGTACTACAGGGAGGCATTAGCCACGGCAGAATCCGAGCAAAAGGAAGGGGAAATTGCCATGAGGGAGGCCTCCCAGGACTTGCAGGTCACACGGCAGGAACACGGATCCATAAAGGAAGATTTGGACTTGTATCTCAATGAATTACAGGCCCTTGAAAGGAATCTTTACGAGCTGGAAAAGCAAAAGGCCATCCATCTCAACCAGATTGAAAATCTACATCTTGAGATCAAGCGCAATGAGGATGTGCTCGCGCAGCGAGCCGTAGAATCGGCAAACCTTGACGCATCGGTCAAAGAACTGAGCCAGGAGGAAGAGCGGCTTTCCCGATCGGTCCAGTTTCTGGAGCAAGCCGAAGACCAGCGGTTGGCTCAAATCCAGTTGAAGGAAGAGGCGTTTCAGAAGGATAGCCAGGATCTGGCTCAGGTTAACAGGCAACTTGATGCCCTCCGCAACGAATTCAAGCTGACCAAAAGCATGGTGGAGAATCTGGAAGGCTTTCCGGAATCCATTAAATTCCTCAACCAACAAGGGGATTTCGGGAAAATCCACCCGTTGGTGTCGGATATCATCACATCGCCGGAGAAGTTCCGGGTTGCTATTGAAAATTTCCTGGATCAAACCCTCAATTACTACGTTGTTCCGGATATGCGTTGCGCTGCAGAAGCCATTCAGATGCTGCGCCAAAGCCAGAAGGGGAAGGCCAATTTTTTTCTGCTGGATATCCTGAAGGAACACAAGTTTGAGACTCCCGTTACGCCTGGATTCCACCGACTCGTAGACCTCGTTGAATGTGATCACGCCCATGCGGCACTCCGGGATTTCCTTTTTTGGAACGTTTATCTCCAGGATTCCGAGGATGCGTCACTCACGGCCCATCCTGATCCTGCTGCTGTTGTGCTTGGGGCCAATGGCAGTTGGGCGAGGAGAACATTTTCCCTGTCCGGGGGGTCCATAGGGCTTTTTGAAGGGAAAAAGCTGGGACGGAAAAAGAATCTGGAATCGCTGGACAAACAGATCCGGAAATTGGAAGGGGAGGAAGCCCGTCGAATAGTGGGCGTTCAAGCGTTGAAGGAAGAACTCCAACAACTTCGAAAAGACAACCAGCCCGGAAAAATCAGAGAAGAGAAGGCCAACCTGCACCAGGTGGTCCAAAGGCTTGTCAGTTTGCGCACACGTCTGGAAAACGCGCAGCAATACCAGCACGAATTGGAATCGCGCAACGCACAAGCCAAAAACATCATTCAGGGATTGGAAGAACGCAATCAGTCCCTGGCGGATGAATGGGCGGCGAGGAAGCAGGAGGAGATGGATTTCCGAAAGAGGATGGAGGCCACCGATCATTCTTTCAAAGAAGCTGCGGAAGCACTCAACCTGCGTTCGTCTTTGTACAACGAAAAGCACATCCGGTTCATCCAACTTCAGAACAAGGTCAAGGGATTCGAACAGGAGATCCAGTTCAGAGAGGTCCAGGCGGAAGAAGCACGGGCATCCATGGAGCAAGACCGGTCCTCGGAAACGCAGCAGGAAGTCGAATTCATCGCGTTGCAGGCAGAAAAGGAGGAACTCTTGAAAGCCCTGCAGATAAGGTATGAAGAAAGGAAAGAGAAGGAGGCCTCACTGACTGAGGCTGAACAGGCCTATTTTGGCGCCAGAGGACAGATCAACGAATTGGAAAACGAAGTTCGTCAACTGAATCGCCAGCGTCAGGATGCTCAAATGCTGGTCAACGAACTCAAGGATAACTATAACAATATCAGGCTGGAGCTGACTTCCATTGGGGAAAGGCTGAAGGTGGAATTCAAAGCCAGTATTCAGGAAGTGATCAACAAAGAACCCAACCCGGAGACTGATCCGGTAGAACTGGAGAACCAGGTGACGAGGATCAGATCGCGATTGGACAACTATGGAGAAGTCAACCCCATGGCGGTCGAAGCCTTCCAGGAGATGAAAGAACGTTATGATGCCATCGATCAACAGCGTCAAGACATTCTTCAGGCCAAAACGGACCTGTTGCTGACTATTGGGGAAATCGAAGAAACGGCAACGCGTCAGTTTATGGAAGCCTTCAACCAGGTTCGCGACTACTTTATCCAGGTATTCCGAAGTCTGTTTACAGGTGACGACACGGCCGATCTGATCCTGGAGGAGCCTGACCGCCCTCTTGAATCCAATATCCAGATCATCGCCAAACCCAAAGGAAAACGCCCTCAATCCATCAACCAATTGTCCGGCGGAGAGAAGACCCTGACAGCTACAGCCCTTCTCTTTGCTCTTTATCTGTTAAAACCAGCGCCTTTCTGCATCTTTGATGAGGTTGATGCCCCCCTGGATGACACCAATATTGAAAAGTTCAACCGGATCATTCAAAAGTTCTCTGAAAACTCACAGTTCATTATCGTTACCCACAACAAACTGACCATGGCGGCCGTGGACGTTCTGTATGGGGTTTACATGCGTGAACAAGGGGTCTCGGCGGTGGCTCCTGTTGATTTTCGTTCCTATGAGCACCATACCGTGATGGAAATGGTTGAAGGAGCCAACTGATCACATGAGTTCTGCGATCTTTTCCCGCAGCCAGGGAGCATTGACTATCGCCCCCTCGTGCTCGTCCATCTCTTTGGATAGTCGTTCCAGAGCGGCTTTGTCGCCCGGATAAATACGTGTAAGTTTCTTGAGGAACTTGATGAGATTGCCATAGTTGCGTTTGCGATTGGCCGGGATCTTGGTATTCCGTTGCAGGTAGATCCTGAAACTGTCCATCAAAGACAAAAGAGGTTCTATTTCGTCGAGTTCGTAATAGGAGAGCATCAGATATACCTTGGAATTTAGATTGTATGTAAAATCTTCATATTCAACGCGATGCAATAGACTGATTACCTCTCCGTAATTCTTCTTGTGAAAGTTGAGTTGGGCGAGATTGAAGGAAAGAGCATTGTCTCGGTAGGCCTGTGGCAGTTGTTGGTAGTACTTGTTGATAAAGCGTTCCACCCATGCAAACCGATCGAGCCTGGAAGCTGCCGTTACAATGTTTTTGAAGTGCCAGGGCCCATACTCCTCATCACCAAACTCAATGATTTCATTCTTGAGCATCTGCTCGTAGAGATCCACATATTCCTGAAGCCACTCCTTTTTGCCTTGATTGATATTTCGAATACAATAATTTAAAGCATAAGTATAGATTTCTAGAGCTTCATCCTTGGGAAACAGTCCAATGTGATCGTGAATGAGTTGGATAAGGGTATCGAAGTAGGACCGGTCTTCTGTCCTGGTAATCGTCAGATAGATCTGGTAGAAGATGCTGATAGCAGGGACATTGGTGTAATCATAAAGTTCCACGTGCGATACGATCTCCTCCAGGAATAGAAGCTTGTACTCGTGGCTGTGTATGTACTTGGTGGTCAGGACAGAACAATAGTATCTCAGTTTTTCGGCCAGATAAAAGCGGTCGAGGTTTTCGACGATATATTCCACATTGGTCTTGTCCAACCGTTTTTGGCCATGGATAAGTATTTCGTAGTAATTCTTTTCAATCTGGTATTGATAGTAATAATATTGGGCTGATTTGTACAATTGTCGATCAGAAAGTCTACGAGCGGAGCTCATCACCGTATTATACAATTTGATCATCTTGCGTCTGCTGACGGCTTCGATCAAATGGTTCGCCTCGCGGATGGGGTTTTCTTCGTAAACCTTTTGGGCCAGGTAGGCTTCGACCAGTTTCAGCAAATCACTGTTGTACTTCCTGTAACGGACATCGTCATAAGCCCTTCCATCCCCTACGATGGTTCTCCAGGCCTCTTCCCGGTCCAAAACGGGATCGGGCTTCTCCAAAAGGGCGAGGTAGAGGTCATAAAGCCGCATCAGATCCTCATTTACGTTGAAATAAGGGGACTGGACGAACTTTCGGAGACTGTTGAGTTCGTACTTGCTGAAATACTGAAGTATTGAAAAAACCTTCGTATTTTGCATCGCATTTGGGATGAAACCTGGTAAACTACACTTACGTTAGAACGAAGCAGGAGGTTTTGTAGCGTCCAAACTACAACATTTTCGCACAAATGCTTCTGTTCGGTTTAACTAAGTATATGATTTACAATGGAATGCATCGCTAACTTCCGTTATTTTTGTTTTCACACAGGGTGTATTTCGTTCTTGAATCGCCCTGTGGAATCAAAGAACGTTGTACCTTGTAAAGCAATCCCAAACCGTTTTTAAGTCCGTCGCCATGAATGTATCCATTTTCAGAACCGGCCTCCTGGCCTTGCTGATTCTGCCTCTGGCAGGATGGGCACAGTCGGTCAGGCCCTTCCCGCCGGTCAAGGTGTTGCAGACCGATACTTTCGAGTATGTCTACACCACTTACAATCTGACCACTATCGTCCGCCAGCCGGAAAACGCCGATTATTTTGACATCCTTGATCTCGGTGGAGGTCAGAAGAAGTTGGTTTACAGTCCCGTCAACAGTTTCGAAGGACGGGATACCATCCTTGTGGAGTATTACCCCAAACTGAATGGATCCCAGGAATACTTCGGGTTCAGCTTTTTGGTGGCCCCATCCATTGTCACCGCCAATACCGACTATGTCGTCACTGACCACAATACGCCCGTAACGGTCGATGCTTTGGACAACGACGAAACGAGCTCCGGCTCACTGGACATCACGGATCTTGTCATTGTTCGCTTTGGCACGGCGTCCGTTGCCGCCAACCAAATCACCTTTACCCCGGAAGCCGGATTTACCGGAAATGCCCAGATAGGTTACAACTGTTGCAATCAGGATGGCATCTGCGCTACTGGCGTCATCAATATTTATGTAAAGCCTGACTCTTCCCCCTCCCTGAACGATACCGTTCAAATTCAACTGCCCAAGAATTCCCCCAAAGAGATCATGCTTTACATGGATGGCTATGATGATGTGGATGTTGACCCTTCCAATGGCTCCTTGTCTGACTTGACCCACGATGTGGTCGTCTACGAGCCGAATACCAACTTCACCGGGTCTGATGTCTTCCAGTTATCCAAAGATGTCGGGGGTGAAACCCTGACCCGCACCTTTGTCCTCAGTGTTTTCAATACATTGGCCGACAAACGGCACGCCATCAATGATGTGGTGTACACCCACGTCAATACGCCTGTCACCTTCAATGTCCTGACCAATGACGTTGGAGCTTTCACAGTCATTTATCCCAATCAGATCCAGGTATCTGCCGGCTCTCTTGTGTACCTGGGCAATGGTCAATTCACCTATACACCTGCCGCCAATTATAGTGGTATTGCCAGGTTTACGTATTCCCTAGGATCCCCTGCCTACGGGATTATCGTCGAGCAGGCCAATGTCGAAATTAACGTCAACAATTTCAATCCGAGATTGCCTACCTATTCCCTTCAGACCAAAGCCGGCAAACCTTTGGTCATCCGGTATAGCCCACCGGCCGAGCCATGGTCCTTCCAAATGAAGGAAGAACCTCTCCACGGCTCCGCCGAGATATTTGACGGATTGCAAACCATCAACGTAGAGTCCCAGAATGTGACGGGATATAACCTGATCGTTTATACCCCGGAAGCAGGTTTTGCTGATGATTATGATGAGTTTGAAGTCGAATACTGCATTAATGGAAGTTGCAAATCCGTGAAATTCCTGATCCATGTTCTTCCCAATCCGGATCCAGGAGATCTGCAGTGTGTGGAAGCCTGCGTCTGGCCGGGGGATGCCAATAATGACGGAATCGTCAATGTCAGAGACCTTTTGGCTATCGGATATGCACTCGGTATCAACGGTCCAGACAGAATGGATCCTACCTCTGATTGGACCCCTCAATTCTCCGACGCATGGGAAGATCCCTGGACAGCCGCCCAACTCGACCTCAAATTCCTTGATACAGATGGAGATGGCTTGATTTCAGCCCTTGACACACTTGCCATCAGCCAATCATACCAGAATACCCATACGGTAACGACTACTGCGGCCCATCAACTCACAACGGACATCGATCTTCGGTTCCTCCTGCGTGATCCTTCCTTGTATGGCCCGGATACCTCTATCATCCTGGACATCCTCTATGGACTTGAAAACAAACCGGCGTATGACGCTTATGGTTTTACTTTCGAAATCGATTTTGCGGATGTCGTGGATGTGGATGGCAAAAGCGTCAGGGTGACTTACTACAACGACAGCTGGTTCGCCCGCCAAATACCTACACTTTCCATGTTCAAAAGGTTGGATAACACCATCATACATTCCGGATACACCAAAACGGATGGTATGGGTGGTGTGGGCTATGGCCCAGTCGGCTTTGTGATCGTGGATGACATTGAGGGAGCACGTCCTCCGCGCTTACGCGCATCTTCACCACTTCCTTCCACGCTGACGGTTCGCAACATCACCGTCATGAACCAACATGGGGAAGTCTTCTACTTGCCTGATCAGGAAGTGCCTTTGGTGTTTGATGAAGACCAAATGGTTGACGTTACAGAAGAGCAGCGAATCGGGGTTTTCCCCAATCCCGCTATGGATGTTGCTACCATTTACCATAAGAACAGTGCACTGATCGAGTCTATCGAATTGTACCATCTCAGTGGAAGCCTGGTTTACCAGGTCTCAGGGCTTTCGACTTTCAGGTATGAACTGCCTACCAGTTCGATGGTCAACGGACTTTACCTTTTGCGCGTGAAATCAGCAACGGGAGTATCTACCCACAAGCTGGAAGTCATGCGCTGATCCAACTTGGGAATCTCATTCCATCATAAGGGCTCGCGGCAATAGACGGACTGTCTGCGGGCCCTTTTTCTTTGATGTCCCATGCCGCGGTATTGCGTTGCAGGCAAATCGGGTTACGCTTTGACATGCGTGGTCCGGTGATTTGAGGAATATTCCCTACCAAATAGGGGGATCAACTTTCCGGAAAAGTTACAGCCACCCGGACTAAGTAGAAATAAGAACTAAAGAGGTCTGTTCCATCTGAATCAGGGGAACAGTTCATAAATGCCTGCAATCCCCTGACCACCTCCCACACAGGCTGTAACCATACCCCATTTGCCTTTACGGCGTTGGAGTTCCTGGAAGAGTTGCGTGCTCAATTTGGCTCCTGTGCATCCAAGCGGATGACCCAGTGCAATGGCACCTCCATTGACATTAGTTTTTTCTGGGTCCAGTCCGGCTTCCTGAATGACTGCTAAAGCCTGAGAGGCAAATGCCTCGTTCAACTCGATCAAGTCAATTTCCGAAAGGGTTAATCCCGCCTGTTGGAGTGCCTTGGGAATGGCCACACAAGGACCGATTCCCATATATAAAGGATCGACACCTCCAACGGCACACGCAGCAAGCCGGGCTATAGGTTTGAGCTGAAGCTCGTGGACCAATTTCTCACTCATGACCAGCACAAAAGCAGCCCCGTCTGAAGTCTGGGAACTGTTGCCGGCAGTAACCACTCCTCCCTGAGCGAAAACGGGTCGAAGTTTGCTTAAAGCCTCCAGGGTGGTATCCTGCCGGACTCCTTCATCCGTATCAGCCAATACTTTCTTTTCCTTCCTTTGATTGTTCTCAACCCACACTTCCGGTACTTCAACCGGTACGATTTCTTCCTGAAATTTGCCGGATTGTATGGCAGCCCATGCCTTTTGATGAGATGCAAGGGAAAAAGCATCACAATCCTCTCTGGTAATGCCATATTTCCTTGCAACAGCTTCAGCGGTAATCCCCATACTGACCACGTAATCCGGTGTGTCACGAGCTACCTGGTAATTGGGGGCCAATTTGTAACCGGTCATTGGTATCATGCTCATGCTTTCTGCTCCTCCGGCTATGAAGCAGCTTCCCATACCCGCCCTGATTTTTGCGGTGGCAATGGCTATGGTTTCCAACCCTGAAGCACAATACCTGTTGACGGTAATCCCGGGTACATCCTTGCCTAATGCCTGAAGAGCAATTTGTCTTCCAGTCTGAAGTCCTTGCTCACCTTCCGGGTTGGCACAGCCGACCAGCACATCATCCACCATGGTGGGGTCAAGCCCAGGCGTCTGATTCACAAGATGTCGGATAACGACAGCAGCCAAATCGTCCGATCGCATATTCCTGAACATACCCCGGCCGGCCTTGCCAACCGCTGTCCTGTATGCCTTTACGATGTATGCATCCATCTCTCTTTGTTCATTAGCAAGTGAAACAAATCCTCGGGCGTATCAATTTCGAAGCGGCTTGCCGGTCTGAAGCATGTGCTGAATTCTTTCCAGCGTTTTTTGCTCCCCACAAAGGCTCAGAAAGGCTTCTCTTTCCAGATCGAGCAGATATGTTTCACTGACTTCCTGGGGTCCTGTCAGATCACCACCGCATAAGACCCAAGCTGTCTTCTTGGCCACTTTGATATCATGTTCAGAGGCCCAATTTCCTTTGAACAGCTCGTTGGCAGCCGTGTACAAGGTAGCCAGTCCTGCCCGGCCGGTGACACGGATGTCCTGTCGTAATATGGGGGGTACATAGTAAGGTGCCAGGCTAAGAACCCGGTCTTTGGCTCTACGCAAGTGATGGTCCGCGTTTATGGCAACGATGTCCTTTTCAGGCAGGAGATACCCAAGTCCGTAAGCTTCCCAGGCGCTTGTACTTACGGATGCCAAGGCAATGGATTTGAATCGGTCCATCAGCACATTGACCTCAACATCTCCCTCCCGACGGGCGTCTGAGATCCTTACGGCAAACTCTTTGGTACCGCCGCCGCCGGGAATCAATCCGACACCAGCTTCAACAAGTCCGATATAACTCTCTGCGGCAGCGACCGTCCCATCACAGTGCATGATGAGTTCGCATCCTCCTCCAAAAACATAACCCTGGGTAGCGGCTACAACCGGTATGGCCGAATAGCGGCAAAGCATGGTCGTCTGTTGGAACAAATGAACGGCCTGGTTGAGTTCATCCCATTCCTGCTGGTAAGCCATCATGGCGATCATCATCAAATTGGCCCCTACGGTAAAGTTGGTAGCGTGATTGCCAATGACAAGGCCCTGCCACTGACCTTCTTCCGCAATCCTTACAGACGCATTCAGTCCGCTCAGGATACCTTCACCAATGGCGTTCATTTTGGATGTGAATTCCAGACAAAGCACGCCATCTCCTATATCATGCAGGACAATTTCATCGTTTTTGAACACTGGTGTTTGGTGCCGCAGATTCCCGAGATGCAAGAGGTGTTCCTGACCGGGAATCCGGGCATATCCTCCGATAGAGGGGTCATATCCCCAAAGCTCCCCATCCCTTACATCATAGAAGGCGTCCTTTCCAGCCTGGATCATGTTGTCAATCCATTGCGGCAATGGGGCTCCTTCCTTTCGAACAAGTTCAGCGCCAGCTTTTACACCAAGCATGTCCCAGGTCTCAAATGGGCCAGCTTCCCATCCAAAGCCTGATTTGAGGGCATCATCTATCGCGTAGGGATGACCGGTAATCTCGGGAATCCGGTTGGCGGCATAGGAAAAAAGTTGAAGGAGTGATTTGCGTATTAGCAGGGCACCAGCATCCTCCTGACTGAAAAAGTATTGTATCCGTTTGGGAAGATGATCGATTTGACGGGCTGTTTCAAGACTGGGCAATGTCGTTTTTTCGGGGATACGATATGTAAGAGAATGTAAATCAAGCACTTCATAAACTGTCCGCCCTTTGTCATCTTTGGTTCCCGATTTTTTATAGAAACCCTGTCCTGTCTTGTTTCCCAGAAAATTGTTGTCCAGTAGAAATTGGAGAAAACCTGGAATTCGGAATTGGGCA
The DNA here is from genome assembly GCA_024103195.1 of Saprospiraceae bacterium. Lineage (GTDB taxonomy): Bacteria > Bacteroidota > Bacteroidia > Chitinophagales > Saprospiraceae > JAGNXB01. Next base: position 8,138 of record JAGFIW010000025.1, on the reverse strand, counting down.
ACCTGTTCATCTTCCGGACAATGGTCGCTGATACCTTTGATGACCATGGCAGCCGTGTCATGACCGACGAGATCACCCAAACGGAACGTTCCTGTTTTCGGCCGTCCTATGGCAGGACCCGTCAATTTGTCCACCACATCGATGGAGAGTTTGGATTCTTCAGCCAATTGATAGATGGAGGCCATGGCAAAAACGCCAATCCGGTTGGCGATGAAAGCCGGTGTATCACCCGCCAGGACGGTCTTTTTACCCAAGATCATCTCCCCCCATTCCATCCAAAAACGTGTAACTTCCTGATCGGTATCCGCGTGGGGGATGATTTCAAGAAGTCGAAGGTATCGCGGGGGATTGAAGAAATGTGTGCCACAAAAGTGCCGGCGAAAATCATCAGATCGGCCCTCTGCCAATTTGCTGATGGGGATACCTGAGGTGTTGGTCGTTACCAACGTACCTGGTGAACGATGCTTTTCAACACGATCAAACAGGTTATTCTTGACATCCAGACGTTCGACGATAGCCTCCAGGACCCAATCACAATCCCGGATGCCCGCCATATCATCTTCAAAATTTCCCGTACGTATTCTTCGGGTATACCTGGTCAGATAAAGGGGAGAAGGCCGGCTTTTCACTGTTTTGGCCAACAACTGATTGACCATGGCATTTCTGTCCTGCCCTTCGGAAGTTGGCAGGTCCAACAGCAATACCTCCAGACCTGCATTGGCCAGATGACAGGCTATCGAGGACCCCATCACCCCGGCGCCCAGGACGGCCACCTTTCGTATCCTTCTCATAAGATTAGCGAATTTTCGCTCCGCTAAAGTACAAAACCCGCATGAACGATGCCTTCGCATTGTCTTTCGAGGCAATGAGATACGGGAATATGCAATCTGTTCATAATTTGGCAGTCCAAATTGCGTTCAACCATTTCAATGTCCCCCCAGATGATGCACCCCATTTTGTTCCTGCTGCAAGCCGAAATCGAGCAGCCAGAGATCAAATCCCAGAGCTTTGCCGACATCCTGTTCTCCGGCGGCCCTATCGGCGTAGCGATCGTGGCCCTGCAGGTCCTCATGTCGTTCATTGCAGCCTCCATATTCATTGAACGATACTTGAGTATTTCCCGGGCCGGCAAGGTGGATGAAAACTTCATGAACAATATCCGGATGAGTGTTTCGTCGGGCAACATCAAGGCGGCTCAGACCCTTTGTGCAAGTACAGACTCTCCGATCAGCAGGATGGTTGAGAAGGGACTCATGCGTATAGGAAAGCCTCTTCGCGATATCGATGCCGCCATTGAAAACGTAGGCAATCTTGAGATTTTCAAACTGGAAAAGAATCTGTCCACTCTGGCCAGTATCGCCGGTGCTGCTCCAATGTTGGGGTTTCTGGGTACGGTTACCGGAATGATCCTGGCCTTTTATAAAATGGCCGCTGAACAGAATGTCACCCCGGAAGTATTGGCTGGGGGTATTTATCAGGCACTGATCACAACAGCGTTTGGTCTTGTAGTTGGACTTTTTGCATTGATCGGATACAACCTATTGGTGGCCAACGTGGAAAAAGTCGTTTTCAAAATGGAACGAACGACCATGGAATTTATGGATCTTCTCCAGGAACCATCCTGACATGGGCCTCAAAAAGCGCAACAAGGCACAGGCAGAGTTCAATATGTCCTCCCTGACGGACATTATCTTCCTTTTGCTGGTGTTTTTCATGTTGACGGCTACGTTTGTCAATGTCAAAAAGCTTGATTTGCCAGAGTCGAATACCAAAACCGTTGCGCCTTCTTCCCTCAGCGTATCCATTGATAAGGACGGATTGTTTTACGTGAATGGCCAGGAAACCTCCGTCGGCGGTATCAAGGTGGCAGTTCGCGAGATCGCTGCCAGGATTGATAACCCGGATAAGACCACCATCACCATTATCGCCGAAAAGGGAGTGCCTTTCAGTCAGGTTATGAAAGTGCTTAGCATTGCCAGTGACCTCAAACTGAAAGCCATCCTCGCTACCCAACCCAGGCGCTGAAAAGCATCACGATATGCCCCTCAAGCGGAAAAGCAAGACCAGCACCGAGTTTAGCATGTCCTCCCTGACGGATATTATATTTCTGTTGCTGATCTTTTTCATGTTGACATCCAATCTGGTGGCTCCCAATGCTTTGAATCTGAAGTTGCCCGGGAAATCCAAATCTCTCTCTACGTCCAAGGATGATATGCCGGACATTGCCGTCGATCAGAATGGACAATTTTTTATTGGAGGCCGTAAGGTGGATCCCCAGGGTTTGGAGCGAGAATTGGCCTCCTTGCAACGAAGGAAGGGAAAAGGCTTTTCCATTCTCTTATCCCCTGATAAGAAAGCCCCTGTAGAACAAGTGGTTATTGTCATGGACCTCGCTTTGCAATATGATGCGAATGCCATCCTGGCTAGCGGCGATTGATCAAACGATTCGTTAATGTTCCCGCCGGGAAGACCCCCGGTCGGTGGAACCTGGTTATAGCACATACAAGGACTTGCCTATGTCTGACATGAAGATGCTCGAAATAAGCCCGGAGGAACAGCAGAACAAGCGCCGCGGCATGATCGTCAGCATCGTGATCCATGCCCTCATCATTCTGTTGGCGATATTGCCTTTCCTCAAATACCCGGATCCCCCGCCTGGCCAGGAAGGCGTTGTGATCAGTTTTGGAGAGCCTGAGACTGGAGAGGGACAAGACCGTCCGGATGTGCAAAACGAAATACCTGACGTTCAACCTTCTGCAGAGGAATCAGCCACTTCGCCCAAACCGGCCACCCGACAACAGACCGCTAAAGTGATTACCGCGGAGGATTCTGATACCAAAATCCGGCAGCCCCAGTCACCGAAAGAATCTGACGCAACCATCAAAACCAAATCTGCCATAGAAGAGGCTGCCCGTAAGAAATCAGCCGAGGAGGCAGCCCGCAAAGCCGCTGAAGAGGAGTCCCGCAAACAGGCCGAGTACGAGAAGACCAAGAAGCAATACGGTGACTTCTTTGGAGGAAAAGGGAAAGGAGATACAGGAAAACCCGGAAATCAAGGTGACCCTAAAGGGGATCCTGATGCCTCTAGGCTTGAAGGAATCACTAAGGGGAGTGGGGTAGTAGGTGCCGGATTGAGCAATCGTGGGCTGAAGAAAGCCCCAGCCATCAGTGACCGCTCCCAAAAGACCGGAAAAGTCGTCATCCATGTATGTGTAGACAAGACGGGGAGAGTCATCAAAGCCGAGTATACCATGAGGGGATCCACAACCAGCGATGCTGAGCTAATTGAATTGGCCCGGCGAAACGCAAGGAGTTATCTCTTCACAGAGTCTGACCTCGATGAACAATGTGGGACCATCACCTACGACTTTAAACTCCAGTAGTCAGGTCGATTGCATGCCCATCCATTCTCTTTCGGCTGACACGGCAAAGCAGGATTACCAGGAAACACTGACGTATTTGTTTGCCCGATTACCCATGTTTCAACGTATCGGGCCCGTTGCCTTCAAGAAAGACCTGACCAATACACGCGCTCTCCTGGAGCAATTGGGTAATCCTCATCATGACTTTGCTTCCATCCATATTGCCGGAACGAACGGAAAAGGAAGCGTTGCCCATCTATTGGCGGCATCTTTCTTGGCCAATGGGCGGAAAACAGGTATTTATACGTCTCCTCACTATACTGATTTCCGTGAGCGAATAAAGGTGGGAAATGAACTGATCCCGTCTGCCTACGTAACTTCCTTTGTTCGGCGACACAAGGAATTGATCGAAAACGTCTCACCCTCCTTTTTCGAACTTACCGTGGCTATGGCGTTTTCCTATTTCGCTGCGCAGAAGGTAGATATTGCTATTGTGGAAACAGGATTGGGTGGACGGCTGGATTCGACCAATGTGATTTCCCCTGTCCTATCAATCATTACCCAAATCGGGTGGGATCACATGGATATGCTGGGTGATTCACTAGAACTGATTGCCCGGGAAAAAGCCGGGATCATCAAGCAGGGCATTCCTGTTGTTGTCGGAGAAAGATCTCCAGAAACCGATCAGGTCTTTCTCAAAACGGCCCAAACCCTGGATTCCCCCATAACATTTGCTAGCGATCATTACCGGCTGGAAGAGGTTTACGACGATTGGTCCATGATGAAAGCGAGATTCAGGAGGGAGGATGGTAGTTCATTCACTGTCCAAACCGACCTGACCGGGCCTTTCCAGGTCCGCAATCTGGCTACCTTCCTTGAGGCACGGCGTATCTTGGGGGAGTTGGGGCTGTTACCAGCTGGTTTTACGGCCGAAGAAGTCAAAACAGTAAGGAATCTCACAGGATTCAAGGGCAGATGGCAGGTCCTATCCGAGAATCCGGTGGTGTTGTGCGATAGCGCGCACAACTTTGACGGATTGGCCTTATTGTTTGAGGAAGTGGCCCGGAGGTCCTTTCCCTGCCTCCATATTGTGGTCGGATTTGTCCAGGACAAGGATCTGGACAAAGTCCTGCCCTTGTTTCCCCTTAATGCCAGGTATTATTTTGCCAAAGCAGATGTCCCTCGCGGGATGGATGCAGAGACACTGAAAGTATGGTTTGGACATAAGGAGTGTAAAGGTAAGGCTTATTCTTCAGTTATACAGGCATTTAAAGAAGCCCTTTGTCATGCTGAACCCACCGATCTGGTATTGGTATGCGGGAGTATCTTTGTGGTAGGTGAAGTACTTCCCCTCTATCTCCATCCTCATCATTGACCCGTACAGCGGTTCATTCATCCGCGCATGAAATCCTTGTTTCTTGTCCGACATGCCAAATCTAGTTGGGATTACCCTCATTTGGAAGATCATCAGCGACCCCTTGCCGCCAGAGGCAAACGGGATGCCCCACGGATGGCCCGAATCCTTGTTGCTCAGGGAATTAGGCCCGACAAACTCATCAGTAGCCCGGCTCAGCGGGCCCATGATACAGCAATGTTATTCGCCAAGGAAATGGCCATTGATCATTGGGACATCCTGATAGAAAAGGATATTTATGATGCTTTGCCGGACACCCTACAGGAAGTCACCAGCCGTCTTAACGAAGATTGGTCCACGGTAGCATTATTCGGTCACAACCCTGGTTTTACAGTTTACGCCAACCGCTTTACCGAAGGATTCCGGTTTGACAACATACCGACTTGTGGCATTGTTCGGATAGATAGCGATACATCCTATTGGACCGATTTCGTCCCAGGTCATGCAAAAGTGATGAAATGGTATTTCCCCAAAGATTGTTTGGACTAATCTGTCTTGGCGCTACTTCTTTCCCATGGATTTCCTGCCAGGAAGCAGCCGGCCTGCACTACTCGGAGGCCCAATTGGTTGAGGTCCTGGCCGACTTACATGTCGCCCGCTCTGCCATCCAAAATGCACCACCTCCGGACAAGGATTCCCTTTATGAGGTGTTGCATCGACAGGTGGCCGCCATTCACCAAATGGATGTACAACGATTGAATGACGACCTGGAATACCTCATGGATCATCCTGAACGATTGGAAAAAATCTACGACAAAGTCATCCAGTCTTTGGAGGAGCAGGCAGACCCGGAGATGGCTAATTAACCTAAACTTAATCTCTGCGCCCATCGGGCTAAAGTGCGTCTTGTAATTTTGTGTGGTTTTTGCGCACCGGCGAGAGCCTTAACGCTCACACCCAAATTCATACTATGTCCCATAAAGTACTGGTCGTAGATGACGAACCCGATATCACTGAGTTCATCACCTATAACCTGACCAAGGAAGGATTTGATGTGGACACAGCGGCTGACGGGGCTGGAGCCATTGAAAAAGCGCAATCTTTTCAGCCGGATCTCATCCTTCTCGATATCATGATGCCCCAATTTGACGGCGTGGAGGTGTGCCGTCAACTTCGCGCCAAACCGGAGTTTCAAAAGACCATCATTGCCTTTTTGACGGCCAGAGATGAGGAATATACCCAAGTAGCGGCTTTGGACATGGGAGGAGATGATTTTATCACCAAACCTATTCGACCAAAAGTACTTATTTCACGGATCAAAGCCCTTTTGCGCAGACGGGAAGATCATGAAGCCACCACCGGATTGCTACGATTGGGGGAGGACCTGGTCATTGATCATGCCTCTTACCAGGTATACCTCAAAGGCAGGAAACTCGACCTTCCCCGCAAAGAGTTTGAGTTGCTTTATTTCCTGGCTTCCAAACCCGGCAAGGTGTTCAAAAGGGAGGAGATTTACCGACAGGTGTGGGGGCCGGATGTGATTGTCGGCAACCGGACCATTGATGTCCATATTCGCAAGATCAGGGAAAAGATTGGCCAAGACTATATCAAAACCGTCAAAGGGATCGGTTACCGTTTCGATTTCTAATGGTCAACAAAAATTTTTCCATCCATCAGGTCGCCATGTTGAGTGGCGGAGGCAGTGCCTTGGCGGTGTTCATCGTGCTCAGTTTGCTCGTGATTTCCAGCCCTGCTGGTGTACCGCTATGGATTTGGGTCTTGGCCCCCATTCTGGCCTTCAGCGGTGTCTATTTGTTGACCCAAAGAAACGTACAATTTTTTATATATCGGCGTATAAAGTTGATATACAAATATATACACGAAGTCAAAACCGAACCGGATCTCAAAAAGAGTTCCTTTTCCGACAGGGATATCCTTGCCTCGGTTGAAGAAGAGGTTAAGATTTGGGCAGAAAAGCAGCAGAAGGAACTTGAGACCCTGAGAGCATTGGAGGCCTATCGGCGAAAATTCCTGGGGAACATCAGTCACGAGTTGAAGACGCCCATCTTCAATATACAGGGATATTTGCACACGCTGCTGGAAGGGGGACTACATGATCCCACCATCAACATGAAGTATCTGGATCGCGCGGCGAAAAATGTGGAACGGTTGGAAACCATCGTCAGTGACCTGGAAACCATTTCCCAGCTTGAATCCGAGCAAATGGTCTTGGAGATGGAGCACTTTGACTTGAAGACGCTTGTCAAAGAGGTCTTTGATGATCATGAGAGATTGGCAGGAGATCGTCAAATCCGTCTGGGGTTCAAAACGGGGGCCGATGCTGATTTTCTTGTCGTTGCCGACCGCGAGCGAATCCGTCAGGTTTTCAACAATCTTATCGGCAATGCCATCAAATACGGCAGAGTAGGAGGAACCGTCAAAGTCAGCTTTTATGACATGGATGACCGGGTACTAATAGAAATTACAGATGACGGAATAGGTATTGAAGAGCATCACCTGAAGCATGTTTTCGACCGATTCTATCGTGTTGATGTAAGCCGATCCCGTGAACTTGGAGGGTCGGGATTAGGGCTATCCATTGTCAAACATATCATTGAAGCCCATAAGCAGGGAATCACGGTGAGGAGTGCCCAAGGGAAAGGGTCAACATTTGGCTTCACCCTAGCCAAAGGGAAGTGACCTCCGGAACGCCGGGCAATGAACCTCGGATTGCGCATCTTTGTGGCGTTTTACCCCATTGGCATGCTTCACGTTTCCGACCTGTTTCTTCATTTTGGTGAGCGTACTGTTTTCGAAGGCCTTTCATTTACGCTCCAGGCAGGAGAGAAAGCTGCATTGATAGGCCGTAACGGTGCCGGAAAAACTACCCTCTTTCGGATGATATCAGGGGAATATCGCCCTGATGGAGGCCGTCTGGAAATGCCTCCTGGATGGCGCATAGGATATCTCAGCCAAGACATCCAACCGGTGACGGAAGAAACGGTCTGGGAGATCGCCATGCGGGCTTTTGAAGAACCTCGACGGCTCGATGCTGAGATAAGGGATATTGAAAAAGCTTTGGAGGCCAATACGCTGGAAGGTAAAGTACTTGAAGATGCATTGGTAAGGTTGGCTGATGCCCACCATCTCCTTCATGTCATGGGGTGGGACCAAGCTGAAGGGGAAGCAGAAAAAGTATTGAAAGGGCTTGGATTCAAGTCCGACCAATTCAACCGGCCACTTCGCACCTTTTCCGGTGGCTGGCAGGTCAGGGTCTGGCTGGCGAAATTGTTGCTGGAGCATCCTGACTTGATGATGCTGGATGAACCGACCAATCACCTGGATATCGAAGCCATCCTGTGGTTGGAAGACTATTTGGCCAGGTCCGAAATGGCATTACTCATCGTTTCGCATGATCGCCG
>JAGFIW010000193.1 GCA_024103195.1 Saprospiraceae bacterium | reverse complement strand
CCTGGTGCAGGACGAGGATGCGGTCGGCCATCCGCACGGTGGAAAACCGGTGGGAAATGAGGATGGCTGAGCGCCCGGTGACGAGTTCCGAAAAGCGCAGGAAAACTTCGTGTTCGGCCCGGGCGTCAAGGGCGGAGGTGGGCTCGTCGAGGATGAGCAGTTGGGCGTCGCGCATATAGGCGCGGGCCAGGGCGATTTTCTGCCATTGTCCTCCGGACAGTTCCACCGCCTGATCGAAACGCCGGCCCAGCAACTGCCGGTAGCCGCCCGGCAGGTTCCGGATGACCTCGTCGGCCAGGCTTTTGACTGCTGCATCGCGGATGCGCGCTTCCTCCTCCGCCTGCCGGATGGACCCGATGGCGATATTCTCGGCGGCCGAGAGGGAAAAGCGCTGGAAATCCTGAAAGATGATACCCACCTTGTCCCGCAGCATTTCCGGATCGTATTCCCTCAGATCGTGTCCATCCAGGAGGATCCTGCCTTCGGTGGGATCATAGAGGCGGGCCAACAGTTTGACCAGGGTGGTTTTTCCGGCGCCGTTTTCTCCGACGAGGGCCAGTTTTTCACCGGCCTTCAGGTCAAACGTAAGGTCGCGCAATACCCAGGAGTCCGTTCCGGGGTAGCGAAACCCCACCTTTTCAAACCGGAATCCCTGACGGAAAATTTCCGGTACCGGGCGCGGTGAGGAAGGGGAGGTGATGGCCGGCCTGATGGCAAAAAAATCGAAGAGGTCCTGGAGGTACAGCGACCCTTCGGCGATGGATGAAAAGCGCGACATGAACCCCTGGAGGAGACCGCGCATCCGGTCGAAGGATCCCGACAGGAAAACCAGCGTCCCAAGCGTAATGGCACCGGTCAGGGTGTGCCGGATGATCAGGACGTAGGCGCCGTAATAGGCGGCCGTACTCACCAGTCCCAGGGCACCTCCCCAGGAGGCCCGCCGCAGGGCCAGACGGCGATTGGCCAGGTAGTAACGTTGGGCAATGGATCGAAAGCGGTCCGCGATGAAAGAGGCCAGTCCGAACACTTTTACTTCTTTGGCGGTCTGGTCGCTCGCTCCTATAAACCGGAGATAGTCCAGTTCACGCCGCTCGGGTGTCCAGGAACGGACGAGGGAATAGGTGCGCTCGTTGAAGTAGGTTTCTCCGAGAAAGGAAGGCAGAACGGCGAGAAAGAGGACGAGGATGAGCCAGGGATAAAAAGCCAGCAGACCGGCGCCGAGGCTGATGAGGGAGAGGATGTCCTGGGCCTGGGTGAGCATTTGGGACAACAGGACGGTTCTTCCGGTCGTCTGCCGTCTCGCCCTTTCCATTTTGTCGTAGAACTCGGGGTTTTCAAACTGGTAAAGATCCAGGGTGGCGGCATGCCGGATGAGTTCGTAGCTCGTCTGGTTGCTGACCAGATCCCCGAGCAGGCTGTCCACCAGTTGAATGGCGCGGCCCAGCAGGTCGGAGGCAAACACCAGGCCCATTTCCAGGAGGACCAGGCTCCACAAGACGTCTTTGGATGTCTCCTCGCCGGAGGTGAGCCCGACGATGGCATCGAGGAGCAGTTTGCCTACATAAAGGATGGCCAGTGGCAGGAGGGCTTTGAGAATGCGGAGCCCCAGATTGAGTGTGGTGAGCCGGGGGTCGGTGCGCCACACGATGCGGAGGAAGGGCGGCAAATGGCGCAGGGCGCGAAACTGATCGCGGAGGGTCAGTTTTTCAGTCGGCGCTGACACATCGGGGGGAGGCGTGGTTCTTGCCAATGAGGAAATTGAAGGTGGGGAAACAGATGATTAATCGAGGCCTTCTTCGCGCAGGATTTGCCGGATGAAGTCGAGCAACGCCGTTTTACCGGCAAAGCCTCTGGTGAGCACATACCGGCGGTTTTCCACTTCGAGCAACAGGGTGGGGAAGCCCGATACCCGGAGGGACTCGCTGCGGTTGAACATATCGATCATGTCCTGGTGGGTTTGGTCTTCGCGCAACACCGTCCCGAGCCTTTCGGCATCCACCCCCAGAGAGATGGCGACCTGCCTGAGACCTGCTTCGTCCCGGGGCGCCATTCCGTCCCGGAACACGGCTTTTTGAACGGCCGAGGCAAAGGCGAGGTCGAGATCGGGCCGCAGGCGGTGAACGGCTGCCTGCATAAGACAGGCCGGTTCGCTGTCCAGCACGGTTGCGCCTTCACCCAGGAGGTCCCGGAGATAGGGCTCGCCAAACCGGACACCCGTATGTGCCTCCACCTGGAGATAGGCCTGGCGGATATAGGGAGCCACCTCACCCACCGGTCCGACGCGGTCGCCGCGCATCATGCCACCTGCCACCACTTCGAGGGTGGCGCTGTCCTTGTATTGGTCCCAAACTGATTCCATCACGGTGCCAAAACCATAGCACCATCCGCAGAGAGGGTCATAGACATAAATGAAGTGAGGAACGGGTCGGGGGAGTGAGTCCGGTAAAGACATGGGAGAAATGATCCAGGGGAGTGCCAAACACCACCACATGCCCTATCCAACAACGATGGGCGTGGAAGGTTGGTCCCTTGCAAGCTAAAGGCTTTGTTAATGCCGGGTTTCGGGACAACTAATCGTCTATAGCCGGGGTTATGGCGGTTTGATACCGGAAGGAACCGGCCATCCTTCCGGCCTGGAAAACGGCCGTCCCTCATTGCCATGGAACTGTTTTTTGCCGCGTTGGGTTCGCTTTTTTCGATCGTAGATCCGCTCGGGGTAATCCCCATTTACCTGGCCCTGACCCATGACCGGACCACGGCCCAGCGCAATCGCATCGTGCTGGTCACCATGTTTTATTTTGCCCTTCTCCTGCTCGGCTTCTACTGGGCGGGCACCTATATCCTCACGTTTTTCGGCATCAGTCTGGATGCCATGCGTCTGGCCGGGGGGCTCATCATCCTGAGTACCGGGTTGACCCTTTTGCGCGGCGGGGGGGCTCCGCGCCGCAAGCCGGAAGGCAGCTCCATGGTCGAAGAAGCCGACCGGGGTCACGACATCACCTTTTCGCCCCTCGCCATGCCTTTGCTGGCCGGACCGGGCGCCATCTCCCTGCTCATCGGGATGAGCACCGAGTATCCGGGTCCTGAAAACCGGCTGGTCATCACCTCCGTCATTCTGGCGTTGGGCATCATCACTTACATTATCCTGCGTCTGGCGCCGCTTTTGTTTCGGGTGCTGGGTCGTTCGGGGATACTCGCCATCACCAAGATCATGGGGTTCATCACCATGGCGGTAGGCATTCAATTCATGATCACAGCCCTGAGCAACGTCCTGGGCACCATTCTCGAGTAGGTCCGATCCGGCATTTTCGACAGGATATCGGTCCGGATCCACGTGCTGAGCACGCATGGGTTCCGGCAAGCCCAACTTCGCAGCGGGGAATGCCGTTGCAGTTGGCCTGAGGGTTTTCCATTTCCTTCCTACATTAGCCTCTCAACGACGCACCAATCATGGCCGAAGAAATCCGGGACCTTGAGCCTTCCCCTCTCTGGACGTATTTTTCCGAACTCAATGCCGTGCCCCGTCCCTCCAAGAAGGAAGAGCGGGTGATCGCCTTCATCCGTTCATTTGGAGAATCACTGGGATTGGATACACGGGTGGACGCGGCGGGGAATGTGCTGATCCGCAAGCCGGCGAGTCCGGGCAGGGAAGGACGCCCGACAGTGGTCCTGCAAAGCCACCTGGACATGGTGCACCAGAAAAATGCCGGTACGGCCTTCGACTTTGACGCGGAAGGCATCCGGATGCGTCTCAGTGGGGACTGGGTGGAAGCCGACGGCACCACCCTGGGTGCGGACAACGGGATTGGTGTGGCAGCCATGATGGCGGTGCTCGCCGCCGAGGACCTGGCGCATCCTCCCCTGGAAGCGCTGTTCACGATTGACGAGGAAACCGGGATGACCGGTGCCATGGCCCTGGAAGGCGGTGTGCTGACGGGTCGATATCTCCTCAACCTCGACACGGAAAACGACCGGGAACTGACCATCGGTTGTGCGGGAGGCGTGGATGTCACCGCGACGGGGCAGTATCCGGTGGTGCGCCTGCCGGAAGGCATGAGTGGTTTCCGCCTTGGCGTCTCCGGCCTGACGGGGGGCCATTCGGGCATGGACATTCATCTGGGGCGCGGCAACGCCAACAAGCTGATGAACCGGTTGCTGGCGGAGGCCACCCACAAATCGGGTTTGCGGATCGCTTCGCTGGACGGGGGCAGCCTCCGCAATGCCATACCGAGAGAATCTTTCGCCCTGATCGCCCTGCCCGACAGCCAGGAAGCCTCCTTCCGCAAATGGCTGGCGGCCCAGGCGGCCGTTTTGGAAGCCGAATACAGGACCACGGATCCCGGTCTGCGTATTTCGCTGGATCCCGTCTCTTTGCCGGAGCGGGTGATGAGCGAGGAATTCCAGGCGGATTTCCTGAGGGCGCTGTATGCCTGTCCCAATGGTATCGGCCGCATGAGTCCGGATATCGAAGGGTTGGTCCAGACGTCCAACAACCTGGCCCGGGTGGAGGTCAGGGACGGTGCATTTACCGTTATGTGCCTGACCCGCAGTGCCGTGGAGAGCGAAAAAATGGACATGGCCCAAGCCATCCGCAGTGTCTTTGAACTCATAGGGGCCGATGTAACTTTCGAGGGGTCATATCCAGGCTGGGAACCCCGACCGGACAGCAGCCTGGTCGTCCTGATGCGCCAGTTGTACAAGGAACTGTACGACGAAGAGCCTCTCGTCAATGCCTGCCATGCGGGGCTGGAATGCGGAATCCTGGGAAGGAATTATCCGAAGATGGAGATGATCTCCTTTGGTCCCAATATCCACGGGGCCCATTCCCCGGATGAAAAGGTACAGGTCAGCTCGGTCCGCAAATTCTGGCAATACCTGCGGGAGACGCTGGCGCGGATCTGAGGGTGGAACCGGGGCGTCAATGGCTTTCGATGGCCGCTTGTTTGACGGCTTTGGCCACCTTCCAGGCCACCTCCTCGTTGAGGGTGGGTGGGATGATCATCTCCCGGCTGGGTTCCCGGACAAATTCGGCAATGGCATAGGCGGCAGCCAGTTTCATCCGTGGGGTGATGCGGGTGGCGCGGGCGTCCACGGCTCCCCGGAAAATACCCGGAAATCCGAGGGCATTGTTGACCTGGTTGGGCAGATCGCTGCGCCCGGTGGCCACGACGGCGGCACCACCGGCATAAGCTTCGTCCGGCATGATCTCCGGGGTGGGGTTGGCAAGGGCGAAAATGACGGGATCGGTCGCCATGGTGCGGATGTCCTCGCGGTTGAGCAAATCACCCACGCTGACACCTATAAAGACGTCGGCATTGCGGATGGCGTCCCGGACGGTGCCTGTATGCCGCTGGATGTTGCTCCATTTGAGAGTCTCCCGCTTGCTTTCGTTGATGTCATCCCGTTCGGGATGAATGATGCCTTTGGTATCGCAGATCAACAATTCCTTGACCGGGGTGCAGATTTCGCCGGCGTAGTCATCCACACATTTGAGCATGCGGGCAATGGCAATGCCGGCTGCCCCGGCGCCATTGATGACGACTTTGAGCTCGGAGAAGGGTTTGTTGACCAATTTGGCGGCATTGATCAGGCCGGCGAGCGTGACGATGGCTGTGCCGTGCTGATCGTCGTGGAAGACGGGAATCCCCAGATCCTGTAATTGCTCCTCGATGTAAAACGACTGGGGAGCGGCGATGTCCTCGAGGTTGATCCCTCCGAAAACGGGAGCGATCCTGCGGACAGTGGCGATAATCTCGTCCGGGTCCTGGGTGTCCAGGCAAATGGGAAAGGCATCGAGGGCCGCAAAACGCTTGAAAAGCATGGCCTTGCCCTCCATGACGGGGATAGACGCAAGCGCGCCGATATTGCCCAGACCGAGCACGGCCGATCCATCGGTGACGATGGCGATGGTGTTGCCTTTGATGGTATAATCATAGGCCAACTGGGGATTGGCTTCAATCGCTTTGCAGGGTGCGGCTACACCCGGACTGTACACGAGGGCGAGTTCGTGTTGATCGTGCAGATCGATCTTGGGATTGACGCGGATCTTTCCGCGGAGCTGCTTGTGCAGCATCATGCTTTCCTCGTAAATGTCCATAGTGCAGGCAAGGCCGGATAGGCGGGGCTAAGATAGGAGGACCAACCGGAATGTTGCCGGACTTCAGGACAGGACAGGTGGCCCTCACGGCCAATAATCCTTATTTTGGCGGGGAAATTCCGATATGCCGCTGATCTACATCTCCCTATTGTTGATGGGGTTCACGGGGCTGCATGCCTGTGGCGGGCAGCAAACTGCGGACCGCGATGAGGCTCCGCCCCGGATCACCGTCGAAAATCCGCCCGACATGCACGACGCCGCCATCAGCCTGGATTACACCGGGATTTACAAGGGTGTCCTGCCCGGTGTTGACGGCGTGGACCAGGAGGTCGAACTCGAGCTGACCTGGGAAATGAATTTCACCTTGAAGACACCGGGATCCGGGTCCGCAGAAAAAGCCAGAACCGGATTTTACAGTTTCCAGAAGCACGGCGCCATCATCACCCTCATTGGGGTCGATCCGCCCCACCGGTTTTTTGTAGGGGAAAATTACCTGGTCCCCCTGGATGCAGCCGGCCATACCCCGGCCGGGGGTCGCGATGCCCGCCATGCCTTGAAAAAACAGAAATCCCGGTGATCCCCGGTTCTTCCATGCGGACCGGCTGATGAATGACGTGCCTGCCTTCCTTCGAGCCCTGATCCTGATCTACATCGGGGTGGTGGTGGCGCTATACCTGTTGCAATGGTATTTTTTCTACCACCCCGAAAGGCTGCCGCTCCACTTCCGGTTCCGGTATCCGGACCCATTCCGGGAAGTGCTCATCCCGTGTCCGTCCGGCCACCGCGTCAGTGGTCTGCTTTTTACAGCACCGGAGAGCAAGGGAGTGGTGCTTTATTTCAAGGGAAACACACGTTCGATCAAAGGTTGGAGCCGGTTTCGGGCCGACTTTCTGCGCCATGGATTTGATTTTTTCATTTTTGATTACCCCGGTTTCGGCAAAAGTTCGGGCCATGCCCGGCAGAAAGACATATTCGAGGCTTCGGAGGGGGTGTACCAATGGCTGTGCCACCGGTATCCCGAATCGAAGATCGTCCTGTACGGGCGCTCTTTGGGTGGGGGGGTTGCCGCAAGGATCGCGGCTCTTTTTCACCCGGCCATGCTCATCCTTGATGCGCCGTATTATTCGGTGGAAAAACTGGCAGCCTATTACACGCGTATTGTACCCGTGCGACTGATCCTGCGTCTTCATATTCCCGTTCATACTTACCTCCGGGATGTGACCTGCCCGGTGCATATCCTGCACGGCACCAAAGACCGCATCATCCCCTTCAGGTTCAGCGAGGACCTGGCCCGCGAACAGCCCGGCAAAGTGATTCTCCATCCCGTTGAAGGGGCCTCCC
>JAGFIW010000173.1 GCA_024103195.1 Saprospiraceae bacterium | reverse complement strand
GATATGCAACAGCTTCAAATACCACTGTCTGCAGGATTACTCCAGCCAGGATTGGGCAATGCGCGTGATGGTTTCGCATGAGCTCGGACACAATTTCAACAGTGGACATGACGGTGGGAGCGGCTTTATCATGTCGCCTTCCGTCAACAACACCACCGTGTGGTCCACCCAGTCCAAAAACGCCATCAACAACTTCACGAACGGACTGAATTGCCTGTCCGCCTGCGCCCCCCAGGCACCGCCTGAAGCGGATTTCTCTGCCAACATCACCGAAGGGTGCGTACCCTTTACCGTCAACTTTACCGACGAATCCACCGGTGGACCCACTTCATGGTCCTGGTCTTTTCCGGGAGGTACTCCCAGTAGTTCAACCCAGCAAAACCCGACAGTTACCTACCAAACCAAAGGGGAGTATGATGTTACCCTGACGGCCAGCAACGCCGCAGGCAGCAACTCGGTCACCAAGTTTTCCTTCATCCTCGCGAAAGACAAACCGGAAGCCCTTTTCGATGAACTCGTGGATGAGAACATCGTCAGCTTCATCAATCTTTCCACGGATGGGGATACCTATTATTGGGAATTCGGGGATGGAGAATTCTCGAATGACGAGAATCCCATCCATGTCTATCCGACAGACGGAAACTACCAGGTAGTGCTCACCGTAACCAATGAATGCGGTGTTGATGTTCAGACCAAGTGGCTCACCATCGTCACCACCCCGGAAGCCGATTTTTCCTCGGATTTCATTGAAGGGTGTGCGCCATTGACGGTCCAGTTTCAGGACCTTTCCACGCCCAACACCACCAACTGGAACTGGTCTTTCCCGGGCGGTGTACCATCCACCTCCAGCCAGCAGAATCCTGTAGTGACCTACCAGAATCCAGGTATGTTCAGTGTGACCCTGACAGCCTCCAATTCGGCGGGATCACATACAGTGGTCAAAGCCAACTACATCAAGGTGGAACCTGAGCCAACCGCAGCCTTTGATTTCGAAGTCCATGGGGATTCGGTCTTTTTCGAGGTGATCGGGACGCCCGATTCCGTGCACTGGACCTTTGGAGACGGCAATTCCAGCAGCAATTTCAACCCCGTCCATGTATATGCCACCGAAGGAATTTTCACGGTCATTCTGACGGTATTTACGGAATGCGGATCCGACGAGGAGCAACAGGAAGTGACCATCGTTTTCCCCCCGGAGGCCGGTTTCATGGGTAGTCCCGTCCAGGGATGCGCTCCGCTGGTTGTGGACTTTACCCAACAGGCCTCTCCCAATACGACGGATTTTCTGTGGTCCTTCCCCGGTGGCAACCCTTCGACTTCCAACGAGCCGGATCCGACCGTCACTTATGATGCACCGGGTACCTACCCGGTTACCCTGATCGCCATGAATGCAGGCGGTTCCGATACCCTTACGCTGACGGATTATGTGCAGGTGATTACCATTCCCCAAGCCGACTTCAATGCTACCGTCAACAACGGTAATGAAGTCACCTTCGAGAACCAGTCTCTTTACGGGAGCACCTATCTCTGGGATTTTGGCGACGGAAACTCCTCCAACGAAGAAAATCCGGTTCATTCCTATCAAGAAGAAGGAACCTTTACCGTGATCCTTACCGTGACCAATGCCTGTGGCACGCACCTGCACACCGAAGAGGTGACGGTAGTCCTGCCACCGGAAGCAGGCTTCTCCGCTGACCATATCACCGGGTGTGCCCCGCTCACGGTGCAGTTTTTTGATCAATCTTCTCCGAGTGTGACTGCCTGGACCTGGACGTTTGAAGGAGGCACGCCTTTCATTTCCAATGACCAGAACCCGGTAGTGACTTATGACACCCCCGGCGATTACAAGGTGACCCTTGTGGTGACCAACCCGATCGGGATGGGTGAATTGGAAATAGATGACTACATCCAGGTACTGGCGAACCCTGTGGCCGGATTTGACAGTGAAAATCAGAATGGAACTGTCCAGTTTACCAATACCTCCCAGTACGGGGAGAGCTATGTCTGGACCTTTGGCGACGGGGGCAGCAGTACCCAGGAGAATCCCGTCCATGTTTATACCGAGGAGGGGGATTTCGTGGTCACCCTGACCGTCACCAATGCCTGCGGGGTCAATATTGTGACGCAGGTCGTCTCGGTCATCTTTGCGCCGCAGGCCGGTTTCGGATCCGACAGGCGTTCGGGATGCGGCGAATCCCTCACCATTCAGTATTACGACCAATCGGAAGGACAAGCCACTTCCTGGTCCTGGACGTTTGAAGGTGGGAATCCCGCCACATCGCAGGATCAGAATCCCCAGGTGACCTATCCCACGCCCGGATTCTTTGATGTCATGCTTGTCGCCACCGGACCCGGTGGTTCGGACACCATGGTGTGGACAGATTATGTCTTGCTGGAAACGGATGTCCCCGTTGCCAAATTCACGGCGCAACCGGAAGATTTGAAGGTCACCTTCGAAGACCAATCCGAAAGGGGTGCATCCTGGCTGTGGAGTTTCGGAGATGGGCAAACCAGCACCGAGCAGAATCCCATCCATGTCTATGCCGCGCCCGGGTTGTACTCGGTTACGCTTGTGGTCACCAACCCTTGTGGCGGTGACACCCTTACGATGGAAGTAACGGTACAGAGCTCTTCCGTCGCATTACCCTCCTTCCTGACCGACCTCCGGATTTTCCCCAATCCGGGCACCGGTCATTTTGCGGTGGTGCTGGAAGGCCGGCCTGTGGGTGATATGGATGCAGACCTGTACGATCCCCTTGGCAGACGTGTTCATACAGAAAGGATTCCGTTCCATACGGCCAAGGTGCGTCATGACCTTCATCTGGAGGATTTGCCGCAAGGGATTTACCTGCTGCGGTTGTCCCGGGGAACGGAGTTTACGACCCGGGTGGTCGTGATCCAGCGATGATACAAAATCCGGGAAGTTAGCCAACGGGGAGGGGTGTCTGCGGACGCTCCTCCCCGTTTCGTTCCGGGTTTCGGCTATTCCTCAGGAATAGTGAAAATAATGGTGGAACGGTTGGTCTTGGGGACAGAAGACTTGGGCTTGGCAGGTGTCAGCGTGTAGGATATCTGCATCGTTCCTTGAGGAGCAATGGCCCTGGCGGGGGGGAGACGGAAGTGGATCTGAATGGTCTTGTGAAAGAGTACTTTTACGCCTCTCGTGCGGCCTACATGGAATCGAAGGAGCCTTACGAGCCGGATGGCCTCTTCGTCACACCCGTGGCCCAGATGGCGAATGACCTGCACATCGACCACCTGACCTTTGTGATCAATGGCGTACCTGATATGAACGACGCCTTCCGTTTTCTGCTCCAGCGCTTTGGGGGGATATTGCAGGTTGTCGCGGATGAATGCCTTCATCGCCTTTTGCCCGCCCGGGTATTCGGGGCGCTTCAGGATGTCTGTTTTCTTTATTTCCTTGCGCATGGTATTGCCAGATTCCGTAAAAGTCGTACCTTTGCCCCGCAAATGCAAATTCTGATATGCTGATTATTGAAGTCAAAGAAACTGAATCCATTGATCGCGCGCTGAAAAAATACAAGCGCAAGTTCGAAAAGGCAGGTATCCTCAAGGAACTGCGCCGGAGGAAGCAATTCACAAAACCCTCCGTGATCAAGAGGAATCAGATGCTGAAGGCAGAATACCGTCTGAAGACCTACGGGGTTTGATCCCTTGCCGGGCAACCGGATTTCTTCCAAAAGACTTATATTGGGCTCGGAGTTATTCCGCAGCCCTTTTGTCGTTATGAGGGAAGTCGGGCGATTTCTGGATTATCTGAGATGGGAGAAGCGCCGTTCTCCGCATACCGTGGAGGCTTACCGGCGGGACATGGATGCGTTTTTCATGTATTTGCAGGAGACCTACACCATCAGCGACCCTCGCGAGGTCACCAGTGTGATGGTGCGGAGTTGGGTGGTCCATTTGGTCGAGGAGGCCAGGGCCCCGGCCACCATTCAGCGCAAGATTTCTTCCATTCGGGCTCTTTACCGGTTTTTGAGGCTTCGGGAAGGACTGGATCGGGATCCTGTCCGGTCGGTGGTGCTACCGCGAAAAGGCATAAGGGTTCCGGTCTTCATTCCCCGTGAACAGGCGGCCGTTTGGTGGGAGGCCTTGCCGGAAGGTCATTCGTCCGAAGAAGCAAGAGATCGGTTGATCCTGGCGTTATTGTATCATACCGGTATGCGGAGAGCGGAACTGATCGGTCTCCGGGTCGGCGATATCGATATGACGGGAATGCGGTTGAAGATCCTGGGCAAGCGGAGCAAAGAGCGGATGGTGCCATTCTCCGACCGTCTTGCCGCTGAATTCAGGCATTATCTGGCGCTGCGTGCCACCGAAGAGAAGGATCTCACGGCAGGCGAGGATTGGTTGTTCAGGCGCAAGGACGGAAGGCCTCTCGATCCGCGAAAGGTGTACACGATTGTGCGTCGTCATCTGGACATGCTGCCGCAGTTGGAAAAGCGGAGTCCGCACGTTTTGCGGCATACCTTTGCGACCCATCTTTCGGAGGAGGGGGCCGACATTCAGGCTATTCGGGAACTGCTCGGTCACAGCAGTCTGGCCTCCACACAGGTGTACACCCATACCCGAATCGAGCGATTGAAGGAAGTGTACCGGTCGTCTCATCCACGAAACCGGAAACCCTGAGCCGATGTTAAATCTAAAACAACGACACCATGAAGATACAGACACAAGTTGTGGGCATCCCAACGGATGACCGGTTGATCGGATTTGTCGAACGCAAGTTGGGCAAGTTGGGAGGATTGGGCCGGCCTATTCTCCAGGCGCAGGTGACGCTGAGGAAGGAAAGCGGCGGGCCGGTATTGGACAAGGTCATGGAAGTGTCTGTTGTCGTTCCGGGGCGGCAGTTGTATACCCGGCAGCGTGGCCAGACTTTCGAAGCGGCTACCGAGAAAGCGGTGGATACGTTGAGGAGCCAGATCACGAGATACAAGGGTCGCAATGCAGCGGGCCGCCGGGCACGGAGTCATTGAGGCCGGTTGCCCCGGGCACATGCAAAATTTTGCATTAAAAGTTTCCCCATTCCGTGGAAAGGTGTATCTTTGCGAGCACTTTCAAAGGGAAGTGCTAACTAAGTGATTGAATTACTGTTAAATAGGTTTTCAGGCAATCACACCGAGTGCACGGATTCGGGGTGTCAGAAGGCAGGAATGGCGGTTGACCGGGACTGTTGAAGGGCACTTGCGCATTTGTTTGGCATCGGCTGTTACAGGCCGATGTAGCTCAGTTGGTAGAGCAGCTGATTTGTAATCAGCTGGTCGGGGGTTCGAGTCCCTCCATCGGCTCCATCCTTTCCCGGCATTCACACCGGGGATGTGGAATCCTGAAGATCCAATGGGGGTGCGCCGGAGTGGGAGAGCCGGGCCAGACTGTAAATCTGGTGCTTCTAGCTGAGTGGGTTCGAATCCAACCACCCCCACCAACAGAAAGGCCTCCCGGATTGATTGTGGCCAGGGCTACAGGGATTCGGGAATTTTTTTGAAAGGATATGCGGGTGTAGCTCAGTTGGTAGAGCATCAGCCTTCCAAGCTGAGGGTCGTGGGTTCGAGTCTCATCACCCGCTCAAGCCCTCGGGCCGGTTGACCGGTCCGCAGGATATACCGGTGTTTTTCGGAATGCCGGATACCCTTCGCCGGCAAAGGCCGGGGAAGACCAATGGTTTCCCGCCGCCTTTTCCAGGATACGGTTGACCAACAACCGGCCCGGGAAACGCGGCCAAAGGTATTTGTGGCGACAAGCACACTTCATCGCCCCTTTACCCGGCAAACCAGGGGAAACACCACCAGCCAATGTAGCTCAGGGGTAGAGCACTTCCATGGTAAGGAAGGGGTCGGGGGTTCAATTCCCTTCATTGGCTCTAAACAACTGGAGATCGTAATTTAAACTGTAAAAACCCAAGAAAATGGCTAAAGAAACGTTTGAAAGAACTAAGCCACACCTGAATATCGGGACCATTGGTCACGTTGACCATGGAAAGACGACGCTGACAGCTGCCATCACCTCGGTGCTTGCGGCGGATGGTCTTGCCGAGAAGAAGGATTATGACTCGATCGATGCCGCTCCCGAAGAAAAAGAGCGCGGTATCACGATCAACACGGCTCACGTGGAGTATCAGACAAAGAACCGTCACTATGCCCACGTGGACTGTCCGGGTCACGCCGACTATGTAAAGAACATGGTCACGGGTGCAGCGCAAATGGACGGTGCGATCCTGGTTGTTGCCGCCACGGACGGCCCCATGCCCCAGACGCGGGAGCACATTCTGCTGGCCCGTCAGGTAGGCGTACCCAACATCGTGGTCTTCATGAACAAAGTGGACCTGGTGGAAGACGAGGAAATGCTGGAGCTGGTCGAAATGGAGGTTCGCGAACTGCTGAGCCAATACCAGTTCGACGGTGACAATGCCTCCGTCATCAAGGGTTCGGCCCTGAAGGCGCTGGAAGGTGATGCCAAGGCGGTCGCTGCCATCAAGGAACTCATGGACGCCGTTGATAACGATATCAAGGAGCCGGTCCGTCTGGTGGATCAGCCTTTCCTGATGCCTATCGAGGACGTATTCTCGATCACGGGCCGGGGAACGGTAGCTACGGGTCGTATCGAGCGCGGCGTGATCAACGTGGGCGACCCGGTCGAAATCGTGGGTATGATGAAGGAGGGCGAAAAGCCGCTGACTTCCACGGTAACCGGTGTCGAAATGTTCCGCAAGCTGCTGAGCCGCGGTGAAGCGGGTGACAACGCCGGTATTCTGCTCCGGGGTATCGACAAGGAAGCCATCCGCCGCGGAATGGTCATCTGCAAGCCGGCATCGGTCAAGCCGCACAAGCACTTCAAGTGTGAGGTGTATGTACTGGGCAAAGACGAAGGAGGACGTCATACGCCTTTCTTCAACGGCTACCGCCCGCAGTTCTACTTCCGGACGACGGACGTAACGGGAGACTGTGTACTCCCGTCCGGTGTGGAGATGGTCATGCCTGGCGACAACGTTTCGCTTGAAGTGAAGCTGTTGAACACCATTGCCATGGAGAAAGGTCTTCGTTTCGCTATCCGTGAAGGTGGCCGCACCGTTGGTGCCGGTCAGGTCACGGAGATCCTGGACTAATGACCGGTTGGGGAATGCCCCGCTCCGGTTGGACACATAGTGTGGAAGTGCAGCGTCTTTATGGCGCTCACTTTCCGCTTTTAGGGGAGTAGCTCAATTGGTAGAGCGACGGTCTCCAAAACCGTAGGCTGCGGGTTCGATTCCTGTCTCCCCTGCCAATTTGGTGCTGCGCTCCGAAAGCGGAGTGCGGACCGGGAAACCGGGCGTTGTCCCCAGACGGGCCCGTACTCCTTCACCCTGCCAAACTATCCGGCCGAAGGGTCGGGCAGTTTCAACAACTTTTGCAATTGCTGTATGGACAAGATCAAACTGTATCTGACAGAGAGCTACAACGAGCTGATGCACAAGGTGACGTGGCCCACGTGGCCCAACCTGACCAGTACTACGGTGGTGGTGCTCGTCTCCTCCTTGCTGATTGCACTGCTCATCTTCGTCATGGACCTTTTGTCCAACGGGGCAACCGGGCTTATCTACGGCATTTAACCCCAGTTGACCGGACATATGGCGGACGAAAAGAAATGGTATTCCCTCCGGGTCATCAGTGGCAAGGAGAAGAAGATCCAGGAAAGGATAGAGCTGGAAGTACAGCGCAACGGATGGAAGGACATCATCACCCAGGTGCTGGTGCCAACGGAAAAGGTCTACAAGATCCGCTCCGGGAAAAAAGTCATCATGGAGCGCAACATTCTGCCGGGCTATATTTTGGTAGAGGCTGACCCCGTGGGGCTGACTGCCGAGGTCGTCACCGCCATTGCCAATATCCCGAATGTCATCCATTTTCTGGGTAAGAACGAGCCGATCCCGATGCAACAGTCTGAAGCCAACCGGCTTCTCGGGAAGGTGGATGAATCCCAGGATCTTGAAGAAGCCATGATCGAACCCTTCATTGTCGGGGAGACGGTCAAGATCGTGGATGGTCCGTTTAATGATTTCGTGGGGGATATCCAGGAGGTCAATGAAGAAAAGAAGAAACTGAAGGTAATCGTCAAAATATTCGGTCGCGGTACGGAGGTTGAACTCAACTTTCTCCAGGTCGAGAAGCAATCTTAAACAGCCAAAATCATGGCCAAAGAAGTAGAAGTCTATATCAAATTGCAGGTCAAAGGCGGACAGGCCAACCCTGCACCGCCCGTTGGTCCTGCCCTCGGATCCAAAGGGGTCAACATCATGGAGTTCTGCAAGCGGTTCAATGCAGAAACGCAGGACAAACAAGGGAAAGTCCTGCCGGTGGTCATTGCCGTTTACAAGGACAAATCCTTTGACTTCAAAATCAAGACACCGCCTGCCGCGATTCAGCTGATGGAAGCATCCAAGTTGAAGAAAGGATCTCCGGAACCCAACCGTAAAAAGGTAGGCACCGTCACTTGGGACCAGGTGAAAGCCATTGCCGAGGACAAAATGACCGATCTCAATGCCTTCACGGTCGAGTCGGCCATGCGAATGGTTGCCGGTACTGCCCGATCCATGGGACTTGTGGTGGAAGGAACGCCGCCATGGGGTGCCTCGGAAAACTAAACTGATGGTTAAACAGGGAGCAGCCCGGAACGGGCTGCGTCATTACCTTAATTTCCTATGTCCAAATTAACGAAGAAGAGAAAAGCTGTGGATGCCAAAGTGGCCTCCGACAAGCTCTACCTCCTGGATGAAGCCATGTCGCTCATCAAGGAGGTCAACACGGCCAAATTCAATGCCTCGGTCGACTTGCATGTTCGGCTGGGCGTAGATCCGCGGAAAGCCGACCAGGCCCTGCGGGGAACGGTCACGCTCCCGCATGGTACGGGAAAAACCAAGACCGTTTTGGCGCTGGTCACTCCCGACAAGGAGGATGAAGCGCGTGCTGCCGGCGCCGACCATGTCGGATTGGATGAATACATCCAGAAGATCCAGGACGGATGGACCGATGTGGATGTGATTGTCGCCATGCCGACCGTTATGGCCCAATTGGGACGCGTTGGCCGTATTCTCGGACCGCGTGGTCTCATGCCTAACCCCAAGACCGGTACGGTGACCATGGATGTCGGTTCGGCCGTCAAAGAAGTAAAAGGGGGCAAAATTTCCTTCCGGGTGGACAAATTCGGTATCGTGCATTCCACCGTTGGCCGGGTGTCCTTTTCTCCGGAGAACCTTCTGGAGAATGCCAACGAACTGATCGGTACGTTGGTGCGAATGAAGCCGTCGACAGCCAAAGGCACCTATATCAAATCGGTGACTGTTGCCAGTACGATGAGCCCGGGTATCAAAGTGGATCCCCGCAGTATCAAACATTAATTCACGCGCGAAAAGAACATCATCATGACCCGTGAAGAAAAAGCCGTTGCGATCGAGCAACTGAAGGATAAACTGCAGGACAACCTGTATTTCTATGTGGCCGATACCTCGTCCATGACTGTGGCCGAGATTTCCGGTCTGCGCCGTATTTGTTTCGCGCAGGGCATCGACATCAAAGTCGTCAAGAACACCCTGGCCCGGAAGGCCATGGAGTCTTTCCCCGAGCAACGCAATTATGCGGAGGTGTTTCCGGCCCTGAAAGGCACATCGGCCATATTGTTCACACAAACGGCCAACCTGCCGGCCAAAGTCCTGAAGGACTTCCGCAAGGACGGACTCAAGCCGCAGCTCAAGGCGGCGTATATCGAGTCCGCCATTTTTATGGGTGACGATCAGCTCGACGCCCTCACCAAGCTCAAATCCAAGGAGGAGCTCGTTGGGGAAATCATCGGGTTGCTGCAATCGCCCGCCAAGAATGTTATCAGCTCCCTCAAGTCTGGCGGTTCCACGATTGCCGGACTGGTGAAGGCGCTGCAGGAAAGGGCGGCCTGAGATCGCCCCAACAGTAAGGCTTCCAAGTCATGCGCATAAACGCATTTCATCACGTGTAAAAAACAAGAAAATGGCAGATCTGAAAGGACTTGCAGAACAACTGGTCAACCTGACCGTCAAAGAGGTAAACGAACTGGCATCCATCCTGAAGGATGATTACGGCATTGAACCCGCTGCTGCTGCTGTCGCCGTGGCTGCTCCTTCCGCCGGTGGTGGAGGAGGCGGTGGAGACGCCGCTGCCGAGAAGACCGAGTTTGACGTCATCCTGTCAAGTGCCGGCGCCGCCAAACTGCAGGTTGTCAAGGAAGTGAAGACCATCACCGGTCTGGGTTTGAAAGAGGCCAAAGATCTCGTTGACGGTGCTCCTGGTGTCGTCAAGTCGGGCGTGTCCAAGGATGAGGCAGAGTCCATCAAAAAGGCTCTGGAAGAAGCCGGCGCCTCTGTGGAGATCAAGTAAGCTGACCAATCAAACCACCGTTATGGTGATATGCGCGTCTTCGTACGCTCTGACATGATATCGCAATGTTAAAGGCTTAGCTGGCCCTCGGGCCGGCTAAGCCCTTTGTGGTTTATTCATACTCCCGCAAGAGGGAGTCTTCTTCATCGCCTTAAAACGCACTTTCCATATGGGATCCAACGGCATGTTGATCAGCCCCGAATCGCAACGCATCAACTTCGGGAAAATTAAAATCTCTCCGGAATATCCGGACTTGCTGGACATCCAGCTGCGTTCTTTCCAGGAATTCTTTCAATTGGAGACCACCCCTGAAAACAGGATCAGTGAAGGTCTTTATAAGGTATTCCAGGAAAACTTCCCGATCAGCGATGCCCGGAATATCTTCCTGCTGGAGTTTCAGGACTATTTCATCGACCCGCCCCGGTATTCCATCGAGGAATGCATGCAGCGCGGTTTGACCTATAGTGTTCCGCTCAAAGCCAAGCTGAAACTTTCCTGCAATGACGAGGAACATATTGACTTCCAGACGATTGTGCAGGATGTCTTCCTTGGCAATATCCCCTATATGACGCCCAAGGGCACCTTTGTCATCAACGGGGCCGAGCGGGTCATCGTTTCCCAGCTGCACCGCTCCCCGGGCGTATTTTTCGGGCAAAGCTTCCACCCCAACGGCAGCCAGATCTTTTCGGCCAGGGTGATCCCGTTCAAAGGTGCGTGGATGGAATTTGCCACGGACATCAACAACGTGATGTACGCCTACATCGACCGGAAAAAGAAATTCCCGGTGACCACGTTGCTCCGGGCCATCGGTTATGACACGGACAAA
>JAGFIW010000116.1 GCA_024103195.1 Saprospiraceae bacterium | reverse complement strand
GGGACAATCCTGGAGGTGGAGGGACCCGAAAATCACGACCCGGCCACACTGGAAAAACGGCATGGGGCACTGGTACCCGGCTTTATCAATACCCACTGTCACCTGGAACTCAGCCACATGAAAGGCCGGGCGCCCACCGGCACGGGGCTGATAGCCTTCATCGAGGCCGTGGTCCGCGACCGCTCCTCCGATCCTGAGTTGATCCGGGATGCCATTGAGAAAGCCGAAGAGGAGATGCGGAATTCGGGCATTGTTGCCGTGGGCGACATTTCCAACCAGACAGATACGGTGCCGGTCAAGCACAATAGCCCGTTGCGGTATTACACGTTTGTGGAATGCTTTGACTTCCTGGAAGGCGGTGCAAAGGCCCGGGAGGCGCTGACCCGTTTCAGGCCTGCCTTTGACGAGATAAGGGCCTCCGATCGCCATCGCAAAGCGTTGGTTCCGCATGCACCGTACAGCGTCTCGATCGATTTGTTCGGCATGCTCCGCTCCGCCCAACAGGACACGGAGGTCACCATCTCCATTCACAATCAGGAAACCCCGGAAGAAGACAGGCTTTTCCAAGCCGGAGAAAGCGCGTTCAGAGACTTCTATCAACGGTTTGGCAATTACCTACCCGGATTCCGGCCAACCGGGACCCGTTCCATCCATTACGCTATGGCCCATATGGATCCCGGGCAGCGTACGCTGTTTGTGCACAACACCTGCACCGGGGCGGAGGACGTGCGTGCCGCTCATGACTGGAGCGACAGGGTTTACTGGGCTACTTGTCCCAATGCCAATCTGTATATCGAGAACCGGTTGCCGGACTACCGGATGTTTGTGGCCGAGAATGCCCGTATGACGATCGGCACCGATAGCCTCACCTCCAACTGGCAGTTGTCCATCCTGGAGGAAATGAAAACCATCCAGAAATACAACAGCTGGATCCCATTTGAAGTCCTGCTGCGTTGGGCCACGCTCCACGGGGCGGAAGCCCTGGGATTTGATCGGTACCTGGGCTCGCTGGACAAGGGCAAACGCCCTGGAATCCTCCTCCTGGAAGGCGAAGGACCGGCATTCACCACGCATCCCGGGTCCGGGGTCACTGTACTGGTGCCTGCCGGATAAAAAGGTGGGGCAAATCGGGGTGACGTTCTCTGAGATCCCGGATACGACGGTGGCACAGCTGGCGGAATTCTTCGGCTTCGCGGGTTTCGGGATGTAATGGCCGGTGGTCCAGATCGCGCTGCAATTGGCGGATCTCGAAGAGGAGGGATTTCCCGGCCGGATCAAGCCAGGTGTCCAAAAAACGCTCGTAAATGATTTCAACCGCCAACGGGCTGGGGTGGATGAGATCATCGGCATAAAACCGGTAATCCCGGAGTTCATCCATTTGGATTTCGTAGGATGGGAAATAAACAGCACCCATTGTCTCCATCCATTCGGCCAGAAGGTGCAATTGCGCCTTACCCCGGGTATGGGCCAAAAATCCGCGCCTGAGATACCTGACCGGCGAAACGGTCACGATCACCCGGAGGTCGGGCCGGACGTCTTTCAAACGGACCATCAACCGCTCATAGGCAGGCCGCATATCGTCAACGGTCAAAAAGTCCTCCCTGAATCGCGAAGAGGGCCACTTGTGGCAATTAGCTACCGGGATGTTGGATTGGACGTCGGTGAATACCTGATTGTGGCCCCAGGTGAGGACCAGGTATCTCGCGGTGTACAGCGCGTCCCGGCCTTCCCGGAAGGAGGATTCCATGCCATCGAGCGCCCGGTTTTTGTCGGGATGGCCAAATCGGCCATGATGCCAGAAGGAATGCCACAGTCCCATGTGCCATTCCAATTCTTCGGGTGCAGGAGCGCGGTCATCGAGCAATCGTTCCAGTTGGAGCGCCAGAGTGAAGGGATTGTAAACGATTCCGAAGGGATTGGCCGTAACACGGAAGTGATCACGGGCGAGGCAATGACCGATGGATTCGCTGAAACAGGACCCCATCAGGAGCCAGCCGTGCTGATGCAAGGCCCTGGGGCCGGTGGGATTTACCGGTACCCGGGTAAGCAAGGGATAATGGGGTCGGGCGTCCACATGGCCAAAAGTAGTATTTTCCGCCTGTTTTTCAGCAGATCCTCCCATGGCCTGGTTTCTGTCTTCTTCATCGCGCACGCCGGTAATCCGTTCCGAGAATCTCCGTTTGGGCAGGTACACGGATGCCTACAAAAGTGCGGACCAAATCGCCTCCTGGGAGCGATCGATCGGGTATTTTGCTTCCGGCCAGATCCTGAAGAGCTTTCAGCATTTTCTCGTGTATCTCTATGACCCGGTCGAACAGAATATTCATTGGGTGACGGACCGGGACGGCAACTTCAGTTTCGAGCTTTTTCAGGGGTCAAGGCGTATCAGCGGGTATTTGGGCGCGGAGGAATGCTCTTTCCAGACGGATATCGGTGTGGGGCCAGATTTGCCGGAATGTTTTCTGGAGGAGCTCCTGCGGACCAATTACCGGCTCCGAAATGCCTGGTACGGGGAGGAAGGCGGCAGGGTAGTGCTGCGATTTGTTCTGGCTGCCACTGAAGCCGATCCTTTCCGGCTTCAATCGGCCATGCGGGAGCTGGCTTTCGAAGCTGACATGAAAGATGACGTCTTTGTGCGCACCTACCCCGAATTACAGCCCCTGAGGGAGCTTCACATCCGGGAAAGGTCCGAACGGGAAACAGGTGCCCGTATGGCCTGGTTTCGCAGTGAACTGGAACGGTTGGTCACCTGGTACCGCGATGAGAAAGAAGAACACGACCGGTTTGCGGGCGGATTTAGCTATGCTGTGCTTGATCTCATGTACAAGGTCGAATTCCTGATGACACCGCAGGGGATGTTGCGCAATGTCATTGCCGGGTTGCACGACAGTTATCTGCGGCACCGCGTGCATCCCGCTCCGCATTATCTGAATGACTGGATGGGTCAGCTCGAGGAAGTAATGGCATGGCCGGAGGAGCAATTGCGTGCCGAGTTTTACGACGTTGTCACCACTTTCGGGCAGTCGGAATCCATCTCCCAGGAAAGGCTGAGATGGATGATCCGGGGCCAACTGGAGGAAATGGATACCTGGATGCAGGCCGGGAAGCGTCCTTATGCCCATGCCATCCCTGGATTCATTATGGGTTATTGTCTGTACCGCTACGCGATCCCAGGACTGATCCGCGATTTGTTTGCCTTGTATTACCTGGTGCGGGAATCCGGATTTGCTTCGGCCATGGGGTATCCCGTTTTCCGGAAGGAAGACGGGAGCTGGCACAGGCATGCCGTACAGCGTTCCATTCGCACCGTGGCGGGGGAATGGGAGGGCCGTCTCCGGATCAGCGGGCTGGATCCCGGGTTGGTACGTACCCGGGACAGCAATGCCCTGGGGCGGAGTTGGCTGGAAATGGTGAGCCAAATCAAAGTGGAGGAGCAATGAAGAGGGATTTTGCTCCGGGATGGGGCACACATTGGGTCAATGGCGTGGATTATCGTTCTACGGTACTTACCGTAGGACCCCGGCAATTCTTGTTTCCGGCGGATGTTTTGGGGGGATACGGGGATGCCGTCCTCGAGATTCCGGCCGGTCTCTTTGCGTTGCGATTGGTGGCAACAGATCCCGGAGGCATCCTGTGCCTGGCGGATACGGAAAGAGATTTGCCGGAGAAGCCGGTATTGACCGGTCCGGTTGCCGGAGACAGAACAGCGGCATATTGGGATGCCTATGCACCTCCGGAATCTCCCGTGACCATCCTGCCTGCCGCCGCAGAAGGGGCTGCCTGCTGGGCGGTCAACGAGGAAGGAATTCCACTGGCATTATGGAAGGCTGGACCGAAGGGATGGATGGAATTCCGATTGTCGGAATGGATGTCCACCTATGGACCGGAAGCCAATCCGGCGGGAAGCGGCTTGCGTCTTCCCGGCAGAAAGTATGAGCCGGAAGGAGTCCTTTATACGGTTGAATCCATGATCCGCGAGATGGGGGTGGAGCCGGCTTTTCACCGAAGGGGTCGTTACAGCTGGCGGATACCCAGGGGCACGGCAACCCTGCATCTGGATTATGCTACACCCGAGTCCGCCTTGTCCGCGGAGATTCATATGGCAGCCCTCGGCTCCCTAACGGATCGAAAAGCCCTGTTTCGCTTTCTCCTCAGGGCCAATATGAAGACCCATGGATACGGCTTTGGTCTGTTGAATAATGTGGTGGTCATGAGCCAGGTCATCCCGGCTCGCTTCCTCGATTCGGCACGTACGGCAGGCATGCTTTCCGAATGGCTGGAGCAGGCGGACCGTCTGGATCAGATCCTGGTCAATGATTTCGGCGCCGAGTGGATTTCAGGTTAAGGCGTAAAAAATACCCACGGAATTGTAGCGAGATACGTTACAAATGAGTAATATTGCTTCTTCTTTATCCAAAAGTTGTTCAACCTACTGCTCATGAAGCTTTTTACCCGACTTTTCCTGCCGGTTAAAGTCCTGATCCTCATGGCCTTCATGTTGTCGCCGGGATCGGGTCAAGCCCAGGATATCCACTTTTCCCAGTTCTATATGGCTCCCTTGTATCTCAATCCGGCCATGACGGGGGTCATGAACTGTAATCACCGCATCATGGGGAACTACCGGAACCAATGGGCCAGTATTCTCCGCTCCAATGCCTATAATACCTACAACGTGTCCTATGACCAGCGGATTGCGGTCGGACGGAGGGATTATCTCGGGGTTGGCGCCAATTTCTACGGGGATGTTGCCGGTTCGGCCGATTTCAGTACCCTCAAGTTCATGGGTTCCGTCTCCTATAGCAAGCAGATGTCCGGCGGTCGCAATTCAGGCCATTACCTCGTAGCCGGTGCCGATGTGGGTATCGTTCAACGAGGCATTGATTTCAATGCCCTTCAATGGGGTACCCAGCACGATGGCGATGGCGGATTCGACCCGACCCGTCCATCTTTCGAAAGTTTTGACAGGGGCAATTTCTTCTATCCGGATCTTTCCGCAGGTCTGCTTTGGTTTTCGGTATTTGATGCCGACAACAACTTTTATATCGGCGGTGCCTTCAACCACATCAACCGGGCGAATGTGTCCTTCAGCAAAGAGCGCAGAGAGTTGATGTACAGCCGTTTCACCATTCATGCCGGAGGTGAATTTGCCTTGTCCAGGAGGTTTGCCCTCGTACCCGGTATCGTGACCTTCATGCAGGGCCCCAGCCTCGAAATCAACGGTGGTACCAGCTATAAATTCAACTTGGGCAGCACCCGGCTTTATCAGGCTTTCATGTTTGGAACATGGGTGCGACTGGCCAACAAGCTAGACAGCGGCATCCTGGCCGATGCCCTTATTCTCAGCACCCGTTTCGAGTACGACCGCTTCGGGGTCGGGTTCAGCTATGACCTCAACATCTCCAGTTTGAGCAACGCTTCCAACAACCAAGGAGGTTTCGAATTGGCAGCCTTCTACAAGATATGTGGACCTGAACGCCGTGGCGTTTACTGTCCGAGTTTCTGATTTCGCCTGGAAAGACTTACTTTTGTCATGCCCCGGGGATTTCTCCGGGGCATTTTTTCCCTGCCGATTCCGGTCATCCAAAACCTGAATTGCCATGTTCGGAACAAAAAACGACGACAAGGCCAAGAAGAACATCAACACGATCGTTTCCTCCGCCTCCGTGAATACCCTGGTCCAGGGTACCCGTGTGGAGGGCAATGTGACGGCCGAAAGTGATTTTCGCATCGATGGCCAGCTGGAAGGCAACCTTGTCTGCCAGGCCAAAGTCATCATCGGCGCCACCGGTCAGGTGGTCGGTGACATCCAGTGTGTCAATGCCATCATTGAGGGTTCCTTCCGGGGAAATCTCAAGGTGCAGGAGGTGTTGAACATCAAAGAAACGGCCTCCGTGACGGGAGATGTCAAGACCGACAAACTGATCGTTCACTCGGGCGCCGTGTTCAATGTGACCTGTGCGATGGGTACTTCTGACCGGCCCAGGACCATGGTTGCCGGCAAGGAGCCCGCTCTCGCCACCAGCTGAAGACATGACCCGGATATCACCCGGGAGCCGCAGATGGCTCACCTTTTCCGGCATGGCCCTGGAGATGGGTGTCCTCATTTTCATCGGCCTGTGGATCGGCAAGAAGGTGGATGCCTGGTTGCATCTTGAAAAACCCTGGTTTATGTTGCTGTTTACCCTCCTGTTTACCGCCGCGGCGATTTATCGGGTCATTCGCAGTCTGCGATGATCGCTTCGCCCGTGCGCATACCCTGGAAATCATTTTTTCTGTTTTCCCTGGCAGTTCTGATCGGGGTGATCATTCCAACGGCCTGGGAAGCCTTTCCCTTGTCCAGGAACGGGATCTTCATCCAATGGTGCTTCTTCTTCCTGATTACAGCCCTGATCCTGTGGCTGGGCGAACGAATGGTGAACCACCGCAATCCCCACCTCTTCACCGGAGTCACTCTGGGGTCAGCCCTCGCCAAACTGGTGCTTGGCGTCCTTCTGCTGTTCGTTTATCAAAAGTATTTCCCGCCCAGGGGGAGAGGATATTTGCTCATGTTCTTCCTCCTGTACGCCTCATTCGCGGCTTATGAACTTTATGCGCTGCAGAAACTCGTCCGGGGAAAGGAGACTTCAAGAAAGTAGGGCGGGGCTCATCCCCATGCTGGAAAATCCACCGTCGTGGTAAAGGTTTTGCATGGTGACCATGCGGGTGAAATCGCTGAACAGGGAAACACAATAGGCGGCACAATCCTCTGCCGGCGCATTGCCCAACGGAGACATTTTGTCCGCGTAATCATAAAATTCCCGGAATCCCTTCACCCCTGACCCGGCAGTCGTCATGGTCGGGGACTGGGAAATGGTGTTTACCCGCACCTTTTTGGCCACACCGAAATGGTAGCCAAAACTCCGTCCAAAGGATTCCAGCAGCGCTTTGGATTCCGCCATTTCTCCGTAATCGGGAAACACCCGCTGTGCCGCTATGTAGGTCAGGGCGACTATGCTTCCCCACTCGTTCATGGCATCCATGTGATAAAGGGACTGCATCAGTTTGTGAAAGGAGATGGCCGAAATGTCAAAGGTCTTTTGCATCCAGTCGTACTGGAGATCCGTATAGGACCGTCCTTTCCGGACATTGAGCGACATCCCGATGGAATGGAGGACGAAATCCAGTTTCCCGCCCAATTTCTCCTGTGCCTGTCGGATAAGATTCTCCAGGTCTTCGACAGAAGTGGCATCGGCAGGGATGACTTCGGTCTGGCAAGCCGTGGCCAATTCGTGGATCTTGCCGAATCGCATGGCCACAGGCGCGTTGGTCAATACGAACTGCCCACCCTCGGCATGGGTGCGTTCGGCGACTTTCCAGGCGATGGATTGTTCATCCAGGGCGCCAAATATGATTCCCTTTTTCCCGTGCAGTATTCCGGCCGGCATATGCTTTTTGTTTGAGGTGCCAAATTAGGAAAAGTAATCCGACCCCGGGTTTGGCGTCGGAAGGTGCCGCGGTCAGCGCATCGTGGGGCGTCGGCGTTTGCCACCGGCCTGAAAACCCTGCATGCCGGATCTGATCTGGGCTTTGGCCAATCCCCGGTTGCCCAGTGCCTTCTCGTACTCCCGAATCTGCTCTTTCATGGCGGGTTCGGTCACTTTCAGGTCCTTGACTTTGCGAAAATGGGCCATGGCGCCCGTCCAGTTGCTGCGGCTCGCGGCTATGTTGGACAGTTGAAGATAGATCATGGCTTTCTCGTTATCACTGGGCAAGCCGATCTGATCAGCCCGCATCATGAACGCCTCGGCCTGATCAAAATCCTGCCGCTGCATGGCCAAAGTGCCTTTCAGCAGAAAGTAATAGGCCCGATTGGCCGAGTAAAGCAGTCGCGGGAACAAGGTGAGACCAAGGCGGGATTCCGCGCCATGGAAATCCGATTTCTGGATCAATGCGGCCGCGCTTTGGATGGTGCCCAGCAACAAGTAACCGACGAGGAGAAATACCGCCGTCAGGACAAAGAAAATGCCGTACCAGACACCCATGGTCATCCACAGGGCTATGCCGCCTCCGAGAAACAAGGCGATGAGAGCAAACCGGAGATAGACAGGAATAAGGATCATGACAGGTGGGCGGTTATGGGTCAAAGGTACGTCCTATCCGTTCAATCCCATCCTTCTCTCACGGGATTGCTTGCTTGTGGCAGGACCGTTTTTAAGGAAGCTTCCGTCTTGAATGAGTATCCTGTTGCCTTCCACATCCATCCATGCTGCATGGGGAAATCGGGGAAGAAAAACATCCTTCAGATAAGCCTCTGTCCGGACTTTGTCTTCTCTGGATCTGTAAAGCCGGTTGTCCAGCAACAATCCTTCCGGGCGCAGGAGGGCGGCGAGACGGTTCAGGCATTTCGAGGTCCAGAAATAGTCAGGGATGCGGACATCCTGGAAAATGTCGAGTAAAATCAGATCGAATTGCCGGGAAGAAGGCACCTCCAGAAAGTCCCGGGCATCAGCAGTAATGATGGTCACCGGGACTTCCAGGTCGTCCAGGGTAAAGGTTTTAGCCAGGTCTATGATCGCCTCGTCCACTTCAACGGCCGTGTAATCGCCCCCCAACCCGTGCTCGTTTTCGAGCATTTCAATGACACTGCCCAGACCGAGGCCCAACACCAGGACATCTTTTCCGGGCAAACGTTCCAGTGCCAGAGCACGAAAGGTACGGGCGAAATTGACGTACAGATCGCCAAATGAATAGATCGCATGCGGTGTGCATAGCTGGAAGCGCCCTTTGCTAAGCAGCAGGGTCAGTGATGTGTGGATGGCCGGGCGGCAGGTGCGGATGGTCAAAGGCCATATCCAGCTCAACCAGCGCTTCCAACGCGGAATCATCATGCCGGGGAGGCAGATTGTCTTTCCCAGGTGCGGTACTCGGCAGAATCCTCATAGATGCGGCGCAGGATCACGATATCTTCGGGTTTGAGGGAGCGTTGTCTCCGGGACAGCACGGCTTCTGCCGTTTCCAGCATTTTTTCGAAAGGATGGGTGCGAAATCCTGCCGCTCCTCCCCAGGAGAAGGAAGGTACAAAATTGCGGGGATAGCCGTCCCCGAACAAATTCACCCCGACGCCCACGACGGTGCCGGTATTGATCATGGTGTTGATCCCGGTTTTGGAGTGGTCGCCCATGACCAAACCACAAAATTGTTGGCCGGTGGGTTCGAACCTGCGGTTGGCATAGCTCCATAGGCGCACCTCGGCGTAGGTGTTTTTCAGGTTGGAGACGGTGGTGTCGGCACCCAGGTTGCACCATTCGCCAATGACGGAATCGCCGAGAAATCCCTCGTGGCCCTTGTTGGAGTATCCGGTGATCACACTGCGGTTCACCTCGCCACCCACCTTGCTGAAGGGACCAATGGTGGTGCCGGGATAAATCCTGGCGCCCATTTTGACGGTGGCGCCGGTGCACAAAGCCACCGGTCCGCGGATCATGGCTCCTTCCATGACGACAGCATTTTTCCCGATATACACGGGCCCTTCGGAGGCATTGATAAAGCAAGGAAAGACCTTCGCGCCTTCTTCGATGAATACGGATTCCGGTGTGTGGACCTGGACGCCGGGGGGGATGGGAATGCTGGTCCTGCCTTTGGTCAGCAAGGCGAAGTCCGACTGGATGGCTTCGGCATTCCTGACAAAGAGGTCCCAGGGTCGCGTGATGGTCACCATGGGCTCTGACCCTATTTCAAAACCGCGGATGCTGCCGATGTCATCCTGGCCGATCAGGCGTTCAAACTGGTCTCGTGCCAACCGGGCAGCGATCAGTTCGTCATGGCGGAGGAGGGCTTCCCCGGGGTCGAGCTTGCGGATGAGCCGGACCAGGTCTTCGGTGGGAAGGAGCCCGCCGTGGATGAGCCAATTGTCGGCTTCCAACCGGATGGGAAACCGGTCGGTCAGGTATTCCTGTGTGATGAAGGAGGCCTGGGCATTGAGCAACAGGGCCCATTTTTCCCGGATCCGGAGGATGCCACAGCGCAAATCAGCAACGGGTCGGGTATAGGTGAGGGGCAGGAGGTGCCTCCAGTCGTCCGTGTCGAAAAGGATCAGGTTGCGCATGGGGTAAAATTAAAAAAAAGCCCCTCTGCCAGAGCAAAGGGGCTTTTTCGCCTGATGAAGCGGGGCGTCAGTCTTCCTTGGCGAACCGGGTCTTGGCAAATTTCTTGTTGAATTTGTCAATACGTCCGGCCGTATCCACAAACTTCATTTTGCCGGTGAAGAAAGGATGGGATTTGCTGGAGATCTCCAGTTTGACCAGCGGGTACTCCTTGCCGTCCTCCCAAACGATGGTGTCACGGGTATTGGCGCAACTGCGGGACAGGAAGGCTTCATCAGCTGAGAAATCCTTGAATACGACAAGGCGGTAGTTCTCCGGATGGGTATCTTTTTTCATGATCCTGATGGAAAGATGATTAACGGAGCGCAAAGGTAATTATTTTCATCCAAACCACCAAATATGGCCACATCGTTTCAGGGGTAGGGAAAGAAGGCATCCGGGATATGGCGGACACGGAAGTCCTCCCGATCGTTGCGGGTTATGGCCACCACGTCGATTAAATAACTGGAACAAAACTATTCTTCTAACTGTTTAAATATTTCCCCAAACTCTATCCAAAAATCGTGTAATCCTACCATTCTTTTTTCAAAAAATTGAAAAGCAGTTTGCCAATCTTCTTTATT
>JAGFIW010000114.1 GCA_024103195.1 Saprospiraceae bacterium | reverse complement strand
TTCTGATCGGCCGGGACGGCCGGTCGGTTAATCGCGCCAAATGTAGGTAATAAGAGGACTCCCATCCCGCCGAGGATCAGGTCAAGCCCTGCCAGCATCAGGATATCCTGCCGCAGATCATCCATGGATACGCCGCTCATCAACCCGGCCGAAGCGATCCGGGCTGCCAACAGACACAGTCCGATGACCAGCGGAAATCCCAATACGGTCGTCAGCATGGCCTGGTGCCGGGTGGCACTGGAAAGGCCGGCCAAAAAGGCAAAGAGAAACGAAAGCCCCAGCACCGCCCCTAGAGTGGCCAGCACCAGCCATTTGATTTCCTTGACGGGCAATCCAAAGAATACGGTGAGCAGTACGCCGCTGGTCACCGCCACCAAAGTCAGCAGCCCGGTCAGATGCAGGGATTTGGCCACATAAACGGCCAGAGGATCCGCAATCTGGTAATAGTACCACCGACGCCCTCCCGATTCCTGCATGAAACTCAGAACGCCGGCATTGACGGCGGCAAAAAGCAACACCATCCAGTAAACCCCCAGCCAAACCTGACCTTCCGGCTGCCGAAAAAGATAAGACACCAACAGCAGGATGGCCAGTACATAAAGCAGGACGCCATTGACCAATTGACGGTTGCGGCCTTCCAGAACCCAGTAAAACCTCAGCAACCGCACAATCTGACGCAGGTACCCAACCATGCGGCAAAGGTACGTCTTCCCTTTGCCGTCCGTATCCCATTGCCGTTCCTTGCCTATTTTTGCCCTCCGTGCGGCGTTGCATCCTGATTCCACTCTTCTTGGCAGCCCTTTCCGGGATCCAGGCCCAGGTCACCTATCTCGAAGCCAAAGCCGATGCCGGAGAAGGCGTACTGGCTCTCCTGCGGCGATTCCAACTGGACGGATATTCCTGCAATGTCTCCCAGTTTTATCTGATCAATCGCATGGAAAAGACCGATGGCCTGATCCATGGCCAGACCTATCAGCTTCCCATTCGGCGGCACCGCTACAACAAACGCAGCATTCGCACGACAATCGGCATTACCGATTTCGACCTGGCTGTAAGGATTCAGGACTTCAAACGCGCCATGGAAAAGAAGGGGTATCGCGCCAATGCCTATGAAGACGACCTGGATCTGTGGGTGCCGCACCACCTGCTCCATTGCCCCGGCGAAGGCGACGAAGCCAAAAGGATGGCCGATGAAGAAGCCCTGAGCTCCCGGGCAGGCTTTTTCCCCATTTTCGGTGAAAAATACCAGAAGGTGGACCGTTTCTCCGAAGAGCTGGCCGGCCATGTATTCTATATCAAAGGGGGCCATGGAGGACCGGATCCCGGCGCCATGAGCACCCGCGATGGTCATCAACTCTGTGAGGATGAATACGCCTACGATGTGGCCCTGCGGCTGTGCCGGCATCTGATCGCCCGCGGCGCCATCGCCTACATGATCATCAGAGACAACAATGACGGGATTCGCGATGCCACCTATTTGATTTGCGACAATGACGAGGTAGCCCTCGGCGAAAAAACCATACCCCTCAACCAGAAAGAACGGCTGTACCAAAGGGCAACCATTATCAACCAACTCTTTGAACGGCACCGTCTCCAGGGCGTGAAAAAACAAACCTCGATTTTCATCCACGTGGATTCCAACAACAAAGGTCTCCGGCAGGATGTGTTTTTCTATCACGCCAGCACCAGCAAGGCGGGCAAAACCCTGGCAGAGGCTTTGCATCAGACCTTCAGGGAAAAATACGGGCTCCACCAGGCATCCCGTGCCTATCATGGCACCGTCAGGGCCAGGGACCTCTATATGCTGCGTGAAACCAATCCGGTGGGCGTTTACATCGAGCTCGCCAACATCCGGAATCCGGAGGATCAGCGCCGTATTGTCGTACGGGAAAACCGGGAAGCTCTGGCCAAATGGATGGCGGAGGGACTGGTCAGAGGACTCAAATAAGGGCTGACGCCCTTCGGAAAAATTCCCCCAGTCCTTCCTGCATCTTGTCACTGATCTCGTACCGGATGGATTGGCGGAAATAGCGCGCCAGGTCAAAGCGTCCGTATGCCTGTTGCTGGGCCCTGATCACCGGCTCAGGATCTGCGGCGCCCTCTGCCAAAGCCGTTTCCAGACGCTTTTCAAACCCGGTATCAGGTGGACGAAGGCTGACCCAAAGCGCAAAAACAAAGGGCAGACCGGTAAGGGATTTCCAGCCTTCACCCAGATCATAGACATAGGGAAATGAATCCCGGGCGCTTATGGCTCGGTCGCCGATAATCAAGGCACCTTCCCTTCCGGATATACGGGTTTCGTACCCTTGTTCAGCCGGAAGACAGGGGATTTCATGGCGCCATAATTCACGCAGCAGGATCTGCGACAACAGTACGGAGGTGCGCGACTGGTAATCCAGGTACACCCGCTCCCAGGAAGGGAGAGGGGTTTGCCCGAACAGACATACGGTATCGACCAACCCATCGCAACCTATACCGATGGCGCTGACCTGTCGCCAATCCTTCCTGCCCGCCAATGCACCTACAGGAACGAGACCGTAATCCGCCCGGCCTTCAAAGAGAATCCGGGCGCAATCAGCCGGATGCGCCTGGATGACCTCCACGGTATCCCCCATCCCTTT
>JAGFIW010000103.1 GCA_024103195.1 Saprospiraceae bacterium | reverse complement strand
GGGATGGGAATCACCTGGGATTTTACTGCCCTGGTGGCGGCCAACGAAGTCCTTACCGTAGCCCGTCCCGCCGCTGAAGGCAGCAAACCCGCCAGTTTCCCCGGTACCAATCTGGTCCTCCTTTCCGGTGTGGGTGAAGCCTATTATGCCGTGGATGCCAACGCCCTGGTCAATCACGGATTTATCGGCACCGGCGGATTCCCGCTTTCCGAATCCGTGGAACCCAAATACCTTCCCCCGTTGGTCGAGCAGAGAGCTCCATTGTCCTTTTTCGATGTGAACACCGCCGAATCGGCGTTGGCCTTCACCTTTCCCGCCAGTTTCCTGCCGGATACCCTCCTGGCCGGCTTGCCCCTTCAACCGGACTCCATCCGGTTCAGTCAGATCCTCTCCCGGCTGGACGTCGTGGATGCTTCGGGCACCCTCAAACTGCCCACGGGCGATTACGAGGTGTTGCGGGAACGCCGGCGCACCATCTCCGATACCAAAGTCGAACTCCTCATCGGCCTGTTCTGGATCGACCTGAGCACCGTTTTTCCGTTGCCGGGACTCGGTGCCGATACTACCCTTGCCTACTATTTCTTCAGCAATGAAGCCAAAGGACCACTGGCCGTGGTGGATGTGGTACCCGACACCCCGACGACCGTATTGAATGTGCAATTCCGCGGTACCGGCGCTACCTCCACCCATCAGCCGGTGGTTTTGGAAACCCGGCTTTTCAAAGGGCCGGTGCCATCTGCCGGCGACCTGTACTTTGACGCCACCCCGGCCAGCCGGCCGGTCCGGGCGGAATTGTACAACCTGGCCGGCCAGCCCGTTCTGATATCGGAGCGCCATACCGGTGCCTTCCGGCTCGACGCGGCTTCACTACCTCCTGGTTTGTGGATTTACCGCATCACGGACGGCGAGCGACTGGTGGAATCCGGCACCCTGATCCTCCAGCGATAGTGCCAGGGATTGGCCTCGCATGAGCCCCCTCGAGAAGTGGGAAGATCCCGGGTTTGAGCGGCATGCCATCGAGGTGTTCTGGAAACGCGATGACCTCCCCGATCCCTGGTCCTGCGGCAACAAACGGCGAAAACTGAAGTACCTGCTTACCCCGGAAATCCTCCGGGGCAAGCAGGGTGTTTATTCCTGGGGAGGGCCGTTTTCCAACCATCTGGCAGCGCTCGCCGCCATTGCCCGTGAAGCGGGCATCCCCTCCGCCGGCATCCTGCGGGGGGATCCGGTAGACAATCCGGTGATTCAACGCCTGCGCGAGGACGATATGCACCTCCGGTTTGCCGGACGACAACGATGGATGGATACGGCCCCTCTGGTGACCGATCCCGAAAACTGGCTGCCTATCCCGATGGGAGGCGCTCATCCCCTGGCCCTGGAGGGCTGCCGCGAAATCGTGGAAGAAATCCGCGCCCAGGCTCCCGGGGCACCCACCCATTACGCCGTCGCCGCAGGCACCGGCACTACGGCGGCCGGCATGGCGGCTGCCTTGCATCCGGAGGAGACCCTCTGGGTTTTTCCCGCCGTTCGCGGTGGGGATTTGAACCATTGGCTGCATAACGTCCTCGGGACATTCGGTGTCCTGCCAGCCGGCCAGGTCGTGGTGGACGACCAAGCCCCCCGCACCGGGTTCGCCCGGCGCGATCCGGTACTATGGACATGGATGGCCGCTACCGAAAAGAAACTGGGATTCCTCCTGGACCCTCTGTACACCGCCAAAATGGCCATCCGGATCCCGGAGCTGGTGGCGGGCGGCGCCTTCCCCCGCCATTCCCGACTGGTCCTGATCCACACGGGAGGGCTCCCGGGCCGGAACGGTTACGCCTGGCGGTTCGGGTGTCCGACCTGAGACCCACCTGATGCCATTCGCCAAATTTTATCTTTGATCCTTTCTTTTCGCCTGTGCCTTCCATGCGTCTACTCCCA
Organism: Saprospiraceae bacterium; assembly: GCA_024103195.1. Lineage (GTDB taxonomy): Bacteria > Bacteroidota > Bacteroidia > Chitinophagales > Saprospiraceae > JAGNXB01. The sequence continues at coordinate 12,709 of JAGFIW010000103.1, read as the reverse complement.
TTCCTCCTGCTCGCCCTGGGATTCAGGTTTCTTTCGTTTTTTCCCGCCGTCCTTGACCATGACGAAAGCACTTATCTGGTGATCGCCGACCAGATCCTCGAAGGGGACATCTATTGGAAGGACATCTTCGACACCAAACCGCCCGGCATTTTTCTCGTCTTCGCGCTCCTGCTGAAGATCGCGGGTCACTCCCTTCCCGGCGTGCGGCTGTTGGTGGCATTGTGGATCGGGCTTTCGGCCTGGGGCCTTGCTGCCATCCTTAGCAAGTGGATACCCCGGGGTCCGGGTCCCTGGTTGGGAGGTGTGGCGTACATCCTGTTGACCTCCCTGTACAAACCCTTCGGGGTGGCACCCAACACGGAACTCTTTTTTGCCGGCTTCAGCATCGCTGCCTTGTGGCTTCTCGTTGTACATCCCTGGCGTCCGGGCGCCATGTTGGCCGCCGGGATTTTGCTGGGATGCGGCATTGCCATCAAACCCATGGCCGCTTTCGACGCCCTGGCCTTCGGCCTTTTCTTCCTACCGGCACTTTTCCGTCAGCGGGAAAACCGACTGTCCCGGGTCCTCTCCCTGGCCGGTATGGCCCTGGCGTGCCTGGTACCCACCGCCATCCTGTTCGCCTGGTACGCCGCAAATGGACTGGCCGACACCTGGTATTTCCATTTCTTCGTGTTGCCGGGCCGGTATCCGGAAACATGGAGTCTTTGGCCGGCCATCCGGTATGTAGGCGATTTTTTCCTGCGATTCCTCCCTTTCACCGTGCTGGGTGTCCTCGCCCTGCGTCCCTTGAACGAGGGCGTACGCCTGGCCGGGATCTGGATGATGTGCGCCACCGTGTCCATCCTGCTGCCGGGCAACGATTTTCCGCATTACACCATCCAGTGGATGCCGCCCCTCGCCCTGCTCGCCGGATTGGCCCTGCGCGAGGATACCTTCCTCCAGCGGCGCGTCGGGGAAGTCAAAATCCGGACATGGGGACTACCGGTCCTGGGCCTGCTGCTCGTCGTTTGTCTTCTCCTGCAATACAAGGACTATGTGGTCAAACCCGATCCCAAACGGGAAGCGTATGACCTCATCCGTCAATCCGCGCCTCCGGACGTCTCCGGCCACCTGTCAGACCACCAGCACCTGATCTATACCGGCGATGTCGATTACCAGATCCTGTATTTCCTGCTGAATGCCGACCCACCGGTCGATTATCCCCATCGGAGCCTTTTGTGGGAAGAAGAACACCGCGCGAATTTCGGACTGGACCTCCGCCAGGAACTGGAGCCGGTATTCCGGCACCCCCCTTTGTTCTGGCTGATGTCGAAAGAGAATGAATTTGCCCCCGTCCGGCAATTGTTGGGAGACCGCTACACCCCGCTGGATACCTTCGACCATCGGATCGTGCTGTACCGGCGTCAGGACTGAGTTGTCAGGTTCCGCAAAAAGTGCGGTAATGCGGATCCGGTGCCTCCGGGGCAGCCATCCAAACGCTGTCTTCCGGAAGGGGTTGGAACGGACGACCGACAGCGTCCAGGAGGCTGAGGAAAGGTGCCGTATCGCCATTTGTCGCCGCATCGAGGACCCGTTCGACATGGTGGTTGCGCGGGATGACCGCCGGATTCCTTTGCCGCATGCCCTGGCGCAGGGTCTCCGTGGATTCCGGTTGCCGTTCGAGGCGGTCCGTCCATCGCGTTTGCCACGCCTGCCAGCCCGGTACCAGGTATGCCGGCACACCGGGAAGTCCTTTTTCTGCCAGGGATCGAAAAGCAAGGGTCCAATCAGCCCCGTGTTCCTGCATCAGGGCCAGGAATTGGCCGATCAGTTCCTCGTCTCCGTCTTCGCGGGTGGTCAGCCCCAGTTTGGCGCGCAGTCCGTTGGACCACAAGGTCTGGAACTTGCCGGGCAGCGTGCCCAGGATCTCTTCGGCCATGCGCACGGCTTCCTTCTCGTCGGCGTGCAGCAACGGGATCAGCGCCTCGGCCAGCCGTGTCAGATTCCAGTGGGTAATGGAGGCCTGTCGCCCGTAGGCATACCGTCCTCCGGTGTCAATGGAACTGAACACCGTACCCGGATCGTAGTGATCCATGAAAGCGCAGGGTCCGTAATCGATGGTTTCCCCGGAAAGGGCCACATTGTCGGTGTTCATGACCCCGTGGACAAACCCCACCAGCATCCAGCGAACGACCAGCTCCATTTGACGGTCGCAAACCGCTTCCAGAAAGGCGGGTATCCGGGAGGATTCCTCCGTGGTTAGTCCTGGGTAGTGGCGTTGGATGGTATATTCGGTCAGGATCCGGAGGGAAGCCGTATCGCGACGGGCAGCCAGATATTCAAAGGTGCCCACCCGTATATGGCTGGCAGCGACCCGGGTCAGGATGGCACCGGCCAGGACCGATTCACGGATGACCGGCTCGCCGGTGGTCACGACGGCCAGGCTGCGGGTGGTGGGGATACCCAGGGCCTGCATGGCCTCACTGACGAGATATTCACGGAGCATGGGGCCCAGAGCTGCCCGGCCGTCTCCCCGTCGGGAAAAGGGTGTCTGCCCTGCTCCCTTGAGTTGGATGTCCACCCTCCGGCCGTCCGGGGTGATCTGCTCACCCAGCAGGATGGCCCTCCCGTCTCCCAGCATGGTGAAGCCGCCAAACTGATGACCGGCATAGGCCTGGGCAATGGGCAGGGCACCGGGAGGAAGGCGGTTGCCGGAAAAATAATTCGCTCCGGCCTCTCCGTCCAGCCCTTCGGGATATAGGCCCAAATCTGCCGCCAGCGGTTTGTTGAAAACGACCAAATGCGGCGCTTTTACGGGGACCGGCGCCTGACGATGGAACAGTACGTCCGGAAGCCGGGCATAGGAATGGTCCAGGAGCCACCCTTCCGGGGTGCGCCCGGAAGTATCCGTATCCCCGGAGATGTAAGGACGATGCACGGGAAAAAAACCCCCGGCCACAGGGATTGGTTCAGGTTCAGGCCACACGGATCAGACATGCCCGGCGATCACAAGGGGATGTCATTGTCCTGCACATGAAGGATGTGCAACAATCGGTGAATGATGGGGGCAAAGAAAACGGCGGTAATACTGAGAAAGGCGATGCCGCTATACAGGGCAAAAAACGAGGAAAACAGCTTGGCCGAAACGGAAGTCAAAGTCACCACCGGCCCCATACCGGTCAGGATCATACAAGCCATATGAAAACTGTCCACCCAGTCCAAACCGGCAAAATACCGGTACCCCAGCGTCCCGATACCGACCGAGAAAATTATAAGGAAAAGCGCAAAAAGCCCATAACGGCCCATCCGAATGATGAACCGGGGAAACGAAACCACTTTCTGCCTGTGATGCTCCAGTTTCATGGTGGCCTTTCAGTATCGCGTTGCTTTCCGTCAAAGATAGGATGCTGCTAGAGCACATGCTTCCTTGTCCACCTGCCTACCCATCAGGGTGCCGCCCGGACCTTGGTCCCGGCTGGATCCCGCACTCGTTGTAATCGTCGTATCATTACAAGGTAATGATGTACCATGCAGGGATTGACATCCCGTGAGGCGGCCGAGAGAAAAAACAGGTACGGCCCCAATGCCCTACCGGGCCACCGAAAGCCATTGTGGCATCTCGTGGGGCGTCAGTTGAAGGGCGTTTTCAACATGTTGCTTCTATTGGCTGCCGGCGTCACTTTTGCCATCGGTGAAATATTGGATGGCGCATTCATCCTCTTTTTCATTTTGTTGGGAACGACCCTCAATATTTACCAGGAATACAAATCCAATGCGGCTGTTGCCAAACTGAAGGCCTTCCTCGTACGGCGGACGCGTGTCATTCGCGATGGGAGGGAGCAAGAGATCAACCATGAAGATGTGGTTCCCGGAGATCTGCTTTCACTCCAAACCGGAGATATTGTCCCGGCCGATGCCATCGTCCTGCAAGCGCGCAACCTGCTGGTGGATGAAACCACATTCACGGGAGAAAGCGTACCTGTAAGCAAACAGCCGGGACAACCTGACGGTCGGGATCAAGATGAATCCGTACTCCTGCAGGGGGTGTGCATTGTCCAAGGGCAGGTTTTTGCCGAAACGACGGCAACGGGCACGAACACCCGATTGGCCTCCATTGCCCGGACGACCGCTTCCGTGCAGGAAGAAAGCGAATTGGTCAAAGGCGTCGACCGGATCAGCGGGTTTATCCTCCGCATCACCCTCATCACCCTGTTGTTTGTTGTCCTGGCCAATCTGCTTCTGGAAGGCAAAGAGACCTTTCCCCAACTGTTGGTTTTTGCGCTGGCTCTGGCGGTATCCGTGATTCCGGAAGCCTTGCCCCTCGTGCTCACTTTTTCGCTTTCCCGGGGCGCCTTGCGCTTTGCCCGGCAGGATGTTGTCGTCAAACGTCTCTCCTCCGTCCAGGATCTGGGATCTATCAACTTGTTGTGTACGGACAAAACCGGCACCCTGACCGAAAACAAGCTGTCAGTTGCCGGGGAATGGAAGGCCCCGGACTCGTCTTTCTCTCCGCTTGTTTTGAGTCGTCTTGCCGCACAGGACCTGGATGGCGCACATCCCGAACCCTTCGACCTGGCGATTGATCAGGCATTGACGGATGACCAACGAAAGACCCTTGCCCATTTTCAAATTCTTGAACGGGAGCCTTTCGAGCCTTCGCAGAGAAGCAACGGCGTTTTGCTGCGCATGCCGGATGGCCGTTCGCTCCATGTCCGCAGGGGAAGCCCTGAGAGCCTGGCGATCCACATGCCTTCCTTACCAGCCGGAATGGACCGTTGGCTGCAACAAGAAGAAGTACAGGGTCACCGGGTATTGGGTATAACGGCCGATGTCGGACATGGTCCTTTCTGGGTAGGGCTGATCGCTTTTGTGGACCGGTTGAAACCTTCTACCCGCGCCGCCCTGGATGCCGCCGTTGACCTGCGCGTAGGCATTACGATTATTACGGGGGATGCCTTGCGCGTGGCCCTCGCTGTGGGAAGGGAGGCAGGATTGGTGGAGCGCGATGACCAGGCCATGGAAGCCTCGGCTTTTTTTGCCCTTCCCCGCGAAGAACAATTGGCCAGGGTGGGCCACATTCGTGTATTTGCCCGAACGACACCCGAACAAAAGCTGTTGTTGATCCAACAGCTCAAAACGCAATTCACGGTGGGTTTCCTGGGGGAAGGTGTCAATGACGGGCCAGCCCTCAAGGCGGCCCATGTATCCATGGTCGTCCCGTCGGCATCCGATATCGCCCGAGAAACGGCTGACATCGTACTACTCAACAACGATCTGGGCGTCATCGTAAACGGGATTCGCACCGGTAGGGAAACCCATGCGAATACCTTGAAATACATACGCGCTACCCTGATTTCAAACTTTGGCAATTTCTATGCGGTAGCCATCGGTTCTCTGCTGATCGATTTCCTGCCGATGTTGCCCAAACAAATTCTCCTGCTCAACCTCTTGTCCGATTTCCCGATGATGGCCATTGCGATGGACCGCGTACCCCCTGCAGAAACGGCACGCCCGCAGCGCTATGACCTTCGTTCGCTTTACCTGCTGATCATCGTTTTGGGATTGGTAAGTACGGTTTTCGATTTTGTATTCTTTTCCCTGTTTTACCGCATGTCTCCGGATGTCCTGCAGACCAACTGGTTCATGGCGAGTGTACTGACGGAACTGCTGCTCATTTTTTCCATCCGGACCCTTTTGCCCGCCCACAAATCCGGATGGCCTGCACCGTTGTTGCTCATCCTCTCCGTGGTGGCGATGACCGTCACCTTGCTCATCCCTTATGTACCATGGACGAGAGCCTTCTTTTCTTTTGCCCGACCGACTCCTGCGCATATGATGCTTATCGGAGGACTGGCATGCCTGTATTTGGTCGTTACCGAATTGATCAAAAAGCCTTTGGTCCGGTTTCTGGCCCGACACGAATCGCATGCGGTCAGTCCCGTGATTCCCTGACTTCGGTCATGGAGATCCCTGCAACGTCCATCGCACCCCGGCGTAGCCCCGGATGCCTTGCAGAGGCGCGTAATTGTAGGAGGGATCAAACCGGTACCCATGCGGATTGGACACAGGGTCGTCCGCCTGTTGGTCAAAAGGATCATGGGGCCTCAGGATGGGGTGGACCGGTACAAAATCCAGCAGGTTTTTCACGCCGGCATAGACTTCCCAGCCGCTGGCACTTTTTCGGCTTACCTGGACATTGAGCAGGGCAAACCAAGGTGACCATTCGGGCCGGAAATCCTGCGGAACGACCGGCAGGCGCTGTGGCCCGTACCAGTTGCCGGTCAGGTCGATCGCCAACCTTGTGCCGGGATGGGTCCAATTGACGGCCAGGGTTCCCGACCATCGGGGTGCCCGAATCTGGGTGACACGGGTGCCGTCCGCCAGTCTCTGGTAAACATCCATCCATGTGACCCCGGCGCTCAACCGGAGGGGAAGTCCGTCCGAGTAATCGGCCTGGAAAGTCAGACCCCGGCTGACCGCCCCGCCGTCCAGATTGGCGTAAATGATGCTATGCGGGTCGGTGTCGTAATCCGGTACAATGCGGTTGGAAAACCAGGTGTAAAAGGCGGTACCGTCGAGGTTGAGAAAAAATGCCGTGGTTGGCCAGCGCCATGCATAATTGACCTGCCCGCTCCAGGAGCGTTCGGGTTTCAGGTCTTCGGCGATGACGACCTCCCGGGCACCGCTCAGGGCTGCATGGTCTTCCGTAAACAGATGGACAACGCGAAATCCGCTTCCCAGACTGGCGCGCAGGTCCTGCCTGTCGCCGATATGCCGGTGCCACGCCAGCCGGGGCGACCAAACCGGCCCGTGATGGGGATGCCAATCGGTCCGGAGTCCGGCCAGCACATGATCGTGGGCCGGACCCTCCCATTCGTACTGAACGAACACCCCGGGGAGCCCAGTGCGCTCCGGACCTGCCGTGGCCGGGGTGTTGTCGTCATACAACGTGTGCCGGAAAGCCGCGCCGGTCAGCCACCGGTGCGCACCATGCACCACATCGGCATTGACCTGGGCAAACGCGATTTGCTGCAGCGCATCGTAGCGCGCGTCTCCGTACCAGGAATCCTGCTCGTGCCGGTTCCATGACGCCTGAACAAATACCGGTAACGGCAATGGCAGCGGCACCAGTCCAAAGACCTCCCAGCGCCGCGTGAGGATGCTTTCGCCATAGACGTCCGAACCGCCCCGGTGGACAGGGGTCCAATGGGTCTGGCCTCCCCACCGGTTTTCCCCGACATAGCGCAAGCCCCATTGGGCCGTCTTTCCTTCCGGCCATTGGGCCTGCCCTTTGTGAAACAGGGAAATCCGGCGCTGTATGGCGGCATCCGTAAAACCGTCGCCATTGTGATCCACCGGTGTGTCAAACCAAAAGGCGTTGAGACCGGCCAGTAGGGAGACGTTTTTTCCGGCCCGGATGCGGACACCGGCATCTCCGGACCATTCCTGCCAACTCGTCCCCATCACGTCCAGCGAAAATGCCGGCGCAGCGGCCGCATCCTTGGTGATGATGTTGATCTGACCGGCCATGGATTCAGACCCATACAGGGCGCCGGCCGGACCCCGGACGATCTCGATCCTGTCAATCATGCTGTTGGGGATGCCCATCAGGCCGTATACCGTGCCCAATCCACTGACGATGGGCATGCCGTCGATCAATACCTGGGTATATACACCGTCCATGCCGTGGATGCGAATGTCACCGGTGTAGCAAACGTTGCAGTTGAGCGTAGGCTGGACGCCGGCAATCATACCGGCCGATTCGAACAGGTTGGGGGCCGGGTTGCGCAGGAAGAGGCGCGACGACACGACATCTACCGGAATGGGGCTGTCGGACCGGAGAACTTCCCGCATGGAACCGGTAACTACCACTTGCTCGAGCTGGTGGGGTTGCAGGTCAATGACCACCAGGGTATCTGCCCCCTCGGGAAGCACGAGGGATTTCCAGGCGCCGAAATATGCCGCATGAGAGGCCTCGATGCGGATTTCTCCGGCAGGCAGTTTTTCAAACAGGACGCGGCCGTGTTCATCGGCGACGGCCCCGAGATCCGGTCCGGCCAACCACACGGTTGCCCACTCCAACGGCAACCCCTCGCCGGTCACCTCGACCTGCAAGCGCCCGCGTCCCGTCTGACCCGGGGATGCCAGGGAAATGGCCAGCGCCATGGCGGTCAGAATCAATAGACGGAAAACGGGCATCGGTATCATTATTGGCACAAAGTTATTTAATTTTTAGACATGCCTAACTTTTTCTTCCATAATGGCAAAATTTTTTCGCGACCCCTGCATCTTGCCGATGGTTGCCCGGATAGCCGTTTTCCGGTGCGGACATTCGGCGTGGGGATCCGGTGGCCATTCGTCGGATAGAAAGTATATTTATCCGTTGATTCCTTATTCACCAAAACCTTACACCCTATGAAAAAGGTATGGATCGGCACCATTGTAGGCGCCATTCTCATCTTTCTGTGGCAGTTTCTTTCCTGGTCCATGTTGCCTGTACACCAGGACGAATTCCGTTACACGGCCAATCAGGACGCCATCATCGAAGCCCTGAGCCAAAACCTGACGGAAGACGGGCAATACATGATCCCCAACGTCCCTCCGGGCACCCCACAGGACCAGCATCAGGATCATATGAAAGCCTTTGAAGGTAAACCGTGGGCGCACATCAACTACCACCAATCCTGGGATACCAGCACCATGGGGATGAACATGGCACGCGGTTTTGCCGCCGACCTGGTGGCCGTGTGGCTCCTCATCTGGCTTCTCATGCGCCTGGAGATCCGCATGTTCCTCCCCATCCTTCTCGCGTCGATTTGTGTCGGGGTCATCGGATTTCTCACCATCCCCTACCTCAACAGCGTGTGGTTTGAAACCAACTCCCTGGGATACATCATTGATGCCCTGGTCCAGTGGGGACTGGTGGGGGCCTGGCTCGGCTGGTGGTTGCCGAGACCCTGATGAAAAAGGGTCCGGCAGGTCCCACCACCTGATCCCGGAGTCCGGGGCATGACCTTTCAGCAAGAAGGAGGGCCCCGGACTTCAATTCTTCATGCCGGAATCGGAAAATTATGGCGCTCCGGGAATGGACTTTTTCAGCCAGAAACCCCTGTTTGTGGTCCTGGCCCCTGATCATGGCCCGTGTCAGCCGGCCTTCTTCCGACACCCTGACGCCGGTGCATCCGGATTATGCCCACCTGGCCCATCCCGTCGACGACACAACATCCGCCCACTTTGTCAGCCTGATCCTCTTCGAGAAGGGTCTGGCCGAGGCCGAACAATGCCTGCGGGAGGACACCCTGTCCGGCCTCATGGCATCTTTCGTGCTGATCGTCGAGCCCGGGCCCTTTTCGGGAGAGCCTGATGACGATGTCCGGGTTCGGCTCGATGACCTGGTCCTGGGTTTTCGCGCCAGCGGCATCGCCCGCATCGCCCGGAGCAGTGTGACCGAGTGGTTCCTGACCGACCTTATCGTCCAACTGTCCCACAACCGGTCCCTCCCACAGGTGTTGCGGGATCTCCGGGTGGACGGATACCTTTTACTGGATCCCAAACTGGAGCGCGAGACCCGCCTCGATCATCTGCTCGAAGGCATTATCCATACCCTGCGTCATGGTCCACTGAGCCGGGAATGGCTCGACATCCAATCCCGGCTGTTCCCGGGTCCCTGGCGCGGTACCGGCGCCGATCTCGCCGACCAGCTGGAGCAGGACCGGGGTTATTACCAGTTTGACCAGGAGCGCCGCGAAGCCTCCGGCCTGGCCGAAGTCACCCACGTGCTCTATCAAAAGGAAGACCCCGGCCGGTTCAACGAAATCAACGAATGGTATTATCAGGCCGGCCCCCCGGAGTCCGCCGCACCGGAGGAAGTAGAAGTGGAAGCTGCCCCGGAGGACGGTGGTGGATTTTCCGGGTCGGATGACGCCGACGAGATCTATGAAGAATCCGGGGAAGAACCCATGTCGGAAGCCGGCCCCGATGATGATTTTCCGGAAACAGCTCCACCACCACCTCCTCCTTCTGCCCCACCCGCCCGTCCGCCGGTGGCACCGCCGGTCCACCGCGGCCGAAGGGACAAACCCAAAGAGGCAACAACCTCCAACACCCGGTTCCTGCAGGCGCGGATTGCGGTGTCGGGTGAAGACCCCCAGGAAAGTCCGCCGGATTTTCTCGCCCCCCGGACCGCCTTTGATCTGCGCATCCGGATTGGCCGTCCGGAAAAAGCCTGGAGCGCCGGCGCAGAGGCTTTCCCCGACAAGACGGTATTCAAGCCGGACCAGAAAGAAGCCGAGCAGATCAAACTGGTGTACAAGGACAATTTTTCGGCCGATCCCCAGGAGGACATCCTGCTCGTCCGGCCGACCGGAGATTCCCAGGAGGCCTGGTTCACCTTCACCACCAAACAGGCGGGCCGCCACTACCAGGGCATTGTGTCCGCTTATCACCGCAACCGCCTCGTCCAGGAACTCGAGATCGCCATTCCTGTCGCCGATCCCGCGCACCCGCCGGCCGCATTGCCGCTTCCCACCTACACCACACTCCATTCCCTCGCCCCCACCGAAGACCTGGAAGGCCGCAGGGATTTCCGTCTTTGCATCCAGGTGGCGACAGACGGACGCAGCGAATCCCTATCCGGATTGGTCGAAAACAAACCCGTCACCCTGCGGTACAACCAGGCCCTGAGGAAGAAAACGGAGCGCATCCAGACCCTGATCGAATCCACCGTTGACAAGGAGGCCTCATTCCCTCCCGACCTGCTCCACAAAAACAATGCGCGCCTACTCCGTCAGCTGGCCGTCCTGGGGCATGAGCTGTACACCGCCTGGAAGCCCGACCTCGGCGAACTGACCGGACCCATCCAACTCGTCATTGGCCCCGACGAATTTTTCCCGCTGGAATTCCTCTATTCCGGGCCCCTGCCCGAGAAGAAAGCCCCGGTATGCCCCGGGGCGGTCGAGGCGCTTGACCGGGGCACCTGTTGCGGGCAGTGCGACAATGGGGCCGATACTTCACCAGTCGTATGTCCCTTCGGATTTGCCGGGATCCGCGAAATCATCGAACGCACCGGAGGTCTCCTCCCGCCCGGTGTGGCGCCCGCCGGAGACCAGCGAGTCTTGCCGGCCCGCCAAAGTGTGCTGTTTGGCGCGACGGAAAAGGTCCAGGAGGTCCAGGCCGGCCTTGTGGCCGGGATGGAGACGGCGGTCAAAAAAGAATTTGAAAAGACCTTAGTGGCGCCGGACTGGAAAACCTGGAAAAAGCATGTCCGAAGCGCTCCGCGCAGCCTGTTTCTCGTCGTCCATACCGAGACCTCGGTGGACGACCAGCGCGAAGAGCTGGAAATCGGTGTCAGGGATCTGCTCGCCAAAACCGTCTTTGTGTCGTCTTATCTCCGTGCCGGAGCGGATGCCCCTCCCCCTTTGGCCGTCATCGTCGGCTGCCGCACCGGTGACCCCCAGCAACACGGATTCGACATCGGCTCACTGGCCCTGCGCAATGGCGCCGCCCTCGTATTCAGTAATTTCACCAAGATCCTGGGACGCCAGGCGGCCCCCGTCATCACCTCCCTCGCCCGGTTTATCGGTGAACAACGCGGCAAGGAAGCGCGATTCGGTGACATAGAACGCCGCCTCCGCCAGCACCTGCTGGCTCGCGGAATCATGGTCAGCCTCACCCTCGTCGCCCACGGTGATGCCGACTGGAAACTGAAACTCTGAGCCATGTTTCGCATCCACATGCTCCCCGCCGGATTCGGCGACTCCCTCCTCCTTGAATACGGTCGCCGCACCCGCCGCTACATCCTCGTGGACGGGGGCCCCTATATGGCCCGGGAGGCCCTGTGGAAAGGACTCCGCCGGGTAGCACCCCGCCTCAAGGCCCTCGAACTCCTCGTCGTCACGCATGTCGATATCGACCATATCGACGGCATCATCCAAATGCTCAACCGCGACAAACTGCCTTTCAAAATCCGGGAGGTCTGGTTCAACGGTTACCGGGAAATGGAGCAATTGCGCGACGACACCCTGGGCGCTTTGCAAGGCGAACTGCTCAGTCATCTCATCCGCCGGCATGACCTGCCGCACAACACCTCCTTTCAGGGCGGACCTGTCGTGGTGCGCGATCCGGCCAACCCCCCTGCCTTCAAGCTGCGGGACGGCATGCAGATCACTTTGCTGGCCCCGGGCGTCAAGGCCCTGCTCCGCATGAAAAAACACTGGACCAAAGAAACAGGCCTCATCCGCGATGAGGCCGCCCTGGCCGAATACCTGCAAAAAAACCACCGTTACCGCCAACCGCCGGGCGATTTGCTGGGCGGACCCACTGTCGAGGACTGGCAGGAGGCCAAGGTGAAAGCCGACACGTCGATCGCCAACCGCAGCAGCATTGCCTTCCTGGCCGCCTATGATGGCAAAACGGCCCTCCTGGCCGGCGATTCGCCCGGCCGCGAACTCCTGCCTCCGCTGCAACACCTGAAAGGAGATGAGCCACGCCTCGCCCTCGACGCCTGGAAACTGGCCCACCACGGCAGTAAAGGCAGCACCCCGGAATCCCTCATGGCGCTCCTGGACTGCCCTGCACTGCTGGTCAGTTCCAACGGCGCCTACTTCGATCATCCCGATCCTGAATGCCTCGCCAAATGCCTGAAACATCAGGCACGTCCGACGACCTTTGCCTTCAATTTCCGCAGCCCCCAAAACGAAAAATGGGCGGATACTGACTGGCAGGAGGCCTA
>JAGFIW010000071.1 GCA_024103195.1 Saprospiraceae bacterium | reverse complement strand
ATACGGTATGCATCCGTCGGAAACGAAGGAGATGACGGAGCCGTTGTTCTGGGCTGAACCTTATGGTTGGATTTGTGCCAGCACTTCGAGACTGTCGGGCTGCAGGTCATCATAGGGTCCGTAGGTGCCCGTGCTCCCCGTTTCGGAAGTGACGGTGCATTGGAAGGTCCCGGCATCCAGCATGTCGATGTTAGGACCCGACTGGCCGTTGCTCCATTGAATGTCTTGTTGGGGTGTTCCACCGGTCAAAGTGAGGCCAATGGAACCGTTTCCTTCCCCATGGCAGGTCACATGGAGGATTTCAGCCGTGATGTGGGGCAGGCTGGACTGGATGTTTACGTCTTCGCAATACAGGTCTTCATGACAGGCGTCGGCAGCGGCCAGGCAGATATTGATGAGGCCGGTGTCGGGGACGATGACCTGGACGTTCGGGTCTTCGGATTGGAATCCGTTGCTGAAAAACCAGTAGGTATAATCGGCGTTTTGGGAGAGGTTGGTCAGGGTGACCTGATCGTAATACACCGAGGCGTCAAACTGGCTTTGGGCTTTGATGGCCGAATAATCGATGGTCAGGGAATCGGAGACCCCGGCGCCCAGATTGAAATAGCGGCCACTGCTGCTTTCCCGGAGTTCCACGGCCCTGACCTGGTAAACGGTATATCCGTCCCCGCTGCAGGAGTCGGTATAGGTATTGAAGGTGAGCGGGGTTCCGGTGAGGACGGTAAATTCCGATTCCCCTTCCTTCTTTTTGTAAACGTGGTATCCGAGGGCCCCCGGGACCTCCTCCCAGGACAGGTGGACATGAAAACCATCCTGCTGGACCATCAGCGCAGTTGGTGGCCGGAGGACATGCATGACGAGCGTGGGATCGCCCATCAGGGCGGTGTGGACGCCGGCGGCCCCGAATCCCGACTGGTACAGGGCACCGTTGTTGTTCATGCTCAGCCTTGCGCTGTAACCGATGGGTTCACCGAGGGCCATGTGGTGAAACATCCAGTTGGGCCTGGCCGCCCAGGCATTGGTCAGGGTGGTTCCGGTCGCGAGGGCGGCCCGGAGGAGGTTGTTGCCGCTGTCCCAGTCGCCAAAGTAACTGCCGAACAGCATGGTGAATACGGTCTGCAGGGAATCCGTGGTGAAATTGGTGGTGTTGGTGATACCACCGGCGCTGTTGTAGGAGCCCGGACCGCAGCCATAGGACCACAGGTAGCTCTGGCTCTGCAGCGTTTCGCGGTAAGGCATCTCCTTGACATTAGGGTAGCCGAACATGGGGACAAAGTTTTTCCATCCGTTTTGGCCAAACCCCTCGGCAAAGCCGGCAAAGTTGTTTTGGATGACCCCTCTTTCCACGGACGGCAACATGCCTTTACGCCAGGCGTGATTTTTATCGAGATAATTGCGCAGGAGTTCGGTTTCGGTCTTGGGGAAGGCGTTCATATTGAAAAAGTCCACCCGCCCCACGCCCAATTCCAGGGTGGAGGGAAACGAGCTTTGGTCAAACTTCCCGTCTCCGGGGATGTTGCGATTGCGCATTTGACTGGCATCCACCACATTGACGGTATTGTCCGTCCAGGTGCCGTCCAGATCGCCATAGTAGCCGTCACAGGGCCATGCCCCCTGGTGGTCGGGGACGTGGCCGTCCGGTGCGATATTGCCGCTGTAGGGTACAGGTACGCGACCCAGAAGGAAAAGCGTCTGAAAGAAGGAATTGTCACCCGTCAGGGCTTGTTTGATGAGTTGGCGGACGGTTGGCACGGGATCATTGCGGTCCACATACAGCATTTTCACCTTCCAGCCGTCCTCTTCGAGGTCGCGGTGGAGACGGGCGATTTCCGGAGCGAGGGAGGTTTTGAAGGTGCTGTCCACCACGACAATGCAGGTGCCTCTGGTATGAACGGGATGGACATCAATACCGGCATAACAGTAACCGGCGCTCGTGCCGCCACCGTACCCGGCCAGATTTTTGACGACCCGGTATTCATAGGCCTGTCCGATGTTGACGGCCGTATCCGTCCACGAAGTGTCGGTAGCGAGGGTCGTGCCCAATACGGGACCCCAGTTGCTTCCGCCTTTGGATTTCCGGTAAACAGAATATCCCGAATTCTGGGTGTCTTCGACCCAATGCAGGGTGATCCGGGGAGGGGTCTCCTGGATTTCAGCCCGGATCATGACCGACATTTTGGCATCATTGGCATTCTGGGCCAGGGCAAGATGGAAAAAGCAGGCGAAAAGGAAGGGGAGCAGTAAAAAACGACGCATGGGAAACTGGTTTACGCGATGGTCAAGTCATGGCAAATATAAGGGATCGGGAGGCCAATTCCTACGACCTGGCCCAAACAGCAGCGACTCCGCGAATGCGGAGCCGCTTGCCGGACCTGGTTGAGCAGGTACTCAGGGTGTGTCAGTTCTGGATGTAATAGACGATGCGGGTGAGCCACTTGGCGGTATCCGGTTCTGTGGACGGGTCGGTGATGTATTCTTCGATGACGGGGGAGCCGGCGGTGAGTCCGAAATCCTTCATGTAGTCGTCCATGGCGAAATGGGCCTCGCCGCTGCCTTCATATGGACCGTAATAGTCGATCGTGACTACCGGACCGGCGGGGAGTTGTTCGACGGCTACACCCGGAGCGTTCTTTGCCTCTTTGACCGGCACGGCGGTTGCCATATCGGCCATCTGGCCTTCCATGTCCCACTCGTAATACAAACCGGCAGGAGCCCCGTCCAATTCAGCGCCGGCTTTCATGGCGGCATTGAAGATGGCCGGCATGTTTTTCTCAAAATAGGCCGACATGTCGGCAAAGCTGACACGGGCCCGGTAGCCCATGTAAACCCTTGCAGGAGCATCGCTGCGCTGGATGGAAAATCCGCGGTAAACGGGATTGGCGGCCTTTTCTTCGGCCATGGTCTTGAGTTTGGCCAGCCCTTTGTCAAAGGAATTTTCCAGAGACCCCTTCATCCCCATGATCAGCGCGATCACGTTGCGGGGGAAAGGAGACTTGCCGGATAACCGCCACTTAACCCGGGTACTTGCATCGGCATCTTCCAACATCACGGAGGCTTCCGCCACATCTTCAAACGGCTCGATGAATTCCAGCCGGGAATCCACCCTGGTATTGTCTTCAACGGCGGTCAGGGTCTGGATGCCTTTGCCAACATCGCTGTTGCCATCCCAGGTCATGCTGGACCCCAGGGCGCCGTCTTCCCCTTCCCAGGTGGTCACCTGGTCGGGATCCAGTTCTGCCCATGGACTCCAACTCTGCATGTCGCGCAATGAGTTGGTCAAATTGAACACCAGGGGCTTGGGTGCATCAATCAGGACCTCCCGTTCGACGGTCCATTCTTTGGGCAGGACCATGCCAAGGATCAACAACACACCTATGAGGGCGAGCAGGATCCAACCGATCATTTTGAGGATTCTCATGGATAGGGAATTTTTACTGCCTAAATGTAGGTATTTCTGAATTTTTCCAACAGAAAGAAGGATTGGTCAGGACCGGTTTGTCCGGTAAAAACAGATCGAGCCTGTCAGAAAGCCCACCATGGCGGCATTGACCAACATGAGGGGCCATGGGCTGGCCAGGGCAACGCCTGCCCCCAGAAGGGCCAAAATCCAGGGAGCCAGGTCTTTCGTGTTCCGGGGTCGTGTTTTCAAGGAGGGGAAAGGCAGGGATGACACCATCAACAGGCTGAGGAGCAGCGATGCGGCGGCCATGCCTACTGCAATGGTTTGGTCGGTACTGTCGGTGGCGAATTCCGGCCACCAGAGCGCCAGGCCGGCGTACCAGAGGGCATTGGCCGGGGTAGGCAGCCCGGCGAAGACAGGGCTGGCTGGTCGAACATTGAAAACGGCCAGTCGCCAGGCACTGGCCACCGGTATCAGCAGAGCGATGGCGAAATGCATCCAGGTTTCCGGCATCATCCGGAGAAACAAGAGCGCAGGGGCAACGCCGAAGGTGACCATGTCGGCCAGGGAGTCGAGTTGGAGGCCGACCGGTGAAGTCTGGTTCAGCCGGCGGGCCACCCATCCGTCCATGACATCGCATGCGGCGCCCAAGGCGATAAAACCGGCGGCGGTCAGGGGCCGGCCCGATTGAATGGCCAGAACGCCGGCTGTCAGATTAGCCAGCGTGAACAGGTCGGCAATCCTGGGGAGGGTCATGACGGAAAGGTAGGTGAAGTTGGTCAGCCCAGTCGTTCCAGCAGCCGGCTACTGATCCGGAGGAAGTCCATCTCGGTGATGATGCCCACCAATTCATCACCCTGCACGACGGGCAAACATCCGATCTGATGGTCGCGCATGCGTTTCATGGCTTCCAGGAGCGGGGCGTCCTGTGAAATGGTAATGGGTTCATGGATCATGATGTCGTCAATGATCTTAGGTGTTTTCCCTTCGAGTTTGTAGTTTTTGGTATAGTGACGCAGCAACAACCGGGAGGTGATGAGTCCAATGAGTTTTCCTTTTTCATCCTCTACGGGCATGTACCGGATCTTGCGCCAGTCCATGATCTCGGTGACCATAGGGATGGGATCTTCCCGGTGGGCGGTAAACAAATCGGTGGTCATCACCTCTTCAATGCGAAGCCGGGAGGGCTGGTAGCGCATCAGGTGTTCCTGGCCGGGCATGGGCCAGGTATGACCGGGGGAGTTGGTTTTCTGGTTTTCCATGATGCTGGATGTGAGGGCACTGAGGGCCTCGTCTTCGCTGATTTCATTTTTCAGACGTGTGAAAGCCCGGAGGAGCCAACGGGCCCCGTTCATGTGTTCGCGGGTGCGGTCTTCGACGACACCCAGATAACGGCGGATATCCGCTTCGCGGACGCCGGCATGCCGCAAACCTGCTTCGGCCATGGGGAGCAGTTGATCCATGACGAGATGGATGGTGCTTATTTTCTTGTCATCAAACCAATTGAGTTGTGTGTCAATGCCGAATCGGGCGACTTTGCCGAAGTTGTCGCGCACGTCTTCCCAGGACACCTTTCGGGTGACATCCTCGACCTGGCGGCCCATTTCCATCATGGTGCCCAACCAAAAGGCGGCATTCGCCATTTCATCCACCACGGAAGGACCGCTGGGAATGACCCTGTTCTCGATGCGTAGATGGGGCTTTCCGTTCTCACTCACCCCGTAACACGGGCGGTTCCACCGATACACCGTCGAGTTGTGGACCTGCAGCGCCCGCAGTCTGGGCACTTGTCCGTTTTTGAGCAGCTCGAGGCTCTTTTCCGAATGCTCGCTGCCGATAAGGGTGCGAAACCGGGCGATATCCTCCTTGTAGATCTGAAGAATGGAATCGCGCAGCCACCCGCTGCCGAATTGGACCCGAGGGCTGCGTTCGCGCATGTGGTCGTGGGTGCTGCGGGTGTCGATGGATTGTTGAAACAGGGCAATCCGCGATTCGTGCCACAAGCGGCGACCGAAGACAATGGGTGAATTGGCCGCAACGGCGAGGACCGGTCCGGTGAGGGCCTGGGCAATATTGTACAACCGCACAAAATCGGCCGGATCCACCTGCAGGTGTACCTGGAAGCTGGTATTGCATGCCTCCAACAGCGGGCTGTCATGGCGGACGAGGAGTTCGTCAATGCCTGTAAGGCGCAATTCGAAGGCCTGGCCGAGCTGCATTTCCTTCAAAGCTCCCATCAGGGCATAATACCTGTCCCGCGGTGTCAGATTTTCCATGACCAGGTCGTTCTTGCGAAGCGTGGGCAAGATGCCGGTCAGGACAAGGTCGGCGTTGATTTCTTCCAGGTGGGAGCGGATGATCTGCAGGTATTCCAGCAGGGTGGCTTCCGAGCGCGAAAAGCAATCCCCTGTCAGCTCATACGGGGGCAGGTTGACCTCCAGGTTGAAAGCGGCCAGTTCGGAGGTCAGCCATGGGTATTGCTGCATGCGATCCAACGCTTCCATCGCGACCGTCGCCGGTTTGAGGGAATCCGTGTGCACGAGCACCATTTCCTGCTCCGCCCCCATGCGGGTGATGCCGGTTTCAAACCACCCGTGGTCCAGCATGTACTGCAGGGCCTGGATATCGTCGAGCAGGTTGCGGACGTATTGCTGATGCTCCTTTTGCCGGCCGACCCTGGAAACTTTTTGCACCCCCATTTCCACGCAATTGTGGCGCATGATACCCATTTTTTGGCGAATCCGTCAGGAGCCATCCCTGTCGTTCGTCCTACCTTCGCATCATGTTTGCCCGACTTCTGCTCCTTCCGTTTGCAGCGATGGCCATTGCAGGTCTGTATCTGGCCTATGAGAAGGACGAGGCGTGGACCTGGTTGCTCATCGTTGCCGTAACGGCCGGAGCGGCCATTTTCATCCTTGGCGACCGGATCAACTGGTGGTATTACAACCGCCGCCCGCCCGATGTGGATGGGCCCGTGCGCATGTTGCTGGAGCGACATGATCCCTATTACCGCGCGCTCTCCCCGGCGGGCAGGCTGCTGTTTCGGCAGCGCATGGCCTTGTTCTTCCTGGGCAATGATTTCATGCCGCAGGGATGGGAAGCCATTCCCCATGACATAGAAGCCGTGGTGGCGGCAGCGGCCACCAAAGTGCGTTTCAACCGGGAGGGGGCGATTTATCCGGATGGCCAGAGGATCGTTGTTTATCCCGGATCGTTTCCCAGTCCGGCTCATCCGGAAGAATGGCACCGGTCTGAATGGTATGCTGAGGACGGGGTGTTGCTGTTTGCCGGCAGGGATCTGATGGAGGCTTACCTCCATCCGGGGCAGTTTCCCGATATCGCGGTATATGAATACATCCGGGTACTGAGGGACCTGGAACCAGACCTACCCTGGCCCGCGCCATCCCGTGATCCCGAAGCGGAGATCAGGACCATCAGCGGGTGGACCACCGAGAGGATACTCGCTCTCATCGGACTCCGGACCCTTGACCTCGAGGCGATGCGGGCTTCTCTTTGGTTTTCGCACCCCGAACAAATGCGGAAGGCCTATCCCGAACTTTGGGACATGTATGCCCGCATTTTCGAACGCCCACATACCCGCAACCCGCTGGCATGAAGGGGACGACCCGGCCTTGGGTGCCTTGAGGGAATTTCTACCTTTGGAGGATGGCGCTGATACTGCCCGTTCACGGGATTTATCCGGTTTTTGGCCGGGATTGCTTCCTCGCAGAAAATGCTACGGTGGTGGGTGATGTCCGGATGGGGGATGCCTGCAGCATTTGGTTTCAGGCGGTGGTGCGTGGCGATGTCCATCATATCCGGATGGGCGACCGGGTCAATGTGCAGGACGGTGCTGTCCTGCATTGTACGTACCGTAAGGCGCCACTTGAAATCGGCAACGAGGTCAGTATCGGCCATCGGGCCATTGTACACGGGTGTACGATCCACGACCGGGTTTTGGTGGGTATGGGGGCCATAGTCATGGATCACGCCGTGGTGGAATCCCATGTATTGATCGCCGCGGGCTCCGTTGTGCTGGAAAACAGCCGGCTTGAATCGGGCCACATCTACGCCGGCGTACCTGCCCGCAAGGTAAAGGCATTGTCGGAGGAGCAATTGGCGGACACGATTACCCGGATTGCCGGCAATTACGTGATGTATGCCGGGTGGTTTGTACCGGATTCGGGTAGTGGGGGCTAATCCCTCAATTTGCTCAGCAGGCGAAGGAATTCGATGTAAAGCCAAACCAGGGTGACGAGGAGTCCCATGGCGGCAAACCACTCCATGAAGCGGGGAGCGCCTTCGGCTTCCCCTTTTTCGAAGAGGTCGAAATCGAGCAGCAGGTTCATGGAAGCAATGCCGATGATCAGGAGACTCAGACCAATGCCGATAAATCCGCCTTCATGCAGATAGGGTACCGTTACGCCAAAAAAGGAGAGGATCCAGGATACGAGATACAGGGCAAATACAGCCAAGGTGCCCATCAGGATTCCGGCCCGCAGTTTTTGGGTCACGACAATAATACGCGCCTGGTAGAGGAAGAGCATGATGAACAGCATGGCGAGGGTCAGGGTCACGGCGTGGAAGACGATACCATTGTAGGCCGCGGCATACCAGGCGGTTACGGCGCCGACAAAAAAGCCTTCTGCCAGGGCGTACAACGGGGCCAGAATGGGAGCCAGGTGCATTTTCCAGGTGGCCAGGAGGACGAGAATGAGTCCGGCGATGGCGCCGCCGATCAGTACGATGGGGCTGGGGAAGGCATATCCGAACAAGGCGGTCAGCAACATGAGGCTGCCGAGGATTATGGTCTTGCCAACAGCGCCCCGGGCCGTCATGGTCGCTTGTCCTTCGGCAGATTGGAGAAGGTCCTGGGAAGCAAAGCGGGATTCTTTGAGTATGGGGTTGGAGCTTTGCCGGTTCTGGAGAAAACGCATGGGGCGGAGGGTTGTGTGAGAGGAAAAAAGGTGGTCAAAAATAGCGGATTACGCGGATAACGGTTACCTTTCAGAAAAGATTCATCATGGCGGTTTACTTCACCAATGATTTTGTGCGGTTCCTTCAGGAATTGGAAAAAAACAATGACAGGGATTGGTTTCAAGGGCAGAAAGTCCGGTATGAGCGGGAAGTCAAGAAGCCGTTCGAGCGGTTTGTCGAAGAAATGATCAGCCGGGTGCAGGCACTGGACCGGCGGATCGTGCTTACGCCCAAGGATGCCATATTCCGCATTTACCGGGACACGCGATTCAGCCAGGACAAATCGCCTTACAAAACGCATGTGAGTGCCGTCATTTCATCGGGAGGCAAGAGCAATCCCCACATGGACGGATTGTATATTGAGTTGGGCGGCAAGGTGGCAAGGCTTTATAGCGGGGTTTATGAGACGGACAAGGCCGGCCTGCAGGCCATTCGCGAGAAGATGGCCGCCGAGCCGGAACGGTTTGCCGGGCTCCTGGTACAACCGGATTTTGTGCGGTATTTTGGCGAGATCCGGGGAGACAAAAACAAGATCCTGCCGGCAGAATTCCGCGAAGCAGCAGCCCGGCAGCCCTTGCTGTACAACAAGGCCTTTTACTACTTCACGGAGTGGCCGGCCGTCCGGGTGACCCAGGAGGGTTTTGTGGAGGAGGCCATCCAACGCTGGGAGGCTGCTCGCCCCATGAACGCATTTTTGCTTGAAGCAACAGGTGGAAAAAGATGAGCCGGCGCGGAATGTGGGGTGTCCGTTGGTGGGTGATGATCCTTTTGGGATGGGGGATGGTGAATGGCGCCTGGGGTCAGAAGGTGCTCCAGATCGAGCGATCGGGAAGTCTTAAAACCATCAAGATGCACATCGGGGATGAGGTGACCTTCAGTCTGAAGGGTGCACCCCGTCAGTTTTACACCCGTGACATTCTCGATCTGTTTCCGGAGGTTCAGACCATCCAGTTTGCCGGAGGGGCGGTGTCGGTAGATCAGATTGCGGCGATCCGGATGCGCGGATCCAACCGATGGGCGAAGAGCCTGGGCAGTATGGTGGGCATTTTTACGGGAGTATGGGCTACATACAGCCTCCTGGATGTACTGATCAATACGCGTGCTCCGGCCCCGTTTCAGTATTGGGTGGGAGGAATTGCCCTGGGTGTGACGGGGTTATTGTTTCTGGTCCCGGAGCGGGTCCTGCGTATGGGAGATCGCCGGCGATTGCGCGTCCTTGACCTCACCTTTTATCCCGACAGCGGACCGCAGGGCGAAAAGCAGGAACCCTGAAGCCGACTTGCGGCAGAGGTCATGAAATCCCTTTACCTTTGTGCCTTCGTTGGAGAAGTGCCAGAGTGGTTGAATGGGCCGCACTCGAAATGCGGTGTACTGGCAACGGTACCGGGGGTTCGAATCCCTCCTTCTCCGCCCTTGCTCGCCGAAGCTCCTGAAGGAGCGAAGGCGAGCAATTTCAAAGCTGGTTCACCGTGAGTGAAGCTCCTGAAGGAGCGAAGGCGAGCAATTTCAAAGCTGGTTCACCGTGAGCGAAGCTCCTGAAGGAGCGAAGGCAAACCCAACTCCTGTTTCATTTCCAGGGACAACCCATGCCAACCCACCGGCATGGATGTCATTTCGTTGGGATGTCCGCCTTGTGGAAATCAGACGCCCGTATGATTTCCGTCATGACACAAACCTGATTCCGCCATGAACTTCGCCCCGGAACATCCCGATCGGGACCAACCTTTTATTCCGTAAGCCAAATTGGGAGAAGTTCCTATTTTCAGAGCCGTTTTGCCTGGCAGAACGAATACCATTCTTTCACCAAAAGGGAATCCATCATGAATTACGACACGAAAAACATCCGGAATGTCGCCCTGCTGGGACATTCCGGATCGGGAAAAACCCTGTTCAACGAATGCATGCTTTACGAAGCCGGCGCCATCAACCGGCGAGGCACCATTGAAGACCAGAACACGGTATCCGACTATACAGACATTGAGCAGGAAAGAGGCAATTCCTTGTTCGCCACCCTCATGCACGTCGGATGGAAAGATTCCAAAATCAACATCATTGATACGCCCGGATTCGACGATTTTGTCGGGGAGGTGGTCAGCGGACTCAAGGTCGCCGACCTCGGCGTCATGTTGCTCAACGCACGCAGTGGCGTGGAGGTGGGTACCGAACTCATCTGGGAATACGTCGAACAATTCGAGACCCCCTGCATCTTCGTCGTCAACCAGTGCGATCACGAAAAAGCCGATTTTGACAATACCCTGGAGCAGGCCCGCAACCGGTTTGGTCCCCGCGTCATCCCGGTCCAGTATCCGCTCAATCCGGGGACCGGCTTCAATCAAATTATCGATGCCCTCCGCATGGTGATGTACGAGTTTCCCAAGGATGGCGGCAAACCGGTAAAAAAAGAAATACCTGCCGGTGAGATGGCCCGGGCCGAAGAGATGCACAAGGCTCTTGTCGAAGCCGCTGCGGAAAACGACGAGACGCTGATGGAACACTATTTTGATCAGGGAACGCTGTCCGAGGAAGAGCTGGCCCAAGGACTTCGGGTGGCCATCGCCCATCAGCAGATCTTTCCTGTATTCTGCGCCTCGGCGACCCGCAACATGGGCTCCGGACGCATCATGGGTTTCATCAACGACGTGTGCCCTTCTCCGGCCGACCGCCGGCCCAAGCGTCTCGAAGGGGGAGGCACCCTGGTCTGCAATCCGACCGACAAGACCACCCTGTTCATCTACAAAACCACCACCGAACCACGGGTAGGTCTGGTCAGTTATTTCAAGGTATACAGCGGGATGGTGCATGCCGGCGATGAACTCATCAACGCCCGCAATGACAGTCACGAGCGATTCGGTAACATCTTCGTCTCGGAAGGAAAGAACAGGGAACAAGTCAATCAGCTCGGAGCGGGTGACCTGGGGGTGACCGTCAAACTCAAGGACAGCCATACCAATGACACCCTGAATGTCAAAGGAACCGACCGACAGATCGCCCGTATTGCTTTTCCCGAGCCACGCATCCGAACGGCCGTCAAACCGCCCAACAAGAGCGACACGGAGAAGGTCTCCAAAGCCTTGCATCAAATCCAGGAGGAGGATCCCACCCTCGTGGTCGAACACAGCCAGGAACTCAAGCAACTCATCCTGCACGGCCAGGGCCAGTTGCATCTGGACCTTGTCCGCTACCGCATCAAAAAACTGTACGATCTCGACCTGGAATTCATCAAGCCGCGTATCCCTTACCGGGAAACCATCACCAAAGCGGCCAATGAGGTGTACCGACACAAAAAGCAAACGGGAGGAGCCGGTCAGTTTGCCGAAGTGCACATGCGCATCGAGCCCTGGCATGAAGGCATGCCCGACCCGTCCGACCTCGTCGTGCGCAACCGGGAAGAGGATGAATTGCCTTGGGGCGGCAAGTTGATTTACATGTGGTGTATTGTCGGGGGTTCCATCGACGCGCGCTTTTCCAATGCCATCAAAAAAGGCATCATGAACAAAATGCATGAAGGCCCGCTGACAGGTTCGGCCTGCCGCGATATCCGCGTGAGCATTTACGACGGCAAAATGCACCCCGTGGACAGCAATGACATGGCCTTCCAGACCGCCGCGACCATGGCCTTCAAATCGGCCTTCCGGCAAGCGGCCCCGCAGATCATGGAGCCTATATACGATGTCTCCATCCTGTGCCCGGAAGAACACATGGGAGACATCATGGGCGACCTGCAGACCCGGCGCGCCATGATCATGGGGATGGATGCCGAAGGCCACTACCAGAAAATCCTGGCCCGTGTACCTCTGGCCGAATTGTACCAGTACAGTTCCACCCTTCGCTCCTTGTCGCAGGGCCGGGCCAAACACAGCCGGTCTTTCGCGGAATACATGCCGGTGCCACCGGATGTCCAAAACCAGCTCATGTCCGATTACGAAGCCCACGGACACGATGAGGAGCATTGAACGTGCAATGAGCCATCGCGATCCTTAGGTGGGATTACCGATGATCACCAAGCCCCGGATGCCTGCCCGTCCGGGGCTTTTTCGTCCTTTTTTATGCCTTGAACCCCAACAGAACCCCCCCGAATCCGCCCTTCTTCGGCCGGATGGCCAAAGGGGAAAACACCTGGATTCCATTTTCGATGGCGGGGTCCATGTCCACCTCATCCAGAGCGAGGAACGGCCGGAAAGGCCCGCTGACCGGGCAAGGTCGGTGCTCCGGGGATGCAAAGGCGTGTACAGGGCGTTGAATTGGCCTATCTTTGCAGGCTTTTACGGTCCTTGTAAGGCCGTCTGGACATGAAAACAAAGGATGCCAAACGCCAGATCGAGATCCGCAACAAGCGGGCTTCCTTTGAATACCACTTCCTCCAGGTATTCGAAGCGGGTATCCTTTTGACCGGGACGGAGATCAAGTCCATCCGCAAAGGCAACGCCAACCTGACCGACGCTTTTTGCGTCTTCAAAAAGGGCGAGTTGTATGTCCGCAACCTGTTCATAGCGGAATACGAACTGGGCACCGCCTACAACCACGAACCCCGGCGGACGAGGAAGTTGCTTCTGCGCAGCAGTGAATTGGTCAAATTGGAGCGCAAAGTCAAGGAGCGGGGCCTCACCATCGTCCCGACCTGCTTGTATGTCAACGAGCGGGGATTGGCCAAACTGGAAATCGCTTTGGCGCAGGGAAAGAAATCCTATGACAAGCGGGAGTCGCTCAAAGCCAAGGACCAGAGTCGTGACCTGGCACGGATCAAAAAGATCAAGATCTGAGTCTCACCGGCTGTCGGGTTGCCATTCCAGGGATTCGATGATCCGCAAGATGTCTTTGCGGACGTAATCCACCACTGGGGCCAGAGAATCGGGGTCGGGGCGGGTATTGAAATAGAGGCTGCCTCTCAGAAAATGACGGGTAGAGTCCGTCAGAAAAAACTGAAACGGAGACGCGCTGGGTCCTTCCAGGCTGAAGGCCATGCCCGAGACGCCACCGGGCAACCGGATTTTGAATTCCTCGATATAGCTGGCGCGTTTGTTTTGCTCGTTGGCCAGTCGGAAGGCATCCTGGACCAGCATTTGAAATTCGTTGTAATGACGCACCGGGGAATAGGTGCAGTGAAGGTCGGCATTAAAGACCTCCATATGCAGATCAAACCAGCAGGGATGGGGCGTTGAGCCGTCGAAAAAGGCCGATTCCTTCCGGGGTTCCATGTAGGCGGGATGGGAAAACCGGAACGGGCAGTCGGTCAGGGTAAAATCCACCATGGACGTATCGGGATACACAATGCGCGGATAGGCGCGGGGTTTGGGCTCCAGTCCGGGATCCGTTTGGCATCCGGTGACAAAAAGGGCGGCCAGAAGAAACCGGATCATGGGCGTACGGGTATGGTGAGTTTGATTTCCTCGATGCGGCGCTTGTTCACATTGGTCACACGAAAAGTGTAACCGGAGAATTCGACGACGGTATCCTTGCGGGGAATGACCCCGGCGAGTTCAAGGACAAGTCCGGCGAGGGAATCCGCATCTCCCTTTACTTCATCAAAAAAGTTGACGTCCAGGCCCAGGATCCGGCAAACGTCGTTGATCTGGGTTTTTCCTTCAAAGAGGAAATTGCGCTCGTCCAGTTGGCGAAAAGGTATTTCCACCTCATCGTCAAACTCGTCCTTGATCTCTCCGACGATTTCCTCCATGATGTCTTCGAGGGTAACCAGTCCTGCGGTCCCTCCGTATTCATCGACCACGATGGCGATATGCCTTCTCTCTTTTTGAAATTCCTTGAGCAGGTCACTGATGCGTTTGGATTCGGGCACGTACAGGATTTCCGTTCTGACCAGCTCCTGCCAGGCAAAATCCTCGGGTTCCTGGGTGTGACCGATCAGGTCCTTGGCGTAGATGATGCCTGTAATATGATCCATGTCCTCCTGGTAGACCGGGATACGGCTGTATCCCGACGAACGAACCACCTTCATGAGTTCGCCGAAAGGCGCGGATGCCTCCACGGCAACGATGTCTGTCCGGGGCCGCATGATCTGTTTGGTGTTGACATCGGCAAACTGGATGATCCGTTTCAGGATGTCCACTTCCTTGTGGCCGTGGTGATCATTTTGTACCGTGAGTTCGATGGCGCTTTGCAGATCAGACGGGCTGGCACCGGTATCGCGCAGGGAGGCGAGGCGTTGCTCCATGCCATCTGTCCAGCGGACCAGCAACAGGGAAAAGGGGCTGAAAACCTTTCCGAGGAAGGTGAGGGGTCCGGACATGGTCCGCGCAATGGGGAGCATGTTGAACCGCGCATAGATCTTGGGCATGATCTCGCCGATGAGCAAGAGCAGAGCTGTGACACCTACCACCGCGATGATGAAGTGGATGGCGTGACCCAGCGATTCCGGGGAAGGAGCGAGAGCGCCCAGGAAAGGGTGAAGCGTGACTGCCCAGCGGGTGCAGAGTTCGACGGAAAGCAGGCGTCCCAGGACCGAGTTGGCGACGAGGACGATGGCGATATTGACAAAATTGTTGCTGATCAGAATGGTAGCCAGGAGGGAGGCCGGCTTTTCGAGGAGGTCCAGAATGCGCTGGGCGTTGGCCTTGCGATCCTCCTTCAGCGATTCGATATCGTGGACGGCCAACGAAAAGAAGGCCACCTCCGATGCGGAGATCATGGCGGAGAAGAAAAGCAGAACAGGGAGGAACAGGAAGCCGAATATCAGCCCCGGGTCCACGGCCATCAGGGGGAGTGCCGCCAGGGCCAGGCTACTGTCAGGATCGGGTTCCAAGGAAAGGGATTTGGTTTGACATTACGCCGGAAATGCGGGGAGGTTGCATTTCAGAAGGGTAAATCCCCGTCATCATCCTTGTCCTGGTAGGCCCCACTGTTGCTGCCCGACGCTTCGATGGAGGATTCCATCCGGGACTCGTTGCCTTCTCCGGACATGGGGCGTTCGGCGGTGCGGTCGAGGATACGCAGGACATTGGCCGCGATTTCCGTCACTTGCCGCTCCACGTTATTCTGATCCGTGTATTTGCGGTGGGTGATCCGTCCTTCAATATAGACAAGACGACCCTTGCGCAATTCTTTTTCAACGCGCTCGGCCATAGCTCCCCGGCAAACGATTTCATGCCATTCGGTCAATGTCTGCCATTCGCCATTCTTGTCCCGGTAATTTTCATTGGTGGCGATGGAAAAACGGGCGATAACGCCGCCATTGTCGAACCTGCGCAATTCCGGGTCACGGCCCAGATTGCCGATCAGGGTTGCTTTGTTGATCATGGAACGCGCTTTTACGGGATGAGAGAGGTCCGTGGATCGTTCAGGAAACGCCGCAGGATCCTCGGAAAGGCAAAGTTAGGCAAATCGCGGATTTCCACGGCCATCCACTCCGGCGGAATAGCTGTGGTCCGGGGAAAGGAGGCCGTTAGGATCCAGGCATGAATGTGCTGATGGGTCAATACCTGTTCCCAGGGTCCGCTAATCGTCATTGGTCTCATTGGAGGGAGAAATGGCCAGCCGGATCGCGCCAATGCTTCCGGATCATCCACAGGTGCATCGGTTTCGTGCAGCGGAAAGGTGAAAAGTCCCCGCCATACATCTCCCCGGTCTCGCCGAACCAGCCAGGTCCGGGAACCTTTTTTCAGCACCAGAAACAGAAAATAGCGGTGACGCAATGTCCGTCGGGTCTTTTTGGCGGGAAAAGCATTCACCCGGTCCGTGTTCCAGGCCATGCAGAACCCGGCAAACGGGCAAGAGGGACAGTCGGGCTGGCGGGGTACACATTGGACGGCGCCGAAATCCATCATGGCCTGGTTGAAGGCTGCAGGATCGCTCCGTCCCATCAGCGTATCGGCCCGTGCCTGAAACTCCCTCCTGACCTCGGGACGTGCTGGATCGCCCTCCAGACCCGTCAGACGGGCCAAAATCCGGATGACATTGCCGTCGACGACCGCGTGGGGCCTTCCGAAGGCGAAAGAAGCAATAGCCGCGGCCGTATAAGGTCCGATCCCGGGAAGGGCCAGCAAACCTTCATAGGTGTCTGGAAATTGTCCTCCACGCGTTGAGGTGACGATCCGCGCCGTTTGGTGCAGGAAGTGGGCGCGGTTGTAATATCCCAGTCCCTCCCACAGCCGCAACACTTCGGCGATGTCCGCCTGCGCGAGCTCCTGAACGGTCGGATATTGTTCCACAAACCGGTGGTAATAGGGTATGGCCTGGGCGGCACGGGTCTGCTGAAGGAGCATTTCCGACAACCAGATCCGGTAAGGCTCCTGCTCCTCTCTCCAGGGCAAGGGTCGGTCAAGGTGACGGGACCAATTGATCAATTTTCGGGCAAAACCGGGAGGAGGCGTCCATCGGGTCCGGGTCATGGGGACAAAGATCCTCATCCCGTGCATTCCATAGCCAAACCCGTAAAAGTTGCCCATCTTTGGCACCGGCAAACCTGCACCCTATGAGCACCCCCGTGTCCCGCAGCCGGATCGACCGGTTTCTTTCCGTGATCGAAAGACTCGGCAATGCCCTGCCTCATCCCGGCACCCTCTTTGCCGGAATGGCCTTGCTGGTCATCCTCCTCAGTTGGTTGTTGAGCCGGTTTTCGATCAGTGTTGTCCATCCCGGCACCGGTGAGGTCATTTCCATCGTCAACCTGGTCTCCGCCGAAGGATTGCACCGTATCCTCGGGCAGATGATCACCAATTTTACCGGGTTCGCCCCCCTGGGTACGGTCCTTGTCGCCCTTCTCGGTATCGGTATCGCCGAAGGCCTGGGTCTGATCAGTACGGCACTGCGGCTCATTGTGCTTAAATCTCCCCCCCGTTTGCTGACCATGGTGATTGTATTTGCCGGTGTGCTCAGCAATACGGCCAGTGAAGTGGGATATGTCCTGCTGGTGCCCCTGGCGGCCATCATCTTCCTGGCGGCGGGACGCAACCCGCTCGCTGGTCTTGCCGCCGCCTTTGCGGGCGTTTCGGGTGGGTACAGTGCCAACCTTTTGCTCGGTACGATAGATCCGCTGCTGGCCGGCCTCAGCCAGGAAGCCGCCCGGATCCTGCAACCCGGCTATGAGGTCAATCCCATGTGCAACTACTATTTCATGTTCTTCTCCACCTTCCTGATCACGGGATTGGGCACCTGGGTGACGGAGCGCATCGTCGAGCCGCGCCTTGGCAAATACGAGGGCACCGAGAAGGCCGAAGAGATCAAACCGCTATCCGGACCTGAGAAAAGAGGACTCTGGTTTGCCCTGGGAGGTGCCTTGCTGTTTACAGCGTTCGTACTGGGAGGACTCGTCCCCGCCGACGGCTATCTGCGCGATCCGGAGACCGGCAATATTCTCAAATCGCCCTTCATGTCGGGCATTGTGGCCCTGATTTTTCTGGGAGCGGGTCTGGTCGGCATCGCTTACGGCATCGGCGCACGGACCATCAGCTCGGATGCCGATGTCATGAAAGGCATGGGCAAAAGCATGGAAACTTTGGGATCCTACATCGTGCTGGTTTTCTTTGCCGCCCAGTTCGTGGCGTACTTCAACTGGACCAATATCGGACTTGTCGTGGCCGTGCAGGGAGCGGAAGTGCTCAAGGCATCCGGTCTGGGACCCATCCCCCTGATGGTGGCATTTGTCGCCGTGTCTGCCACGATCAACCTGGTCATGGGCAGCGCCTCCGCCAAATGGGCAATCATGGCTCCCGTATTCATCCCCATGTTCATGCTGCTGGGTTACAGCCCGGAGTTCACCCAAGTGGCTTACCGGGTGGGGGACAGCGTCACGAACATCATCTCGCCGATGATGTCGTATTTCGCCCTGATCGTGGCCTTTATCCAACGCTACGTGCCCAAGGCGGGCATCGGCACGGTGGTCGCGACCATGTTGCCCTATACCGTCATCTTCTTTATCGGCTGGACCATCTTCCTGATCATCTGGATCCTGCTGGAATTACCGCTGGGGCCGGGTGCAGGGATGTACTTGCCGGCAGGGTAATCCGCCTTGTGGAGGTATTTCCTATGGGGGTCGGCCGGAGGAACG